>JAJYWA010000064.1 GCA_021791755.1 Actinomycetes bacterium | reverse complement strand
ACTCGCAAGTTGGGTTTGCCGGCGTAGAGCAAGGCCCGGATGCGGAAGTTCTCGAAGTTGGTGAATCCAAAGGCGACACGCTTCACCCTTTTCAAGAGGTTGTTCATTCCTTCGGTCGGTCCGTTCGACACCCGGGCACCGTGCCAGGCGACGATGGGCTCGAACCAGTTGCGCAAGGTCCGGGCCAGGCTGCGGGCTTCAGGCGGCGCCGAGCGCTTTGACCCATGCTCGATGATGTCGCGCATGAGATCGGCAGCTTCTTCAGGATCGGCGATTTCGTAGAAGCGGGCAACGGCCTCTTTCATGCCATAGGTGAATGCGACTTCGCCGTCAGGGTCGCCCAGTGCCAGAAGGCTTTCGAGGCGGGAGCTGAGTTCGGGGTCCTCGGCGGTCGCCTTGATGACCAAGAGCTTTCTGGCCCGATAGAGCGGGTCGTCTCGTCTGCCTCGATGCCCAAGACGCTGCTGTTGAACGCGGCGACGCACGGCATCGACCGCGCCTATGGCGTGGCGCATGACGTGAAAGCGGTCGATCACCCTCGTGGCCTTCGGGGTGACGACCCGAAACACTGCGTTGTAGGTCCTCGACATGTCAAGACAGCCGTAGTGGAGGTTCTCCTTTACGTGGTGGGGTTGGGAATCCAGCCAGCGGGCGACATTGGCAAAGTCCCTGGTCGGGAGCACGTCGATGAGTGCGTGGTTGGCCACGTCGCACACCGTTGTCGACCACGACTTCTCCTTGAAGCGGCCCGATCTCACAAAGAGCGACTCGTCCAAGCCGATCGCCGTCGTCTCCTTGCAGCGCTTCGTGTCGGCGGCAAGAAGGGCTGCCCCGTAGATGCGCACCGCCGAATTGATCGCGTCCCAGGAGCTCCCGAGTTCCCTGGCGAGGTGCGAGACGGTCTGGCCGCCGCTGATCTGTTTCACCACCCATTTGGCCGCTCTCGTGGTGAGCATGCATCCGATAGCAGCGATCCGGTGGTCTCCCAAGGTGAAAGACCCTTCCGAGCAGGCTTGGTCCGGGCAGACAAGCCGGTGTTTCCTCCACCGCAGCGTGATCGGCACGCCGCCGAAGGGCAAGTCCACATAGGAGACGACCGGGCGGTCCTTCACCCACGCTCGCCCTTTGCAGCGTCGGCACACCAAGGCAGGGTCGGACTGTTCGACGGTGATCTCACCGGCCGGTCCCCGACGCGCATAGGAAAGGACCCGGACGTCTTTGAGGCCGACTAGATGGGCGACGATCTCGCTAGGATCGACGAACACAGAGGCGTGGAGGAGCTTCTTCTTTCTCACAAAGGAGAGTCTGATGCGCCTCTGTGCCTATGGCGCGGATCTCCCGCACAACTTCCTCACGGAGAGCTCGTGATCCACGAGACCCCGGGAAAACCGGAAGAGCCCCAAATGGGCAGCTCTGGTGGCGGCCGACCCGAGGGCCGCCGTGGTCACAGACGGGCAGCCGTTCATTATCGCTGAGCGCACGAGCCCGCAGGCCCCGGCAGTATGGACGGTCAGCAACGTGCAACTGGGCAGACTTGGTCGCGGAGCAGCCAACGTTTGACATGCCGACATCGGCACAGATCGCCGCCGGCTACTATAATTGCGACCAAGGTCCCATTTCCGCTGGATCGCTGGTCTTGCACGGAGGGAAACTCTCGAGTCGGGGAGGGGAGACTCGAACTCCCGACCCCCTGCTCCCAAAGCAGGTGCGCTACCACTGCGCCACTCCCCGAGCGTCTCTTCTTGCGAATAAATCCGGCCCTGCAACCGGACCTCTTAACACTGCTGAGCATGTCCGGTTCGCCGCCACTCGAACTAATTGGCACCTTATCAGTGGCGCCTGTCGATCGCAAACGAAATGCAACAAGATTCGGCGTTCGCGGGGATGCGGTGCGAGCGTGCTTTCCACCGGACACTGGCCCGAGGCCGGGGCGGTGCCAGCAGGCGCGGGTCCCACGCCAGTGCCTACTGTATATGTCGTGAACGGCTCCAGGGTCCGGTCCGGCTACGAGCTCGCCGCAGGACTCTTGTGAGCAAAGAGCCCAATCCGTTCGCGGGTGCCGAGAACGCGCGGCACCCTGCCGGAGAGCTTTTGGTGGAGGCGTTGCGCACATCATGGGAGCGCTTCGTGGAGCAAGACGCGCTGGTTCGCCAGCTCGAGCGTAAGTTGCATACTGACGTAGGTGGCAGGTGGGACGGCGTCGGTGACGGGAGCGGTGTTGGAGGATGCCCGACAGGCGGCGGATACGTGACAGGCGGAGTTCAAGCTGAACACGAGCGGATCGAAGCCGTTCACCAGGCAAGGGTCGCTCTCAGGCGCATACGTTCCAATATGCGGGTTGCCAGCCCCCTTCTGGAGAAAACATGGAGCGCGGCTGTCGTCGAAGATCTGTCATGGTACGCGGCTCGACTGGGTGCAGTGCGGGACTGGGACGTGCTGGATGCAAGGTTGCGGCATGCGGGCAGTGACCTGCGCTCTCTTGCGAGCCCTGCTGAGCTTGCCAGCTTCGAGGCCGGGCTGGCCTGCATCCTGCAATACCTTGACGACGAGAGGAGAGCAGCCAGTGACGTCCTTTCGGCTGCGCGTACAGCCCCTCGCCTCGTGAGGCTGAAGGAGCTGATGTCCGAACACCTCGACGAGGCGGTCCTGGCTGAGATCGCATCAGGGCGGGCTGGAGATGTGATGCCACGTCTCATCTCCAAGCAGTGGCGTGGACTGGCGTCGCTGGTCGGGGCGACGATCGACGAGCCGGAAGATCGAGCGTTGCACGCCATCCGGGTGAGGGTGAAGCGGGTGCGATATGCGTCGGAGATCATGGGTCCGGCGCCCGGAGGCAACCTCCGGCGTTTCTGCAGGTCGGCAGCGCGTCTCCAAGATGTGCTAGGCGAGTGGCACGACAGCTCGGTGTCGCGAGACTGGCTGCGGACGACGTCATCGAAGCTTCCGCCAGTAGCAACGTTTGTAGCGGGGGAGCTGTCGGTTGCGGAGGCGGAGAGTGCTCTTTCTTCGAGGGCGCGATGGCCTGAAGCCTGGTCGGCGCTCAAGGGATTAGGAAAGAAGCTGTTCCGGTAGGCAGTTCGTACCTTCGCTCGCTTCCCTCGCTACCGGCCTAGGCAAAGTCGTGGTGGTTGCGAGCGTTCCTCGTCTGGTCGCGAGCACGGAGTGGACTACAGCTTGAAGGCGCCATCGCCGGGAGGGTTAGAAGTCGATCGAGGTGTACTTGAGCTCGTTGAGCTCGGGATGGCGCTCCATGATGGCGAGCACGTTCTCGATGGTGGAGCGGGCCAGATCGGAATCCCCCTCTGGCCTGGTCATCAAGCGCGCGAAGGCAGCCTTGTCGCCGACGATGAACGTCGGCACGCCGAACACAGCGTGCTCTGTTACAGCAGCCTCATGCTCCTTGCGGTAACAGTCCAGCGGCCATCCGCTCTGGATCTCCTCGAAGATCAGATCGGCATCTACTCCGCACGCGGCGAGCCTGGAGCGCAGCATGGCCTCGTCGCGAAGGTCGAGTCCTTCATCATGGCGGGCGCCGAAGATCGACAGGTGGACCTGCGGGAACCGTTCGGGAATGCGATCCCGGACTGCGATGCCGACCTGCCCGGCGAGCAGATTGGGCGCCATGGATGGATTGTCCCAGACGTCCGGGTCATGATCCTCGTCCACATGAGCCTGGTCGAGCGAGAACGGTATGAACTCCACGGTCCATGGCGCGCCGGCTGCGAGCGCCGCCAAGATATGCTCGTTTGCATTGCGCGCGAACGGGCACCGGTAATCCCATGTCACAGATAGCTTTGTGGTTGTCATGTGATATCCAGCATAGCGGGTCGTGTTGGCATCCCAACTCAGGAGGCGCCGAAGCTCAGGAAGATGCTAGGAACCGGAGGGAGAGCGAGTTGATGCAGTAGCGCTTGGCGCCATCTGGTCCCTCGCCGTCGAAGACGTGGCCGAGGTGACCACCGCAGGTAGAGCAGGTTACCTCGGTGCGGACCAGGCCGTGGCTATAGTCCACATGCTCCTCGACCGATGCGGCGTCGACTGGCGAGTGGAAGCTTGGCCAGCCCGTACCCGAGTCGTACTTGGAACCAGAAGAGAACAGCTCTGCATCGCAGCCAGCGCAGCGGTAGATGCCGTCGTCACGCATATGGAGAAGATCTCCCGAGAAGGGCGGCTCGGTGCCCTTGGCGCGTAGAATTGCGGCGCGGTCAGGTCCGAGGATGTCCAGCCACTCCTCTGAAGTGGTCGCCCGGGCGCGACTACTGGTCATGCGGCTTGCTGGCTCGGGCTGGTCGGCGCCTGCACTGTTCTGGTGAGATCCCATGTCCGCCTTTCAGCCTATCATCGAGTGGCAGACGCTATGATCTTTGCGCTCTCAGGCGACTAGAAGCACGCTGTGCGCGGCTAGCCGCTATTGTCGATGACCGTCCGGGATGGGTTTTTCTGGGTTCGGTTGACGGTGTCGCCGACATTTGTGGGCCGGCAATGGTGAGGGCTACGGACTGGCTGGCAAAGGAGGCCTGGGGTGGCGGATATAGGCGGATATAGCATGGTGAAAGTTACGACAAGGAGTTGGCAGTGTTTTTCGAGGACGTGAAGGAAGCTGACGAAGCGCCGGTGCTGACGCACACGCTGGGTCGGACGGATCTGGTGATGTACGCGGGCGCCTCCGGTGACTTCAACCCGATGCACCACGACGAGGTGGCAGCCAAGGAGTTTGGCCTCCCCAGCGTGTTCGGCCATGGAATGTTCTCGGCAGGGATCCTCGCTACTGCCCTTACCAACTACGTCGGCAAGGGCACACTGCGGCGGTACAAGGTTCGCTTTGCGAAGCAGACCTGGCCGGGTGAGATGTTCACGACGAAGATAGTCGTCCTTGCAAAGCGGAACGAAGGCGATGCGAACCTGGTGGACCTGGAGTGCACACTGTCCAACGCTGAAGGCGAGGTAAAGGTGATCGGTGAGGCTACCGCGGAGCTGCCTTCCCGTGCCTGACGACGAGCGCGATCGCGCCGATACTGGCAGGGAGAGCTACCTCGAATGGCCCTACCCGTTCGATCGTCACCTTCACGACCTGGTGCCCAGCCTGCAGGAAGCCCAGAGCGCGTGGCTGTCACAGATCGATTCCCTTCGTTCACCGGACCGAAAGACACATGAGCTCATCCGTATGGTGTGCACCGTCGTGCTTCGCAATCCGGAGGGAATCGAACGGCATGCCATGCTTGCCGCCGAAGTCGGGGCCTCGTGGGAGGAGATACTCGGTTCGATTCTCTTGACCGAGCCTGCGTTCGGGCTGCTTCCAGCAGTTGCCGCTCTTCCGGCGGCGCGGCGAGGTTTCAACCGTGGTCAGGGATCGGCCGTCTCCGACGGTGATGAAACACCGCTGGACTGAGCGCGGCCGTATGAAGAACCGTTCGCTGGGCTGGACGTCGCTGCGCTGGACGTCGCTGCGCTGAGCATTGTGGTCGCGAGCGAGAGGGACGATAAGTTGGCTCCCGGCGAGGTGGGAGCGGATCAGCCGGCCTTCAGGATACTTCCGCGTATCGTTCCGGGACAGAACGATTTCTTCTGGTCATCGGGCTCGGACGGGCTGCTCAGGTTCCTCC
This sequence comes from Actinomycetes bacterium, assembly GCA_021791755.1. GTDB lineage: Bacteria > Actinomycetota > Acidimicrobiia > Acidimicrobiales > JAJZXF01 > JAJZXF01. The sequence continues at coordinate 8,676 of JAJYWA010000064.1, read as the reverse complement.
GGTGCAGTTCCTGTGGGTTCATCTTGCATCCGCCGTCGCCGCGTTGCCCCATGTGCCTGTCGAAGGATCTTGCACCGAGCCCTGTGAGCGGCCGGGGGAGTATTTACTCGTTCACAGTTGACCACCAGCCATGGATTCCGGGCTTTGACCCGCCTTACGTCATTGCCATGGTTGAGCTGGATGATCAGCCCGGGCTACGCATCCTGAGCAATGTGATCGACTGCCGAATAGACGCGGTGAACATCGGCATGGTCGTGAACGTCGACTTCCAACGCTACGAGGACCGAGGCGGGGTGGTTTGGGTCCCGGTCTTCAGGCCGCGTATGCCGGATGCGGCAGGCATGCGGGAGGTGAACGGTATGCCGGGGACGGGAAGTACGCTGGATCGGGCAGACATGCGGGATACCACGAACGCAGGGTCCGGCGCCTGAGCATGCGGGAGCCCCTTGAACGCCGGGCAGTGATCTCGGGTGTCGGGCAGTCCGAGGTGGGTCGCCGCCTTTACCGGCCTGCGCTTGATCTCACGTTGGACGCATGCTTGGAGGCGATCGAGGATGCGGGCCTTGATCGTTCGGACATCGACGGCGTGGCCACCTATCCGGGCAACATGGACTTCCCTCCTGGCTTCTCGGGCGTTGGAGTGACCGAAGTGCAGGACGCGCTTCGTCTCGAGCTGAGCTGGTACAACGGTGGACCGGAGAACCCTGGCCAGCTCGGGTCGGTGATCACCGCGTGTGCCGCCGTGGCTGCTGGTTACGCTGATCATGTGCTCTGCTTCAGGACGGTCTGGGAGGCGTCCGCTCAGGGTGACAAAGGGCGTGCGAGTGTCGTGGGGTCTGGTGGCGGTGGCCAGCACGGTGGGTCCTCCTACCGGGCAAGTGGGTTCCTCGAGTGGCTGCTTCCTTTCGGAGCGCCGTCGGCTGCGAACTGGGTAGCCATGTACGCCATGCGCCATTTCCACGAGTTCGGCACGACGCGAGAGCAGCTCGCGCGCATTGCCCTCACAGAGCGGCGCAACGCTGCGCTGAACCCGAAGGCGATATATCGTGATCCCCTGACCCTTGAGGATTACCTCGAGGCGCGGATGATCTCGACGCCTCTCTGCCTGTTCGACTGTGATGTTCCAGCTGACGGATCGACTGCGGTCATAGTATCGAGGCAGGACTCGGCCCCCGTTCTGAGGCGCCCGCCTGTGCGGATCGAGGCGGTTGGCTCGGCTATCCGCGGGAGGCCGTCTTGGGACCAGTGGGATGACTTCACGACGATGTCAATGCGCGACGCCGCGTCGATGATGTGGTCACGGACAGATCTGGGTCCTGTCGATGTTGACGTGGCGGAGGTGTATGACGGGTTCAGCTTTCTCGCCCTCGCCTGGCTCGAGGCGCTTGGCTTCTGCGAGCGAGGCGAGGGAGGCGCTTTCGTGGAGGAAGGGACGATCTCGTTGGAGGGTTCGCTGCCGCTGAACACCAACGGGGGACAGCTGTCAGGCGGCCGGCTTCACGGCTATGGGTTCCTGCACGAGGCGTGCCTGCAGCTCTGGGGAGAGGCAGGCGACCGGCAGGTCCAAGGCTCGCCCGAGGTAGCCGTCGTCGCGGCTGGCGGTGGACCGCTCGCCGGATGCATGCTGTTGAGCAGATAACGGGGATGATGACCGGGACGGCGACCACGCGGGATGGCGATCGGGACTTTGCCGCTGCACGGTTGGTGATCATGGGCTGTAGCGTCGCACTAGCGCGCCGTGGTGGATAGTCAGCATAGGCCCGGTCCGCAGAGGTGAAGGTGGCTAGCAGGCTGGGCTCGTGCTGTCGTCTATGGGCAATATGTGCTTACTGTAGGCAGTCCATATACTAAAGACAGCGAAGCGACCTTTGGGATGCAACCGAACGCAAGAGATATGTAATCGACGCAGCAGACACGTAGTAACAGACACGTAGCAACAGACGAACAATGAGAGAAGTGAGGTAGGCGATGGCGCTCAGCATGCTTTCATACCGTGACAAGCTAAATGTCGGTCGCGGCCAGCTGTACATCAACGGGCAGTGGCGCGACTCGTCCGATGGTGGAACGTGGAAGCATGTAAGCCCCGTCACGAACGAGGTGATCACAGAGCTTGCAGTCGGCAGCGCCGAGGACGTCGACCTGGCGGTCAAGGCAGCGAGGCGTGCTTTCGACGAGGGTCCGTGGCCGCGAGCGAGAGCAAAGGAACGCCGCGCCGCTATCCAGCGTCTCGCGGAGCTGGTGGCCGCTCACGGAGACGAGCTGAACCAGCTCCAAACGCTGGAGAACGGTATGCCTGTCTCCTTCAGCTCGTACTACGCGGTCTCTTCCGAGATCGCAGCAGACATGTTCGATCATCACGCAGGTTGGGTCGACAAGCTGGGGGGTGAGACCCTGCCCACCTACACGGGCAACGACATGCAGGTGCTGACGCTGAGAGAACCGGTGGGCGTGGTTGCCGCGATCATTCCCTGGAACGCACCTCTGATGCTGCTGGCCCAGAAGGTGGCTCCAGCGCTCGCCGCCGGCTGCACGGTGGTGCTGAAGCCATCCGAACTCGCATCGCTCAGCTCGCTGCGCTTTGCCGGTCTGGTCGCCGAGGCTGGCATCCCTGAGGGAGTCTTCAACCTCGTGCCTGGTCCTGGCGCGCCTACGGGGGAGGCCCTTATTGCACATCCTTTGGTTGACAAGGTTACATTTACCGGTAGTAGGTTGGTCGGCCAGCGGATACTCGAAGCCAGCGGGAAGGGGATCAAGCGAGTTTCATTGGAGCTCGGCGGCAAGAGCCCTAGCATCTTCTTTGCCGACGTCGACAGCGTGGATCTCGCGGCCATGGTCGCGATGGGAATGGTCACCATCGGCCTCGCGGGCCAGGGATGCGCGTGTCAGACGCGGGCGCTTGTCGAGCGGTCGATCTACGAGGAGCTCGTCGAGAAGGCGGCGGCGATGGCCTCTATGGCTACCTACGGCGACCCCTTCGATCCGTCTGTCACCTCCGCGCCTTTGGTGACGCAGCGCCAGGTGGACAAGGTGATGGGGCTGATCGGGTCTGCGGCCGACCAAGGGGCACGCTTAGTATGCGGTGGCGACAGGCCAGAAGGCGACCTGGCGCTGGGCAATTACGTGAACCCTACGCTGTTTGCCGACGTCGACAACTCGATGTCCATTGCCCAGGAGGAGATCTTTGGTCCGGTGCTCGCGGTGATCCCTTTCGAGGATGAAGAGGATGCGATCAGGATAGCCAATGACACGGACTATGGCCTCGCTGCCGGCGTGTACACGAACGACGTCAAGCGAGCCTGGAGGGTGGCTCGGGCGCTGCGAGCCGGAACAGTGGGGATCAACGACTACGCGGTGATGCCGAACGCCCCGTTTGGCGGCTACAAGCAGTCAGGTGTCGGCCGGGAGGGTGGTCGGGCAGGCATCGAAGCGTTTACGGAGATGAAGACCGTCATGGTTGGGCTGTGAGCTGCTGGCGAGATGCAGGCCCTACAGGACGGAGCACGCTGCGTACGCGGAGACTCTCCCTTCTGCAGGTGGCTGCACTCTAACTGCGGGTCTCCACGACCTAGGCAGGGCGGACTGCTGATGGCTTCTGGGATGCGTCACTGCGTCACCTCATCGGACGGACGGGGCGGAACCAACCGATCAGGAAGCCATTGAAGCGCCATTTCTGGGCTCGTCGTAGTCAGAATCCGCAGGAATACGCAGTGCGAGAAGACGCACCGCTGATGTGAGTGAGGTTCCTACACGACGGAGCTGTCGGTCGCGAGCCGCGCTTTCATGCCTCCTGGCGGCCCGGGCCATCACCGACGTGGCTGTTCCGGAACCGATCTGTAACGAACTTCCCAACGGTGGGTTGGCTGCCCCGCCTGTCACCGGTAGCGATGAATCAGTACCATAGCTACCCCCCTTTCGCCGGGGCGTAGCTGCGAGATCTGCCCGCGACAGCGAGGCCTCTTGGCGTAGGACGGGAGATGCAGGCAGGAACGGTGTCGCGCCCGGCTGTGCGGCCTCGGAGCGTAGCGCAACTTTTCTCTCCCAACACTCGCTGCCACCATGACAGACCATTCCTGGCGGCGAACCCAGGAGCCTTGTATATCTGCTTGCTGGAGGTTAGAGAAAGGCGTGCCTTCGAAAAAGCATGAAGACGTAGGAGGATGATCATGGCTACGGCTCGCATTCGCTCGGCGATGGCACGTTGCTTTGTAGGCGCCCGCAGTCGCCTCTTGGTGGTTGTCGTCCCACTTGTTGTTCTCCTGGCCAGCCTTGCGGGTGTTGTATCGCTGGCCACAGAAACCTCTGCCACCTGGTCCATCACCTCTATGCCAGATATGGTTGGACCACAGAACAACTGCGTTACCGGCGTGTCGTGTGCGAGGCCGAGCCTCTGTGTGGCCGTCGGCTGCTATAGCAACGGCGCTAACGCCGATTTCTGCACAAGTGGTTCGGCACAGGCATGGTGATCTAGGTGCATGGGAGCGTCTAGGTCGAGAAGTCTCGTGAACTGCGGTGATGCCTCCTGAGCGGATCGGGCTCTCCTCGGATTATTGCTGCGGTCTGGCTGGTCTATGACATATCTGTGATTTGGCTGTCGTCTTGGTCAGATCGGCTTCGCTGACAGGCGTACCTGCTCTGAATAGGGGAAATGGCGAATGAGCCGATCGGGCGGGGGACGTTCGAGGGTCCACCAATGGCGACAAGCGATGTGGCAGACATGGCATATGGCAACAAGATCGAGACAACATGGTGCAGTCGAATGGTTCATGTCGCCTTAGGAGGTAAACCACCGCCGGTACGAGACGCTGCGGGCGGTCTTCGTCGATGGGCTCACCGACGAAGCTGCAGGCGCCAGGTTCGGCTACAGCCGCTGGTCGGTAATGAACCTGGTCCGCGACTTTCGCGCTGGCAAGGTGAGCCTGTTCGCGCCGGCAGCCAAGCTCGGTCCGCCGCCTGGCGTCGCCCCCGCCAAGGACCGGGCCCGTGGCCGGGTGATCGAGCTACGCCGCGCGGGGTTTTCGACCTATGAGATCTCGGCCAAGCTCGGAGCCGAAGGAACGCCGCTCAACCGCACGAGCGTCGGTGAGATCCTCGCCGAAGAAGGGTTCGGTCGCCTCCTTCGCCACCCCGCGCCGGAAGCTTCTTCATCACCGGGCGCCTTCGGTCGCGACACCCACCTACCCCGGACGTCGGTCATCGACTTTTCAGCATGGCCCGAGCGTGTGCACACCAAGATGGCGGGCTTGCTGTTGTGCATCCCCGATCTGGTCGGCTTGGACCTGCCCTACCTTGTCGGTCGGCCGGGTACCGGGCCACTCGGGTCGTGCCTGCAACCAGCTGGCTCCTTTCACTTCATGCGCTTAAGATGGCCGGCGTACGGCGGGTCTCCCATGTCGATGACCTATTGCTGGTCGACACCGCAGCAGCGCTGTTCGTCGGGCCCGCCACGCTGCCGAAGAAGACCGCACTGACCGACTGCTCCTATCGCAGCAGCCACAACAACCAGCGCGGCTTTCTCGCTGCCTTGGACGAGAAGATGGTGAGCGCCGGGCTCGCCACCGCGGACCAGGCGGTCATCGACTTGGACTTCCACGCGGTCATGCACTGGGCGCCGACCCCGCGCTCGAACGCCACTACGTGCCCACCCGTTCCCAGCGCGCCCCCAGCGTGCTCACGTTCTTCGCACAGGACTCCGACACCCACAACCTCGTCTACGCGAACGCAGACCTCTCCAAGGCCACCTGTGCCCGTGAAGCGATCGTGTTCTGTGATCATTGGCGAGCCGTTACCGGCCACGACCCCCACATGGTGATCATGGCCAGAAGGTCACTACCCACCAGGTGCTCGGCGAGCTCGACGCCCGCGGTGTCAAGTTCATCACGCTTCGGATGCGCTCGCCTGCGCTCATGAGCTGCATCGAGAGCCTTACCCCCAGCGACTACAAGGCAGTTCACCTGGAGCGCCCCGGGCCTCACAACCGGCCTCGGGTCAACGAATCGGTCGGCGTGAAGCCGACCCGCTACCCCGGCGCCGTCCGCCAGCTCGTCGTCCGCGGTCTCGGTCGGGAGGCGCCGACCGTGATCATCTCCAACGACCACGATCTCTCGACCAAGGCGCTCATCGAGCGCTACGCCCGACGGATGAACATCGAAGACCGCCTCGCCGAGATCATCCGCGCTTTTCACGCCGACGCGATATCGTCCGCCGTGAACCTCAACGTCGACTTGGACATCATGTTGTGCGTCCTGGCTCGAGCACTCGTCGCCGCCGTGCGTGCTCGGCTTCCCGGCTACGCGAACGCCGCGCCCGACACCATCCAACGTCGATTCCTCGACACGCCCGGCGAGATCATCAATACCGCCGACACCATCACCATCCGTCTCGAACGGCGCGCCTGCTCACCCGTGCTCCGTCAAGCCGACCTCACGGCAGACACCAGAGTCCCGTGGTGGGGGAATCGAACCCTGCACTACGACATCAGCTGAACCTTGCCCCGAACCAGTTGTGCGGAAATCGGCGTTGGGGACCAGACGCCTTTTCATCTGGAACGGGAGCACGTGGCCAGCGCTTTCTACCTCGACCTCGCAGTGCAATCGCCTCAACGGCACCTCGTGTGTGAGCATGAGGTTCTGCGCGGCTGCGGGCTTGCGCAACAACGGTATTATGGACCAGAACCTAGCGCTGTCGTATGCGGTAGCTCCCCCGCCGCCCGCTGCCAAGCAGGGAGATTGGTTTGTAGCCTCCGACGGTGGCATCTTCAGCTTCAACGCGTCCTTCTACGGCTCCATGGGCTGCAAGCACCTGAACGCGCCAATAGTCGGCACGGCCTCTACGCCGGACGGAAAGGGCTACCGGTTCGTGGCATCTGACGGGCGAATTTTCCGCTTCACAGGCTGTCGCAAAATGGCCTGAGAATGGCTGTTCTGAGTGCAAAGTCCCAGGCCGGTGAGTGCTCCGAGCGTATTTTGCGACAGCCTGTTCAACGCGCCTTTCTTGGGATCGATGGGTGGCCGGCACCTGAACGCACCGATAGTCGGCATGGCTGCGAGATGAGCCTGGTGTGCTGGCAGGCCGGGGCTTCGTGGCAGGTAGCATTCGTCGCCGTATAAGGCGCCAGCGTCGTCTTGTATCGCGTGATCACCCTTCTGGCCTGGGTAGGCGGGCGTCGTTGTCGGACGCAGGTGAATCGTTCAGCGTTCCCGAGGCTCCCGCATCCTACGGACGAACAGGCTCAAAGGCAACATAGTTACTACGACGTCACGCCTGGCGTTCACCGGAGCAGTTTTCACCGGTTGTGAGCTGGCGCGCCCGGGGGCCCCGCCGCGCCGGCCCAGGGGGGCGAAGGCCAACGCTGGTGCCTTGTTATGGGTGTGTGAAACATGTACCGTAGCGCAGGAAATAAGACTTAGGAGGTTGATCGTGGTTGCTTCTCACATTGGTTTCGCAGCAGCCCGCAAGCTTGCGCGCACTTGGCGCCGTCGTGTTCTGGTTGGCGTCGCCCCGATGATTCTTCTCTTCGCAAGCCTTGCGAGTGTCGTATCGCCGGCTGCTGCAGCCTCTGCTACCTGGTCCATTACGCCGACGCCGGATGCAGTGGCCTCACAGGTCAACTCCCTCACGGGCGTGTCGTGTGTCAGCACGAGCTTCTGCGTGGCCGTGGGCTCGTACAATAACGGCCAGGGAGTCCCCCAGAACCTCCTTCTCACCTGGAACGGCAGTACCTGGGCACTGGACTCTGCAGCGTCGCTTTCCACCTCGACGTCGAATAGCAACTCCCTCAACGGCGTGTCCTGTGCGAGCACGATCTTCTGCGTGGCCGTGGGTTCCTATCACAATAGCATTGCGATACAGAATCTCCTTCTCACCTGGAATGGCAGTGCCTGGTCCCTTGACGCGTCGGCATCGCTGTCTACGTCAGGATCGCAGTACAACTTCCCAACCGGCGTGTCGTGCGTTTCGGCGAGCTTCTGCGTCGCAGCGGGTTCCTATTACAACGGCCAGGGAGTCCCCCAGAACCTCCTTCTCACCTGGAACGGGAGCACCTGGTCCCTTGACGCGTCGGCATCGCTGTCTACGTCAGGATCGCAGTACAACTCCCTCAACGGCGTGTCGTGTGTCAGCACGAGCTTCTGCGTGGCAGCGGGCTACTATTACAACGGCAATGCGACACAGAATCTCCTTGTCGCCTGGAACGGCAGTGCCTGGACACTGGACTCTGCAGCGTCGCTTTCCACCTCGGCGTCGAATAGCAACTCCCTCAGCGGCGTGTCCTGTGCGAGCACGATCTTCTGCGTGGCCGTGGGCAAGCACATCAAAGGCGCTGTATACCAGAACCTCGCGCTGTCATATGCGGTGGCCACCTCACCGCCACCTCCGCCACCTCCGCCACCCGCCGCCAAGCAGGGCTATTGGTTCGTAGCCTCTGATGGAGGCATCTTCAGCTTCAACGCGCCCTTCTACGGCTCGATGGGCGCAAAGCACCTGAACGCACCGATCGTCGGCATGGCCTCTACCCCGGACGGGAAGGGCTACTGGTTCGTAGCCTCTGATGGAGGCATCTTCAGCTTCAACGCGCCCTTCTACGGCTCGATGGGCGCAAAGCACCTGAACGCACCAATAGTCGGCATGGCCTCTACCCCGGACGGGAAGGGCTACTGGTTCGTAGCATCAGATGGAGGC
>JAJYWA010000063.1 GCA_021791755.1 Actinomycetes bacterium | reverse complement strand
ATGACCATCGAGCTTCAGCTCCTCCACTGTCTCGAAGTATGAGTCGCGCGATGGATGTAGGACGGTACAGCCCACAGGGTCGTTGACGCTCGTCACCACTGGCGTCGCTCCACCGGCGCGGTCTTCACGCACACGGTCAACGTGGGGTCCCCACCTGGACCGATGTCGGAACAGGCGGTCGGACCCAGCTATTCTCGTCGCCATCCTGGGGGGAGACATCCCCGATCGCGGACCGGGGAGCGCTACGCTCGCCGGCAGCGATCGAACGCCTCGTGATCGGCTCCGAACGTATCTTCTCGTGCAGCGTCAGGATCGCGTGCAGCAACGTCTCCGGGCCCGGAGGACATCCTGGAGCGTACACATCGACCGGCACCACCTGGTCCACGCCCTGCACGATCGCATAGTTGTTGAACATGCCCCCCGTCGACGCGCAGACCCCCATCGAGATGACCCACTTCGGCTCCATCATTTGGTCGTAGACCTGGCGAAGCACTGGAGCCATCTTCTGCGATACACGTCCCGCCACGATCATCAGGTCCGCCTGGCGCGGAGACGCACGGAAGACCTCCATACCGAAGCGGCTGATATCGAAGTCAGCGGCGCCGACGGACATCATCTCGATCGCGCAGCAGGCCAGGCCAAAAGTCGCCGGCCATACGCTGTTCCTGCGAGCCCAGCGAACGAGGTCTTCGACACGGCCCGTGAAGAAGTTGTGATTGAGGCTCTCGAGACCCACCTCTCCTACCTCGTCCCCGCTTGCTGCCCGTCTCGCACGCCAGCCAGGAGATCGCTCATGCCGCCTCCTCGCTCTCCATGCCTCCCGCTCCTCCCCGTGGCGCTGGCGCCGGCCCGCCGCCGGACGGGTCGACGTTCACGAAGGTCGACCCGCGTGCTTGCCGCGACGACAGGTCGAGGAACCGCTTGCTCGGCCCCCAGTCCAGCGCGCCGTTGGCCAGCAGGTAGAGGAAGGAAGCGAACACCGCTGCGCCGAACGCCAGCACCTCGACGAGCCCGAAGGCCCCGAGCTGGTTGAGCACTGCCGCCCACGGGTAGAGGAACACCACCTCGATATCGAAGATGATGAAGATCATCGCGACCAGGTAGAACCTCACCGAAAAACGCTGGGCAGGCTCCTGGTCCGGCACGATCCCGCACTCATAGGGCGCGGCCTTCTGCGCCGTGGGCCTCTTCGCCGGCGCGAGCAGCGCAGAAGCCACGAACGAGACCCCGGCGAACACGATGCCGAGAGCCATCAGGACGAAGATCGGAAGGTAGCTATCCATGCTCAGATCGGTTCTACCACGGCCGCGACCCTCGAAGCACATCGGCTTCGACGAGCGCGCCGGCACAGACGCGAACCGGGCGCCGTTGGGCGCTAGAGTCCTATTCCATGCCCAATGGACCAGGTGCGAGCTTCCACGACGTCCTCGTCATAGGGGCAGGGCCGGCGGGCGCCTCCGCGGCGTACTGGCTTGCCGATGCTGGATGGGACGTCGTGGTAGTGGAGAAGAAGCGCTTTCCAAGAGAGAAGACCTGTGGCGACGGCCTGACGCCTCGCTCGGTCCGCCAGCTGTCCGACATGGGGCTCGGAGCAGACCTGGAACGGTACCATCGCTACAACGGCCTGCGGGCGTTCGCATTCGGGCACACGCTCGAACTGGCTTGGCCGCGCCACCCGACCTTCCCAGACCACGGTTACGTGGCGCCACGCCGCGATCTCGACGCTCTCGTGGCCGAGCGCGCCCGAAAAGCCGGGTCCCTCGTGATCGAGGGCGCGGAGGCACTAGAGCCGCTCTTCTCGGACGAGAGAACAGGGGATGGCCCAGCCTGCTCCGGGGCGGTGATCGCCAACGCTTCAGGCGGCACGGCCGCCGAGGTGCGCGCCAGGTACGTGATCGTAGCCGACGGCGCCGGATCCCGTTTCGGGCGAGCGCTCGGCACCCAGCGCAACCGCAGCTGGCCGCTGGGAATGGCGCTGCGCGGCTACTACAACTCCGACCTCCACGATGATCCCTGGATAGAGTCCCACCTCGACATCAGGGACCGCTCCGGGAGCGTGGTGCCGGGGTATGGCTGGATCTTCCCCGCCGGCGACGGCCGCGTGAACGTCGGGGCGGGGCTGCTGTCGACCTCGGGGCGGTACAAGGGCGTCAACACCACCCACCTGCTCGAGGCGTTCGTCGCCCAAGCACCCCGTCGCTGGGGCCTCTCCGCAGCATCAGCCTGCAGCGCGCCGCTGGGCGGTCGCCTCCCTATGGGACTGTCGGTCGGACCCCGGCTGATCAAAGGCGCGCTCCTCGCCGGAGACGCTGCGGGCTGCATCAACCCCTTCAACGGCGAGGGGATCGCGTATGCCTACGAGACCGGCAGGATCGCGGCCACAACCGTTGCACGCGCCCTCTCGGCACAAGACCGCACCGTGCTGAGAGGCTACGAAGAAGAGCTGGACGCAGCGTACGGCGCCTACTTCACGGTCGCGAGAGCCTTCGTCAAGGCGATCTCCAACCCGACGGCCATGCGCGTCCTTCTCGGGACCGGGATGCGATCGCAGGCGATCATGGAACGGGTCATGAAGATAATGGCAAACCTCCTCGACCCGGATCAGAGGGGATCGGCAGAGATGTCCTGCAAGGCGCTGGAGCTGCTCGCGTTGGCTACCCGTCCGGCTCGCTGAGCTTCCGAGGCCGAGCGTCTCGCTGAGCTTTCACCGCTAAAGTTCCAGCTCCCGACTTCCGAAGTAATACCTACCATGAGAGACCACAATGTCCACAATGCGCCGCTGGCGGTCCGAGATGCGGAGCCATGATGGACGGCCTCACCGACCTGGAACAGGTCATCCAGGAGTTGATCAACCCGATGGGAATGATGCAGCGGGTGGTGGACCAAGCTGTAGCCCTGCTCGGGGAAGCCGACGGCGCCGTTGTCGAGATTCTCGATGACGCCTACCTGACCTATGCCTGCACCGCAGGCAGCCTGGCAACCTTCACAGGAACGCGGCTGCGCCCGGAAGACAGCCTGTCGGGGCTCGCGGTGACGAGCAACAAGACCCTCCTGTGCAACGACTCCGAGACGGACGAGCGCGTCGACCGTGCCGCGTGCCGCCACGTTGGCGCACGGTCGATGATCTGCGTGCCGCTCGGACGCCATCCGGGGCTGATCGGCGCGCTGAAGGTCACCTCCTCACGGCCGGCAGCCTTCAGCTCAACAGACGTCGACACCCTCAGCTCGCTCGCCGAGTTCATCACCGCGGCGATAGCAGGCTCGACCGAGATAGCAAACGTCACGACCCGGCTCCTCTCCCTTGCCACGTCGACGGGGATGCCACAGGGGTTTGGGTCGGCAACGGCGGGGCATATTGGCCGGATCTCTGCGGAGTTGCCCGAAGAGGTCGTACCTCCTGGCCAGCCCGGCACTGAGGCAGGCGTCGGCGACCAGGACGCTCAGCCGTCCGACGAGCGCGCCGACCACCGCATAAGCCAGTTCGTGGCGAACGTCCTCATGCCCGGGATCACCGGCAACGTCGACACGAGACGCCGCATCGAGCGCGTCCTGGCCGGCTCCGAGCTGTCCATAGTGTGCCAGCCGATCATCGACCTCGTGGCCGACGAGCTCGTCGGCGCGGAAGCCCTCTCCCGCTTCCCTGGGCCCCCGAACCAGCCGCCGGACATCTGGTTCGCCGAAGCCCATGACGTCGGCCTCGGGGTGGAGCTGGAGCTTGCTGCGGTGCGGATGGCCCTCGAGGTGCTGGACCAGCTTCCCGAGCAATGCTACCTGGCCTGCAACGTCGGCCCTGCGGCGATCGCCTCCAGCGAGATCAGCACATTGCTGGAGGACGTGGATCCCGGCCGGATCGTGCTCGAGCTCACAGAGCACGTCCCGGTCAACGACTACCCCCGGCTACGCGACATCCTCCTCGACCTCCGCTCGAGAGGGGTACGCCTAGCGATCGATGACACGGGTGCAGGATTTGCGAGCCTGGCCCACATTCTGAAACTCGCCCCAGACATCATCAAGCTCGATCGGGACCTCACGAGCGGGATCGACATCGACCCGGTCCGCCGGGCTCTCGCCGAAGCTCTGGTTAGCTTCTCCTCGGACATGGGCTCCCGTGTCGTCGCCGAAGGAATCGAGACCTCGGACGAGCTCGAGACCCTGCGCAGCCGCGGAATACACTATGGCCAGGGATACCTCCTCGGCCGACCCGGACCCGTCGAGGCGCTGTCGGCGGCAGGCGGGCCGAGAGTGGGCTCCTACCTCGCTCCCGCGACCTGAGCTGGGATCGCTGCCGCGACCTGAGCTGGACCAGGACAGGACCGCGACCTGAGCACGTCAGGCCCCCCTCAAGACCGCATACCACAGGCGGTCCGCGACACCCACGACTGCCTCCGCGATACGGTGGTACCTCCGGTAGAGCTCCTGAGCCGCAAGAAGCTCACGGAGATCACCTCCCTCCTGCAGGCTGGCCATCGCCTCGCGGTATCGGCGCTCCACGTGGCGAACCGCCTCGCTGGCCGCGTCTGCCTCACGCCCGGCCTGTTCCGGGGCTTTCAGCAAGAGCCTGAAACCGGCCAGGAGATGTCGAACGCCATCCAGCAGGAAGCCGCTCATTGCCTCCGCATGCTCATCGGGCGACCAGTGAAGCACCTCGGCCTCACGAACAGCGCTCTTCGCCTCGGTTAGAACCCGATCAGCCCTCTCCGACAGCACGTACAGGTCCTCTTGGTCGACCGGAGTCGACAGCGCAGACTGCAGCGCCGCAAGGAGCTCCCGTCTCGCCGCGTAGGCGTCATGCTCGACCGATGCCCGCACGCTCGACGCTGTGACGTGCCCACCGCGTCGAGACCACTCATCGAAGGCCGTCATCGCCGCTTCCGCTATCTCGCCTTGAGCCACCAAGAGACCCACGACGTCCGGTACGACCGGCAGCATGATCTTCTTCCACCAGCGCCTCCGCGACACAGCGTGCACCTGTTGTGGAGCCTCTTGGGACGGACTGCTGTTCGCTTCGGCGCTCGAAGACGAGAACGCACGGGCTTGACCACGAGCGCTCGACTCGTCGGCGGCGCTCCGGCGCTCTTGGTTCTCGGGGGTCACTTCATCACTCCGGCAATCCTCGCCAGCCCGGCCAGACAAGCTCCGATCAGAGCACACGCTGGCACGGTGATCACCCAGGCAGACAAGACGGACCCCACGGCCCTCCACTGCACATGACGGCGTCGTCGTGATGCACCAGTCCCGACCATACCCGATGCAACAACCGTAGACGTGCTTACCGGTGCGCCGAGGAACGCCGCGCCAAGTATCACCGCGGCCGAAGCTCCCTCCGTCGCCAGCCCGTCGAGAGGGCCACCACGATAAAAACGCGATGACACGGTGCGGATGATCTGCCTTCCTCCTGCGGCAGTCCCGGCTGCCAGTGCCACCGCTACAAGCGCCGTCAGCCACAACGGCACTGCGAACCGCGTGATAACACCGGCTGCGAGCAACAGCGCAGTGGCTAAGCCCATCGCTTTTTGCCCGTCATTCGATCCGTCCGCTAGCGCGACCATGCCTGCAGAGAACCAGATCGCGGCACGAACCGACGGGAGCGCACGGCGGGTGGCCCCACCCAGCCCCTTGCTCAGCAACCGCCTGACTCCCGCTGCGGCCAGCGCGCCGAGCATCGGAGATACGACTATTCCGACCAGGGTTCCGATCACTCCGTAAGGCCGAGCGCCATGGAAGCCGCCCCATCCGACCCCGTGCCAGCCCGCTGCCACGCCGGCGGCGCCGGCCAGCCCGCCGACCAAGGCAATGCTGGCACTCGTTGGAACACCACGACGCGTCGCTACGAACGTGAACGCCAGGCTCGAGATGCCCCCGGCGATGTAGGTCACGGCAAGCTCGCCTCTAGCCACGTGAACTAGGCCCAGCATGGTAAGAGCAACTGCTTGACCAGCCACGAAACCCCCGATCACATGGAACACGAAGGAGAATGCCATCGCTCCCCGGTACGAGGTCGTACGAGACGCTATCAACGCCGCGCTGGAGTTCGGCGCGTCGGACACACCGAGGAAAAACGCGAACCCTATGACGACCACGAAAGCAGCGAAGATGCTGATGCTCATCGACGCTGCTCGAGCGCTACAGCCGGCCCCGGGTGCCAGGGGGCCAGACGCGAGCTCGACGTGGAGCTGGGAACGGGTCTCGAAGTGGAGCTGAAGGAAGAACTGAAAGGTTCCCCGCAATTCAGCTCAGCGTGCCCTTCGCGCAACTGTCCCTTTACCCGGCCACTGTACGGTTCGAGAGGCAAGGCACAACAAGAGCGAGAAAAGGAGACCGGCATGAACGAGATCGTTGAGCAGTTTCTTCTCGAAGCGGTGATAGTCCTTGTTGAGATCGCCATCACCCGCGTCCTGACCTGGCTTTGGCCTGGCACGACACAGGAGCTCGCCTGAGCGGCACGGACCACGCTCTGTCTACGCGTCGTCGACGCGTCAGCACTTCTCGGCGACAGCCTTCGCGCGCCTGTCACTGTCTACCGCCGCCGCGGCGCTCGCCGACCTTGCTGGAGACCACGCGTGATGGAGCATCCAGGGCATCACGATGGACGCACCTGTCGCCGCAGATGCAGACCCCAGCGCAATGGCCCAACCGAGCGGCCCGAGCGGGCGGCAGCCGAAGAAGTGGCTCAGGACTGGGATCTGAACGACACCCGCAAGCGTCGTCATCGAGATCAGGACTGACCCCACGACAACTGGGCTCCTTCCTCCAGCGACGAGCGTCTGGCCGAGCTGTGCTCCCACCAATGCCGCCAAGCCTACCGTTCGCGCTCGTGATGCAGTCCCGGTCACACGGGCCACTGCCCAAGCACCAGTTGCTCCGCCTGCGGTTGCAAGAGCCCGCCAGGCTATATCCTCCACAAGCGCAGAGCCAAGTGAAGAGTCTGGGCCCTCGCGCAGCAATGTCTCCGCCGAGACACGAGCCGGCGCACGAAGGCTAACCGCGAGCGCCGGCAGCATATCTGTAAGAAGGTTAACAAGCAGAACCTGGCGGGTCGACAGAGGCGAGCTCCCCGACAACGCCGTTCCCGCCAGCACGAACCCCACCTCGCCGAAGTTTCCCCCGATCAGTATGGAGAGCGCTTCCCGTACGGAGACCCACAGGACCCTTCCTTCAATGATCGCGTCAACGATCGTCTCGATCCGCTCGTCTGCGACGACGAGATCGGCGGCTTCCCGGGCGGCGGGAGTGCTGCGGGCGCCGAGCGCAATGCCCGCATGCGCCAGCCTGATCGCAGGGGCATCGTTCGCACCATCACCGGTCATCGCTACGGTCCGGCCCGTGCGCTGGTACGACTGGACAATGCGAACCTTGTCGGAAGGGGTCACCCTGGCGAACACAGACACCTCACCGAGGGCGACGTCAAGCTCTGCGTCGCTCATCCCAGCAAGCTCGCCTCCTGTCATGACTCGCCGCCCGTTGAGGATGCCCAGCTCGGACGAGACCGCCTCAGCGGTGCTCGCATGGTCACCAGTGACCATGACCACATCCACCCCAGCTTTCTGCAGCGTCGCCACAGCCGCGGCGGCCGTCGGGCGCACGGGATCGGCTAGGCCCAGAAAACCCAAGAGGTCGAGCCCCGTAGCGCTCCCATCAAGCCCCTCTCCCTCGGTCATCGTTCGCCGCCTCGCCACGGCAAGTACCCGGAGGCCACGCCGAGCCATCCTGTCCACGTGCGCCTCGAGGCGGGTGCGCGTCCTCCGGTCCAAACGGCGTGCTCCGCTCGGAGCCAGCCAACGATCGCAACGAGGCAGTATCACCTCGGGCGCGCCCTTGGCGACAATCCAGAGGCCGCCAGGGTCATCATCCACGGGCCCGCTGCCCGCCCTGCTGCCACCCTGAAGCGAAATGCCATCGCCTTCCGGAGTGGTCACCCTTCCGAGCGCTACGTGAAAACCGCGGGCCGGCTCGAACGGCAACTCTTCCAGCTGGAGCCAAGACCCGGAGGGGCTCTCGCAGCGGCCAGAGCCAGAGCCAGAGCCAGAGCCAGGGCCAGGTCCGGCGCTGCCTGGCTCATGAACCGACAGGGCTATCAGCTGTGCTCCTTCCACCACGGCACGATCAGTCGGATGTCTCGATACCGCCGGAAACGCACCATCAGGACAAGCCCTCACAGCCGCCCGAAGTACTTCGCTGTGCCGGCTGGAAAGCTGCGTACCTCGCCCTGGGCGTGAGCCCACAAGCTTCTCACTATGGCCGTCGGACACTTCCCGCAGCACGATACGGCCCTCCGTCAGAGTCCCCGTCTTGTCAAAGCAAAGCACATCGACGCGACCCAGAGCTTCGATGGTGCGAGGGTTGCGGACGAGCGCGCCCCGGTCGGAGAGCCTCCGGGCAGACGCGAGCTGGGCTGCGGTCGCAAGCAGGGGAAGGCCCTCGGGAACAGCGGCCACCATGACGCTCACGCCCGATCCCACCGCATCCCGCCACCACCGACCGCTGAGCGCGCCGAGGAGGCCCACAGCGGCGCCACTCGCGAAAGTAACCGGAACTGTCAACCTGACAATACGAGCAAGCCGTGCCTCGACGCCGCTAGGAGGCGGATCGGGCGCGCCTACGAGGACCCGGCCCATTTCGGTGCTGGCGCCGGTCGCCACCACGAGCGCCGTAGCCTCACCGGCGACCATGACCGTTCCCTCGTAAAGCATCGAGGCACGCTCGGCGACGTCTGCCCCAGGCGTAGCATGGGAGCTCTTCGGGCTCGGAACAGGCTCACCTGTCAGCTGCGACTGATCGACTTCGCACGACGAAGCGCCGACGATACGGCAGTCCGCTGGCACGACTTCACCGTCGGCAAGCAAGATGACGTCTCCTGGAACCAGATCGTCGGCCATTGCGCGCACCTCCCGGCCGTCTCGCAGCACACGAACCCGTAGGGCAACACGCCTCGCAAGACGCCCTATCGAGCGTTCAGTTGCAAAACGTTGAGCGCCAGAGAGCAACGCGTTCGCCCCCAGCACTCCGGCTACCAGACCTCCATCTATCAAAGAGCCCACGGCTGCCGAGAGCCCAGCTCCTGCTGCGAGCACAGGGGTGAGCGGGTTGGCAAGCTCGGTGGCCACGGCACTGAAGAGACCCCTCACACCAGCTTGATGAACAGCGTTTCGCGAAAGAGCTGGCTCCTGATCCCTCTGCCGTCGGCGAGCCTCTGCGGATGTGAGGCCGCTCTCCGACGATGCGAGCTCGGCAATGGCCTCCTCGGAGCTCATCTCGTGCCACTGGCGATCGTCCACAACCACCAGATCAGGTGTGCGCGAGATGCCAACTGCTGACCAGTAGCCGTTGATCTGAGACATCAATGCGGAGCCGTTCACCGGCACCATGGCCCGGCGAGCCGCTCCGGTACCGGGGCCCAGCACGGCAGTGGCGCCCCCGACCGCCGACCCCGCGGCAGCAAGCACTGTGCTTTGCTTGGCCACCTTGCGCGCCACGGCAGCTGCCTCAATGATCAACGCGGCCTGGACCAGACCGGGTCCGCAGAAGATGTCGGCTCCCCAGGGACCGTGCGCAGCATGACCGATAATGCCGACACCACAGTCGGCCGCCTCCAGACCGGCATGCGACGACCCTGATACCAGGAGAACACCACGAGACTCTCCCTGCAACGAACGCACAGAGCCGGCGATCCGAGATCCGCCAGGAACGGAGCGGTCGGCATTGAGCATCTCGGCGACTCCAGATCTCCTGCCAGCCACAACCAGTTCAAGACCGGAGTTACGCACCGTGGCCGCAAGTGGCGCAGCGCAGCTATCCAGATGTGTCGCGTGCTGACCGTCAGAGTGCTCAGAGACCAGGATGCCTGCGTCCAGGACTACCGTATCTATGCGGTCCAGGCGCCGGAGCACCGCTGCGTCCATCACGACCGCCCCTCGATCATTCAACACCCGCGACAGCTGAGCGGCGAACGCCTCCCTGCCAAGCCGCGCGGCCTTGGGAACGCCAGCGAGCAGCGCATTGCTGGCACGGCGAGGATCTCTGGTCGCTGCGAGCACGGCGCCGAAAGCACCCATTGAAGCCAGAGACACACGATCGCCATAACGCTCTATCGACCCTCCCGGAAGCGCCATCGGGCGTTTGCCGGTAGCCTCGGACAGAAGAGGCCCTGAACGGGCGTGCCCATGGAGCTCCGGTTCGCGCCGGTTCCACCCGTCACGGCGCGCGACCTGCTCCCGAGCCAGCCCAGCGCGATGCCCGATGTCGACCAGGAGCCCGAGCGGACCCTGGGAGACCGCCTGCGTCATGGCGCTGGCGAGGGAAAGGCTGAGGTCCGCCGCCGGCCGGCCAAGGCGGTTCTCCACGACCCTTCGCAACCTCGGGTTCGAGTCCACGAACGATATTGCAGCCGCCACCTCGCCAGGGAAGGGGGTCGCTCTCAGGACCTGCCCAAAGATGCTGACTCCAAGACCGAGCACATCAGCCCCCAAGGCGACCAGGTCCCTCTGGAGCGGCTCGGGATCCGCCGGATGCTCCGGTCGTGTCGCTGGGAACGGCGCCCCACGCGCGCCGTGTGCATCCTCGACCGCCTCCACCACATCGACAAGATCCCCCACATCAACCCCATCGCCGTCATAAGCAGCTACCACGCGACCGGCGATCACGTTCACCTCGGCCCAGTGCACACCCTCGACCGCCGAAAGCGCCTTCTCGAGCCCGTGAACGAATCGCTCGGAATCAGGTCGTTCTATGCCACGAACCTCGATATGGACCCTCCCGTTGCCCGCCCATATGCGACGCTTACGACGACCCGGATGGGCGACGCGCGCGACCACCGCGGCTGCCGGTCGTAGAGGACTTGGCAGGCTCACGCGGAGCTGATCAGCGTCTCGACCTCGTCTTGCTGGCGACAGCGACGGCCGCGCCTGCCACCAACGCAACAGGCCAATCGATGACATCCGCTACCGCCAGCGCGCCTACCACGACGTAAAAACCCAGATGCTTTGAGACCGGAAGAGGGAGCCGGACGCCGAGCACCGGCAGGCGAAACGATCGGCAGCACGGGCCTTCTGCCGCATCTCGATCCTCAGCAAGAGGCACGCTGGCCTCCCGATGATCATCGGGCTCACTGACCCTGTTGGCTCCAGTACTTTGCGGTGCCTTGGCAGGCATCAGCCGTCACCTCCTGACGTGCATTTTCGAACTAGGACCCTCCTAGCCACTTGCTGGCAGTTTACATGTCCCCTGCCCTGTGCGCTCGCCACGAGTTGACCTGCCGTTCCGCTGCGCGGCGCAGTGCCGCAGAGCGCTCGAACGCCAGGATAAAGGGGCCCGCGACGGTCGATGTCGCCAAAGGATGGCGCCGGCTCATGGGGCTCGTGCCCATGACTCTGTTCTTGGCCGCAGCCAGCGTCGTGCGCAACCTGGCCGTTGCCGACGCGTCCTGCGAACGCCAGGCCGACAACGAGCGACGCCAGGCTATGGGTCCTACGCCACGGACCCGACGGCGCCGACGCACCACCCTCTCTCAGCTCCTCAGCTCCTCGGCAAACGCACGGCCGTAGTCGGCAAGGGTTGCCGCGGCGATATCGGCAACCCCGGTTCGACGCGCCCGAGCTACGGCGATGCTGGGAATTGCCCACACGCCAGCCTCGCCGGTCAGCGACCGACCATGTCATAGCGGCGTGATTGAACCAAACGTGAAAATGGGTGAGGTCCAAACACAGAAGACGTCTGTGGCGCCTTTGAGAGGACACTACTCAAACCTTGTGACCAGGCAGCTGGTCGCCGAGCTGCACGCCAGCGTGCGCCTGTAGTGCCAGGGGTGAACGCCCGAACGCCCAGCCCCGGCGAGAGCTGGTTGGCTCCACTCCTGGGCCGGTTGTGATGATCAACAACGAGCCGAATGCGATCGAGCCGAATCAAACTGGAATGGCACGAACGCGGGCGGGCGCATGCAGCGCGAGAGCACGCATGTCGTGAATGTCGGAGGTCAGCACGACGCCACCGCCAAATGCAAGCGAAACGGCGACGACAATTGCATCGATGGTCGCAGCCACACCGCTCATACCGGCGGCACGTTTGAGACCAGCAGCGGCCCGCGCCAACTGCTCAGTGATTGCGACTACGGTCAGCCTCTTGAGCACCTGGTTGGCGCGGGCATCACGGGCATCGCCGTAGAGCGTCTCAGCGAGAACAGCCGTCGGCACAAGGACTGGCACTCCAGCTTCTCTGGACGCCGCCAATACCGCTCGAACGTCCTCGCTGTCGTTTCTGGCCACCGACCAAACGCCCTCGCTGTCCAACACGACTGACGGCCAGGGAGCCGGGGGAACTGGGTTCATGTGTCCGCGAACCACTCAGCCAACACCCGCTCGAACGCCTCAGCCGATGGACGGCCAGCATCTCGCTCCATCTCGTCAATAAGTTCACCGAGACGTTCTTGAGCCAAGGCCGCGTATAACAGGCCATTGATTGAGGTCGAAAGAGCTCTGTTGCCGAATTGAGATCGAATCTCGTTCACCAAGGCTTTATCGAGGGTGATCGAGACCTTCGTCTTCTCACGGGCCTCCCGTTCATCGGCCAGAACGTTCAGTCCTCGGACCCGGAGCCTCGTCCGCGGACTGAAGGCCGTGCCCGCTTCGATTTGGATCTCGCCCACGAGCTCTGGCACTCCCGCCCTCTCGGCTGGAACGCGACGAGCACGGGTTCTGCGTCCTGTCGATGAGCGCTTGGTTCCCCGATCAGATGTAGCGACTCTCTTGGCAGATGCCGCACTTTTCTTGGCGGTTGCTGGCATGACTGAATCCTACCATAGGTAGGATTCATCGCAACGCCCACCTCGTTTCGTGCACTCGACGAGGTTGGCAAAACCGCATCACCCGAAAGTCGTGCCGACGAAGGACTGCGCCCGTGGGCGATCGGCTCCAGGGGGGTCGACAGGACTCCAACCACGTTCACTGAGGTCACAGGCGTGAGTGCGAGATGGGCTGCGGGTCGGAGACCAACCGACCGGACAAGAGAAACGAGCCCGTACCACGGTGGCCGCCCTCGATTGTGCATTCCACTGATTTGGTACACCCATTCCGGAGTTTTGGTACACCTTGCACCACGCCCGGAGTCGGATGCCGCGTAGCGGCCGACGCTTGGGCCCTCGTTCACCTCCTTTCGTAGTCAGTGATGGGGATCATGAACGGAGTCGATGCCAGTTCCGAAATTGCAATCTCGATCACTTTGCCTTCGCGGCAGCGTTCATCTCGCCGCGCTTGGTCGTGCGTGAAGAGTCGTTCGCCGATCGTTGCTTCGCATCGGCGGCGCTGTCCTCTGCGGCCTGCTGGCGGCGCATCGACTCGCCATGGAGGTCGATGCGGCGCAGGTTCTCGCTGACGCGGTCGAGCAGTGCGTCTGCAATAGTGGGCTCCGCGAGCGCCTCGTGCCACTGGGTGATCGGCAGCTGGCTTGTGAAGATCGCGGCACGCAGGCCCGTGCGGTCCTCGACGATCTCCAATACGTCGGCTGCTTGGTCGCAGGTGAGCGGCCTTGAGGAGGAAGTCATCGACCACGAGCACGTCGACGCGGGCCCAGGAGGCCATCAGCCGTGCGAAGCGGCCGTCTACACGAGCGATCGCGAGCTCTTCGAGAATACGGGGGCTGCGCCCCAATTGGGAAGTTTTCACGTTAGGCGTAGCCGTCGGGATGGGTCTCGCTGTACTCGTACCACATGAGCATGAGCGTTACGCCCTTCCTGCGTAGCTCCAGGTGGACCTTCTGCCAGTCGGGCTCGGGACGGACAGCTGGCGGGGCAGCCGAGACGAACAACCTCGCTTCTAGGCCAGCATCGTCGAGGTCTTCAGGCAGCGGCCAGGAGAGGCCTGCTGCACTGGCACGCTTGATGTAGTGGACAACCGTGGTCGTCGGGAGCTGGACGGCTCGAGCAACCTCGCGCCGGCTCAAGTGCTCCTCGAAGCTCAGACGTAGAACATCGCGGATCTTTCGCATAACAATATGGGGCCGGGGCACGGTATCTCCTCGAATGTCGTAGACAGACAGTTCGAGCTAAAGTGCCGGGCCCCGATACTTCACGCCAGCGCTACGCAACCCTCTGACGGGGCTGTACCAAAACTCCGGAATGGGTGTACCAATACCTCCGGAATCCTCATGCTGCGTAAGTCCTCGATGATGCTCCCACTCGATCGTCCCGAGGTCCTGGAAGCACCAGAGCACCCGCCTGCGTGCTGTGCTCAACAGACCATCACCGTTCCGCCGTCAGTCAACGCGAAGACCGCCCAGCGACATGACTACCCGGGTCCAGCCTGGCGCCGCTCCTACGCGAGGCGCAGTGCCGCAGAGCGATCCAACGCGAGGATCAAGGACCCCGCCACGGTCGATGTCGCACGGGGATGGTGCCGGG
>JAJYWA010000062.1 GCA_021791755.1 Actinomycetes bacterium | reverse complement strand
AGACCTACCTGTGCAATGACTGCGGCTGGTGCCCGACCGTATGCCCCGTGGACTGCATCCTCCCAGACCCGGACACCGTCATATGCCACCAGCGAGGCTGCCCGGTCGCGACGAACCACAAAGGCCCGACCGCCGGGCTTCAGTGCACCGAGCTCACAGCGACCTGCGATCGATGCGGCGAGGTGCTCTGGAGGAAAGGGGGTGAAGATCCCTGGCTGTGCCCCCACTGTGACCTCATGATCCAGGTGGGCTGCCCGAAGGTGGCATGGCTCCGAAAGCACCGGACGGGCCAGCGCACGCCTCGCCGGAGCTCAGCGGAGCTGTACGAGCTACGTAATCGTGCAGCACACGAGAGAACCTCACACCGGCTGGCCTGACATCTCCAGGCCAAGCCGGCTGAGCATCGAGCCAGCTGCCTGGATCTAGCGATATAGCACCGCCCCAGCCGGTGCTGTTAGGCTCTAGCGTCACGGCCTGCGATGAGTGTACGCTCACTCTGTGGGCGGGACGATACCAGCTCCGCTAGCCCGGGAAGGGGGTCTCATGGAACAAGGGTCCGTTCGATGACCGTCGCCAATCAACGTACGGCGCCGCTGGCAAGAGACGGGCGGTCCCGGTGGTGGATCCTTGCGGCGATGGTGTTCGGGCTTTTCATGCCGATGCTCGACAACCTGGTCGTAAACGTCGCACTGCCGACCATCCAGCGTCAACTTGGTGCCGGCATCTCGGAGCTGCAGTGGATCATCGACGCGTACACATTGGCCTTCGCAGCTTTAATGCTGACGGGAGGTACTCTCGGCGATGTCTACGGTCGCAAGCGCCTGTTCGCGGCTGGGTTGGCCGTGTTCAGCCTGGGCTCGCTTGCTTGTGGTCTGTCGTCAAGCATCCAGGAGCTGATCGCTTTCCGAGTCATCCAGGGCGCCGGCGGAGCACTAATCCTGCCCGGATCCTTGGCGATCATCACTGCCACCTTCCATGGACGCGAGCGTGGCGCAGCGATCGGGATCTGGTCCGCGGTGAGCGGCCTGGCAATCGCGATCGGTCCCCTTGTCGGAGGCTACCTGGTCGAGTACGTGAGCTGGCAGAGCATCTTCTTCATCAACGTGCCGATCGGCGCGCTTGCGCTCGCTCTCACGTTTGCCGTCGTTCCGGAGTCGAAGGACACGTCCAGCAGGCGGCGCCTTGACCTGAGGGGAGTGGCCACAGGCAGCCTCGGGCTCTTCTTTCTCGTCTACGCGACGATCGAGGGAAACTCGCTCGGCTGGACCAACGGGTTCATACTCGGGTCTTTTACGCTGGCGGCCGCGCTGCTCGCTTCGTTCATCTGGATAGAGTCGCGCAGCCCGGCGCCGATGCTGCCGCTCAAGCTCTTTGGCAACCGAACTTTCTCGGCGGCGATCGCCGTCGCCGCATGCATGTTCTTTTCCCTCTTCGGCGTCACGTTCTTCTTCTCGCTCTATCTTCAAAACGTCAAGGGGTACTCTCCTATCGGCGCCGGTGAAAGGCTCCTTCCTTTCACCGTCATGATCCTGCTCGTCGCACCTATCGCCGGGCGATTGTCAGATCGGTTCGGTTCGCGCTGGTTCATCGCGATCGGCACGCTTGCCCTGGCGACCGGGCTCGCCATGTTCCTCCGCGTGGGCCCCAGCTCGCCGTACGCAACCATGATCCTGCCGCCAATGGTGGTGATGAGCACCGGCATGGCTCTGGCCCTGTCGCCGATGAGCGCTGCCGTGATGGGCTCTCAGGACGAGTCACAGGCGGGTATCGCCTCTGCAGCCCAGACGACCAGCCAACAGGTAGGCGGAGTGTTCGGCATCGCCCTGCTCGGAGCACTGGTGACCGCGTCCTTCAAGCGCTCGTTCGCAGCGGCGCTGACGTCCGACAGGTTTCCACACTCTGTAGTGACCCTGATCATGCAGAAGGCAGCGCGTAGTGCTTCGGCCGGCGCCATCAACGCGGCCCAGGCTCCACCAGGCACTCCACCGAGAGTCATAGACACGATAATCGGCGCCGTCCACGGTTCCTTCGTGCACGCAATCCACTCCGCGCTGTTCGTTGCCATAGGGTTCGCGCTGCTCGCATCTGCGCTGGCGGTGCTCTTCATCCGCTCGCACGTGAGCCGAGCGGACACGTAAGGTAAAGCCGATAAACCTTGGCAACGCTGGCGCCGGCACTCAGTGCACAAGCTTCTCCCGCTAAGTGCCGATACCCTCTTGATGACGGAACCCAGCCGCCGGAAGAGCGGGGCCAGCCGGCGCAAGGTGAAGCGGGACATACGGGCCGACATCCTTGCCGCCGCCCAACGGATCGTCGACACTCGGGGTCCTCACTTCGCGACCACCAAAGAGATCGCCCGCATGGCCCGATGCTCGGAGGGAAGCATCTACCGCTACTTCGACAACAAGTACACCCTTTTCACCGAGCTGACGGGAACAAACCTTCCCGAGCTGAGGAATTTCGTCGCCGAGTTGCCATCACGGGTTGGCACGGTTGAACTCGACGAGGCCCTCGCCGAGCTGGCGCGACTTGCACTTGCCTTTTACCAGCAGATCGTGCCGTTCGCCAGCGCAGGGATCACCGATCCGGGGCTGCGGTCCAACCAGCGCCGACAGCTCCACGAGCAGGGTCAAGAGCTAGGCGGACCACTCGGCCTCGTGGCTGCCGTCGAGAACTACGTGGCCGTGGAGCAGGCCGCCGGACGCATCAGGAAAGATGCCACGCCTCTCGCCGTTGCAGGTGCGCTCCTCGCAAGCTGTTTTTCTCGGGCGTTCATCGTACGCTGGCTCGGTGAGCAGGCCAAGATGGGCTTCGACGACGACCAGTTCATCGAGCACACGGTGGATGTTCTCCTTCTCGGCGCAGCTCCCAAAGCTCCCGCTGGGGAAGGCTAGCTCTGCTGGGGAAGGCTAGCTCTGCTGGACCTCGGCCCGAGGAGCTTGAGAAATGGCCAGGAGGCGTTCGAGCTCTGCAACGACCGCCTTGCCGTCTGCCTTTCCCCGCGTCGCCTTCATCACCTGGCCGACGAGGAACTGGACTACCTTCTCGTCGCCCGCGGTAAAGCGCTTCCACTCCTCGGGACGGGAGTCGATCACGTCCTTGACTGCATCAGCAAGCTGATCGCTCTCCAGCGCCTCGAATCCCTTCTCCTGCGCTATCTGGACTGGATCGCCACCCCTCGCAAGCATCTCTGAAAGAACTGCCTTTGCCTGCGTTGCGCTCAACTTCCCGCTCCTTTCGAGAGTGACCAAGCGCTCGAAGGACACGGCAGACAGCCTCGACACGCTAGCAATGTTGGCGGCTATCTCGTTGACTGACCTGCTGAGCGCCGTCTTCGGATCAGCGCCCAGCTGGATGGCGTCCAGTACGAGCACATCGAGACCGAGCTCCACTGCTGTGACCACCTGGTCGTACAGTGCAGGATCGAGAGCCTCGCCGTCACCGGCGCCGAGAGCGCGTGCAAGGCGGATGCGGCGCTCAGCAGGCATCGGACCCATTCCTGCGATGACGTCTGACTGCCACTGCTCACTCGGGATCACCGGCACGAGATCAGGCTCCTGGAAGTAGCGGTAATCAAACGCCTCTTCCTTGGAGCGCAACGACGTCGTCTTCGACGTCGCCTCGTTCCAATGCCGTGTCTCCTGAGCCACGATTCCCCCTGACTCGAGAACGTGCCGCTGTCGCTCTATCTCGAAGTCAACTGCCCTGGCCAATGAGCGCAGGGAGTTGAGGTTCTTGACCTCACAGCGTGTGCCCAGCTCCTGGTCGCCCGACCTCCTCACCGAGATGTTGGCGTCCACCCGTAGCGAGCCTTCCTCCATGCGCCCGTCGGAGGCGCCAGTCGCGATGAGGACCGCCCTCAGCTCGCCCACGTACATCCTTGCCTGAGCAGACGACCGAATGTCAGGCTCGCTCACGATCTCCACGAGCGGGACACCCGCCCTGTTGTAGTCGACCAGCGAGTACTCGGCCTCTGCTATCCTGCCGCCTTCGCCGACGTGAGTCGTCTTGCCAGTGTCCTCCTCCAAGTGGGCTCTCACGATCCCCACGGACGCACCGTCTGGCAGCTCGAGGTACCCGCCCACGTTGATCGGCTCGTCATACTGACTTATCTGGTAGTCCTTCGGCATGTCGGGGTAGAAGTAGTTCTTACGGTGGAAGACCGACGGACGCACCTCACAGTGCAGTGCGGCGCCGATACGCATGGCCAACTCGACCGCACGCGAGTTGAGGACCGGCAACGAACCTGGGAGACCCAGACATACGGGACAGATGCTCGTGTTCGGCTCGTCTCCGAACCGGTTCCTACAACCACAGAACAGCTTCGTCTCAGTAGAGAGCTCGCAGTGAACCTCGAGGCCGATTACAGCCTCCCAACCTGGCATTCCTCCTGAATGCCCTACTGCACCCCTCCCTGAGATCGCCGCTGCGAGCCCTCCCGCTCCGTCCGCGGCGCCTCCCGCTCCGTTCGCGCTCATACCGGCGTGCCTTCGCCCTGTCCGGCGTGGGCGGGTACGACCGACGCGGTAGCGCCTCGGGACTTCGCAGTGGGAGCGCCGTCTTCAAGCACGACAGCCACCTGGAACATCACCGGTTCTGCCAGCGCGGGCGCAAGCACTTGAACACCTACGGGCATCCCATCGTCTCCCACGCCGAACGGAACGCTCATCGCGGGGTGGCCGGCGAGGTTCGAAGGAATGGTGCAGACGTCGGACAAGTACATCGCCAGCGGGTCATCAATCTTTGATCCGATCTCGAACGCCGTTGTCGGTGAGGTGGGCGCCAGCAAGACGTCGAAACGCTTGTAAGCGGTATCGAAGGCATCGAGGATAAGAGTACGAACGCGTTGCGCTCTAGCGTAGTAGGCATCGTAATAACCTGCTGATAGAGCATAGGAGCCAAGCATGATCCTTCGCTTGACCTCGTCGCCGAACCCCGCGGACCTGGTGGCGGTGGTCATTTTCTCCGCGGTCGGCGCTTCCACCCGCAGCCCGTACCGGACACCGTCATAACGCGCGAGGTTTGACGACGCCTCCGCAGGCGCCAGCAGATAGTACGCCGACAGGCTGTAGGTGCACATGGGTATTGACACCTCGTCGACCAGCGCTCCAGCAGTGGCAAGAAGATTCGCCGCTTCGCGAACGCGGCTGGCTACGTCTGCGGACGCGGCGTCGACAAGCTCTGACACGACGCCCACCCTGAGCTTGCTCACGCCCGCCCCGAGGAGCGAGGAGACCGACGGAGCCGGACGGTCGAGTGACGTGGAGTCAGCCTCGTCATGGCCCGCGATGGCCTCGAACAACATCGCCGCGTCCCGGGCTCGCTGTGCAAATGGACCCACCTGGTCGAAAGAGCTGGCAAAGGCTATGAGCCCGTAGCGCGACACCATCCCGTAGGTGGGCTTCATCCCAACGACCCCACACATCGCAGCGGGTTGGCGGATCGATCCACCGGTATCGGACCCTAGAGCCAGCGACGCAAAGCCGGCAGCAACGGCTGCTGCGCTACCGCCACTGGATCCACCAGGAACCCTATTGTTGTCCAGCGGGTTGAGTGTAGGCCCGAACGCCGATGTCTCTGTAGAGGAGCCCATGGCGAACTCGTCCATGTTCGTCTTACCGATGATCACGCCTCCTGCCTCACGCACCCTGCGCACCACCGTCGCATCATACGGCGGGCGCCATCCTGCGAGAATGCGCGAGGAGCAGGTCGTGGGCACGCCGCGGGTGCATAGGTTGTCCTTCAGCGCCACTGGCACGCCCGCCAGCGGCCCGGGATCCTCGCCCGATGCCACTAACCTGTCTACACGATCAGCGGCATCCAGAGCGTCTCGGGACATCACCTCGTTGAACGCATGGAGCTCCCCGTCACGGGCAGCAATTCTCGCCAGGTGCTCCTCTATCACCTCGCGGGCCGAGAACTCGCCCTTCGAGACTCCAGCAGCGATCTCGGTCGCCGTCTGGAACGGACCTCCCGTGGCATTTTGCCTAGAGGCGTGCTCTCCAGCGAACGGGAGATCTCCAGAAGCGACCTCGGAGAGCTTCCCATCCGTCACCGTCGGGCTCATTGCAGGATCTTCACGATCTTCACGATCGCCATTTCCTGCTCCCGCACCACCCGCCGGCATCACTGGCCCTCCGCCAGGATGCGAGGAACCCAGAACCTGTAATCCTCCACCCTCGGAGCCTGGCCAAGGACCTCATCGCGCTCGAGGGCGGGGCGGGGTTCGTCATCCCTCATAACGTTCTGAACCGGAAGCGGGTGCGAAGTCGGCGCCGTAGCGGATATGTCGAGCCTGGCCATGTCGGCAGCATGCTCGAGCACAGCTGCGAGCTGGCCCGTGAACTGCTCGAGCTCCATGTCGGACAGTGACAAGCGCGCAAGACGAGCGACATGAGTGTCCTCGTCGATCGTGATCGTGCCAGTCGCGAGCCCGCGAGGTCGCTCGCCAGCCGGAGACGGCCCTGCATCCGAGCCGTCACGAACATCAGGTTCCGTTGTCAACCTGGCAGCCCCTGCTGACGCGACCACCTCCGCCGCCTCCGCCGCCTCCGCCGCCTGCGCCGTCACGGCCGTCGAGGCATCCCCCGACATCTCTGCGCCTCGCACAGCGGGGGCGGCGCCCTTCGTCATCTTCGTCATCTCCTGAGCGAACGCGAGGGCGGCTGATTCGATAATGCCGGCGTCATAGTCCAGGGTCGCTACGTGGAAGCTATGCTCGAGCCACGTACGCGTCACTGGAACCCTGAGCCTCTCCATGAGGAAGTCCCCCGTGGACACCGGAACCACGTGGTCCTCCCGACTAGACAGGAGCAGTACGGGACAGGCAATGCGATCCAGGTCGTCGACGAGATCATCCAGCCCCTCGAAGAGCGAGAGCGCCGCCGCGAGTGGCGAGCCCGGATAGCTCAGCTCAGAGACGGTCGGCTTGGCAATGTCCGATCCAACCGCGGGCGCTATCTCCATGCCACTCGCAAGCGTGGCTCTGAGTATCTCACGAAAGCCATCGGCTGGCGGCTCTATGAACGGGTTGATCAACACCAGCCCAGCTATCTCAGGATGATCGGCAGCGAGGCGGCATGCCAGGCTACCTCCCATCGAGAGCCCGGCAACGATCACTCGTTTCGTTACGCCGGCAAGCCGGAGGTACGCATCTTCCGCAGCCTTCCGCCAGTCACTGAAGCGCATCGGCACCAGGTCTTCGATCCGTGTTCCGTGACCTGGCAGCAATGGCATCTCCACGCTGAACGACGCGTCGACGAACCGCTGGGCCAGGGGTCGCATCGACTGCGGGGTGCCGGTAAAGCCGTGCAGGACAAGGACGCCGCCGTCTCCACCACGATGCGAAAGGGGCTCCGATCCGGGAAGCAATGACTGCGCCACCCAGCGGATGTTAGCCTCTTCGGTCAGCCTGCTGAAATCGGGCGTTCCATAAAGATGCAGGTGCGTGCAGATACGCCCATGCTGCGCTCGCAGGAACACAACTGTGCGTGCGCAACCACTGTGTTGATCAGCCGTTGATCTTAGGGTTAAACTAGGTGGTACAGTCGAAGCAGCGCCAACGGCTGGCGCGCTGGCAGGCGGTACCGCTGGCACTGCCCGGGGGTGCGGAGATGTTCTCGAAGTCCCTACAGCTGGCTCTCGGCGCCAGGCCGCGCTGGCAAAGAGAAGGCTGGCAAAGTACCAGAGAGCGGGGGCACGCCAAACATGAACAAGAACGTGAATTCTTGAGCGCTTGGCAAGCGCTGGATAGCTGACGACGCAACCGTACGAACTTGTGAGGAGGCACGACATGGAAAGACACCCGTTCCTCAGTTCAGAGTGGATCGAAATGGCAAGGAGCATACGGGCCGAGTACAAAGACTCCGACGGCAAGACCCCGGCGCCCCCGCCGGTACGCATGAACCAGGTGATAACCGACGTGCCCTTCGGCGCCGGAGCGATCAAAGCGCATCTCGACACCACCTCCGGAGAGCTGGAGCTCGAGCTGGGTCATATCGATCCCGTCGACCTATCTGTCACGCTCGACTACGACACGGCAAAGACCCTCCTAATCGATGGGAACGCCCAAGCAGGATTCCAGGCCTTCATGTCCGGCCGGATCAAGGTGGATGGGGACATGTCGAAGCTGTTCGACCTACAGGCGATCGTACCCCACCCAAACGCTCAGGAGCTCGCAGGTCGCATCCGCGACATCACTGCCTGATAGCGCCTGACCACGAAGGCGCCCACCTGGTAGCCGCCGAGCCAGGTTGGGCTCGGTTTGGTTGGCCTGGGCCAGGTTGGGCTGGACCAGGCCAACGAGGCACGAGAGAGACTAGAGGAAGGAAGGCAAGAACAGCACATGAACGATACAGCTTCAGTGATCGACCCAGAGCACGCTGCGCTGCTGGTCATGGACTACCAACCAGGCATCCTACGCAACCTCGCGAACGCCGATGCCTTACTGGCTGCAGCAGCCAACGCCATAAGCGCTTTCCGGACCCGGGGCGGAACTGTTGGCTATGTCAGGGTCGCCTTCGACGATGCCGACTACGACGCGCTGCCGCCCACGAGCCCGATGGCGATTCGGATAGCTTCAGTCGGAAAGGCATTCCACAGCGACTCGGCCGACACCGCCATTCACGACCGCATAGCTCCTGCACCGGGCGACGTGGTCGTCCGCAAGACCCGAGTGGGGGCCTTCTCGACGACTGACTTGGACAAGCAGCTGCACCAACGTGAGATCACCACACTCGTCCTTGCCGGAGTGAGCACGAGTGGTGTCGTCCTTTCCACCGTGCGTGACGCGCACGATCGCGACTACCAGATCTTCGTGCTCTCGGACGCATGCGCCGACCCGGACACCGAGGTGCACGCTTTCCTCAACGAGAAGATCTTTCCGCGCCAAGCCAGCGTGATCACGACTGAACAACTCGACGATCTACTTGCCGCTCCGCAACAGAGCTGAACCAGGTCTTAGCTCGCGGGCCTGTAGCTCACGAGCACGTCGCCGCTTTCCAGCCCGAGCCCTAGCTCCAGCGTTCCAGCCCGAGCCCGGTTAAGCTCTAGCCTCCTTCCCGGTTCCCCTTGTCCGAATAGACCCAGCTCGGCCAGTGGTCACTGCCCCTGGCCGAGTGAGTAGCCAGGCGCCCCGTCAAAGTTGAACAACCCCTCCGTCTTGATGAACGGCATTCCAGCGGCTGCCAGGCGACCGAGCAGCGCCAGGATCTGCTCGGTAGTCACCACCCCACCGTCGGGCGACTGGAACCTGCAGCGCCAGTGATCGGTGCATATCGTCTCTGCCTGCCCGCTCGGATAGACCTTCTGGCCTCGGTTGCTGATCATTACGAGCCGGAGATCTGAAGCATGTTTTTCTAGCTGAGCGCCGAGATCGTCGGGGGCGCCACGGAAATCGAGGAACACATCTACGCCGACAAGATCCTTGTCCTGAGGCTCGCGGACAGGAACATCTATGCGTATCGGGTCGGTGCTCACTGCATACGCCACCGGCTGGAGCCGGGAAGGCTTCTCACCCAAGCGCTCGATAACCGCATCCGCAAACGCCCGCGTCCCGACCTTTTCGACGCTGACCGACGGGTCGTAGATGTCATAGGTGTGAACGCCATCCTCGATGGTGCGCAACCAGGCATTGTGCATCAACGCTGCAGCATCTCCCTGGCCGATATGCACGAGCATCTGGACAGCCGCAAGCATGAGACCAGATGGGTTAGCGGCGTCCTGGCCCGCGCGACGGGGCGCTGATCCGTGGATCGCTTCGAACATCGAGACGTCATGTCCGATGTTCGCGCTGCCAGCCAACCCCACGGAACCCGCTATCTGCGCTGACACGTCGGAGAGGATGTCGCCGTAGAGGTTGGGAAGCACGATGACGTCGAACAGCTCGGGTGTGTCGGCAAGCTTCGCAGCGCCGATGTCTACTATCCAGTGCTCGTGCTCGATGCCGGGGTACTCCTCCGCGACCTCGTCGAACACCTTGTGGAACAGCCCATCAGTGACCTTCATGATGTTGTCCTTGGTGAAACAGGTCACCTTGCTGCGACCGTAGCGTGACGCGTACTCGAAGGCGTAACGCACGATCCGCTCACAACCCGGGCGGCTGTACAACTTCAAGCACTGCACGACCTCATCGGTCTGGCGATGCTCGATGCCTGCATAGAGATCCTCTTCGTTCTCGCGCACGATCACAACGTTCATTGCCGGATGCTTCGTAGCGATAAAGGGAGCATAGGAGGGACACGGGCGCACGTTCGCAAATAGGCCCAACGTCTTGCGCACCGTGACATTGAGGCTCTTGAAACCACCTCCCTGCGGCGTGGTGATCGGTGCTTTGAGGAACACCCTGGTCCTGCGCAGCGACTCCCACGAGCTCGGCTCGATGCCCGAGGTAACTCCTCGCGCATATACGGCCTCGCCGATCTCGATCGTCTCCACATCGACTGACCCGCCCGCGGCGTCCAAGACCCTGAGTGTCGCGTCCATGATCTCGGGGCCGATGCCGTCACCGTAGGCTACGGTGATTGGCGTCGGTGGGTGGCTCTTGTCATCGCGCTTGGTTCTCCTGACCGTGCCGGGATCCTTGGTATGGCGAATATTGGCCATGTCATCACGGATTATCGTCAAGACCTGCTCCATTCCTCGGCAAACGTCATGTCACCTTCCACTTCTTTTCATCTTTTCTGCCTTCCCACCTCACCATGCTCGCAATGCTCACCATGCTCACCGTGTCCCTCCCCGGGTAGGCGGCAGGATCTCGATAGCGCCGAGTCGGCCGAAAGCCGGGCGGCCATCGCTCTCGTCGAGCCTCCGGACCACCGTCCAGTTTCCGACCCGTGACAGCGCGGCAAGCACCTCTCCGAGAGCCTCGCTGCTCAAGTGGGCGCCGGCACTACGAGCCATGACCCTGCAGCGCACCTGCACAGGTGACACACTATGTGCATCTCCAGCGCTACCCGAGCTCTCGGTCCCCACCGCCCGGGGCCAGAGCCGTCGCCCG
Organism: Actinomycetes bacterium; assembly: GCA_021791755.1. GTDB lineage: Bacteria > Actinomycetota > Acidimicrobiia > Acidimicrobiales > JAJZXF01 > JAJZXF01. The sequence continues at coordinate 3,469 of JAJYWA010000062.1, read as the reverse complement.
GCAGCGTCCTCCAGCTGCTCGAGTCGAGCATGCGTACCACATAGCGCAGCTGTCAGGGCGCCACTGATCGAATCCCCTACTCTCCGATGTGCCTCCAACCATATGTCCAGCCCAACCGTCCTCGTACGCACTGCCCTCGGTGATGTGAAAGGGGCGACCAGCATCTCCTCACACGGCCTGGCTCCCTGCGCTTCCAATTCCATCTCGGATCCAACTCCTAGAGCTCTTCGAGCGGCCTGACAATCATACGACACTGTTACCACGATATCAGCTTCGTATATAGTGCACGCCAACTTGCAGCCTGCTGGGCGCTCTGTAGCGGAACATCCGGAACCCGTCAACGGTTCAGCCAAGCGCATCAGGAACCCGCGAGCTCGACCGTCCCCACCCCCCACATCCCGCGCTCAACCCCACGCAACCATAGGCGCCTGCGGGCATCCGGAACCGCTGCTATTCGGTCTCTAGCCCCGAGCCGACCTCTCCGGCGATCTCTCCCGAAGTGGAAGCCACCAGGCGTCCATCCTTGGCACGAGACGCTTCGGCCATCTCGGTCGCCAGAGCTTCCAATGCCTCACCGAGAGCGGGATCACCCACGGCGATAATGCGGGCTGCAAGCAGGGCAGCGTTCCGAGCCGCACCGATCGCGACAGTCGCAACCGGAACACCGGCTGGCATCTGCACGATGGAAAGGAGGGAGTCAAGGCCATTGAGGTCACGCAGCGGGACCGGTACACCTATCACTGGAAGGATGGTCGTGGCGGCCAGCATCCCCGGCAGATGAGCAGCGCCACCCGCACCCGCAATGATCACCTGCAGCCCCCGCTCTCGGGCTTGATGACCATAGGCAAGCATGTCATCAGGGGTCCTGTGTGCAGATACGACCCGCAGCTCATGAGTCAGTCCGAGCTCAGCGAGCGTCTCGGACGCAGGTCGCATGATCTCGAGATCAGAGTCACTGCCCATGACAATGCCTACACGGGGGCGCTTACCCTCCCGGTCTGGATCTCTGCCTACCTGCCCCTCCCGCCCAAGCACTCGATCTCGCTCATCCTCCGTGACCTGCCGCACGATCGAGACCGTCTGGCCACCGGATTCGGCTCGCGCGAGCGGCTCTCCGGCGCCAGACTGGCCTTCTCGCGCAGGTACCGTGCCATCGGATGTCACCGTCGCCATGCGATCCACACTAGCGATCTTCCCACACAGTCCTCACTTGACCGGCCGGCTCCCCTCGCCGGCAACAGCACAGTCCTCGCTTGACCGGCCGGCTCCCCTCTCCGGCCCCGGCGACGCCGGACCCTGAATCGACACCGCTGCGCGAGCTCTCCTCACGCCGGAGCGAGAACTAGGCGCGCGGCTTCTCGTGCGATCTCCAGCGCCTCCTCCACGTCGCTGCCCAGCGCTGTGACGTGGCCCAGCTTTCGCCCTGCCCTGGGCTCCTTAGCGTAGAGGTGCACGTGAGCGCCGTGAACACCGAGAGCGCGGGAGCAACCGTCGATCGGGTCGATCCCGGCGGGCCCGCCAATGAGGTTGACTGTAGCCGCAGGACTGCGGAGTGCGGTAGAGCCGAGCGGCCAGTCCAGCACGGCACGGAGATGCTGGTGGAACTGGGAGGTCTCACAGGCCTCGATGGTGATGTGCCCAGAGTTGTGCGGACGCATAGCCAGCTCGTTGACGAGAAGCCTCCCATCAGATGTCTGAAAGAGCTCGACGGCGCACACACCGACAACGCCGAGGCTGGCAACGAGCGACTCCGCTAGGTCGGTAGCCGCCCTTCCAGCCCCTTCCGACAATCTTGCGGGCAATGTAAGCTCTCGACACATCCCATCCTCCTGTTGAGTGCCCACCGGCGGGTAGCTCGCAACCTCTCCCGAGGGCCGGCGAGCAACGAGGATCGAGAGCTCGGCGGCGAGGTCCAGGTGCTCTTCGAGCACCCACCCGGGCTCGGGACCTTCAGGCGCCGCTGGAAGCATGCGTGCGGTCTCGGTTGGCGAACGCAGGATGTGCACACCGCGGCCGTCGTAGCCGCCACCACGGGCCTTGAGCACAACGGGCCAGCCGTGCTCAGCAGCGAACGCGTAAGCATCGCGTGCACTTCGGGCCTCAGCGAACGCAGGCACGAGGGTGTCGGCATCGGTATCGGCATCGCCTGGGATGCCGGTCTTGCCCATGAACCCAGCCTCGCCCAGATCCGCCAGAGTACGGCGAGCAAGCAATTTGTCCTGGGCGAAGGCAAGCGCAGCCGGTGTCGGACGCAGCACATGGCCAGCCTCTTCTAGACGGTAGAGGAGTGCAGTTGGGACAAGCTCGTGGTCGAAGGTGACGACGTCGCCGAAGCTCGCTGCAGCTTCGAGATCACCGTAACGGTCCGGGCGTCCAACGGTGTGGTCAGCTCCGGCCAGGACTGCAGGATCACTGGCGCTGGAGGCAAGGACGTGGAGCGTGATCGCATAGTCGATCGCAGCCTGGTGAGTCATACGAGCAAGCTGGCCGGCGCCGATCATGGTGACGATCGCGTTGGCCCTCGCGCTCACATCGCACCTGCAAGTTCACCTGCAAGTCCAGCCTTGCCAGCTCTTATGATATTCATCTCATAACTCCTGGACCGTTACTGTACCGGCCCCAGACGCACTAAGCGTGAACCCACCGCCACGGGCCCGATCCGACGCCCGTGTACCCGGCAATTCGACCAACCCAATGTGGTGGCCTTCACCGAGCTAGCACCCGAGCTATGCGCCTTGCCCTACTTGGGGCAACCAAAGCGCTTGGACAGGTCGTGCTCAGGCGCGAGCCCATCGACCACGTCCTCCCAAATGTAGGACACCGGCGCCCAGGTCTGTGAGCTCGACCCGCATCTGCGGCGAGAGGCTAGTGGCAACGCAAATGCCGACTACTGGATGCAACGTCCGGCCAGGCCAGCCCACGGCCAGCTAGCTGGACGCCATGCCGACTACTCCCGCGTTCAGGCGCTTTGCTCCCATCGAGCCGTAGAAGGGGGCGTTGAAACCGAAGATGCCGCCGTCGGACGCCACGAACCAGTAGCCACCCGTCGTAGGGTCCGCTGCCATGCCGACTATTCCTGCGTTCAGGCGCCTTCCACCCATCGAGCCGTAGAAGGGGGCGTTGCCGAAGCTGAAGATGCCTCCGTCGGAGGCCACGAACCAGTAGCCCTTGCCGTTAGGCGTCGCCGCCATGCCGACGATCGGCGCGTTCAGGCGCCTTCCACCCATCGAGCCATAGAAGGGGGCATTGCCGAAGCTGAAGATGCCCCCGTCGGAGGCCACGAACCAGTAGCCCTTGCCGTTCACGGTGGCCGCCATACCAACGATCGGCGCGTTCAGGTGCTTGCCCCCCATGGAGCCATAGAAGGGGGCGTCGAAGCTGAAGATGCCGCCGTCGGAGGCCACGAACCAATATCCTCCGGTCGCCGGGTCCTCTGCCATGCCGACTATCGGCGCGTTCAGGCGCTTGC
>JAJYWA010000061.1 GCA_021791755.1 Actinomycetes bacterium | reverse complement strand
GGAATTCGGAGCGCAGGATTCGGCTGGTGCGTCCCTTGAACGCCCGGACAACGTCTGCTGGAGAATCGGTTGGGCGCACCCAAAGGAAGATGTGCACGTGGTCGAACATGACCTCGGAGGCGACGATCTCCCACTGGTGCTCCTCGGCGATTTGGGTGAGTAGCTCTTCGAGGCGCCGGGCAAACCGGCCGCCCAAGATACGGTGGCGGTATTTCGTACACCACACGAGGTGCAGACCAAGCGAGGTGACACCTCCAGCGCTCCGGCGAAGTCGTGAAGATGACATGTTTGCACCATACGCCGAGGGTGTGACAACCGTTGCGAACTTCGGAGCTGCGCTCCGAACCCCGATTCCCCTGACGGCCGAAGCCGCCAGTCCGCTCGGGGTGGTTTGATGGAGATGAGGGATGGAGCGGACGGCAGCGATCGCAGACCACGTCGGCAGCGCTCGGCCCGGAAGCTCGACCAGCGAATAGAGACCTGCTACGAAGACCAGTCCCTCGCGGTCCACAAGCTTGTTGTCGGCCCACTCTTGAACAATGTTCACGTGCTTCGTTGCAAGCGCACCTCTGAAGCAGCCCTCATCGATGCAGCCAACGAGCACGACCTCCTCCTCGATGCCTGCGAGGCACTCGGCGTTCGGATCGTGCTCCAAACCCACGGGCACTGGGACCATGTCCAGGCAGTGCCAGCCATGAGGAATGCCGGGATGGACGTCTGCGTCTCAGCCGAGGACTCGGCGATGCTCGACGCCTACGATCACCTTCTTCAAGATAACCAGGAGATCGCCGTCGGAAGGCTCACGGTGCAAGTGCTCTGCACTCCCGGCCACACACCCGGCTCGTTGTGCTTCGCACCTGCCGGAGCGCCGGTGCTCTTCAGCGGAGATACGTTGTTCCCTGGCGGCCCCGGCAACACCAAGCTCCCAGGTGGAGACTTCCAAGCGATCATCACCTCCATCAGGGAACGTATCTTCGATCGGTTCTCAGACGAAGTCACGGTGCTCCCTGGACACGGCGCCGCAACCACGGTCGGAGCCGAGAGACCGCACCTCGACGAGTGGATCGAGCGCGGCTGGTGACGCCAGGACCTGGGCTCCGTCGTGCCTCTCAGACCGCGCTGGCAGGCTTGCGGGGCTCCATGAGCACCTCGAGGCCGGGTGGCACGCCGTCCACCGTGGTATGGCCGTCTTCTACCGACACGGTCACCCTCCCACCCGCCAGCGGGATGTTGGAGACCTTGAGTCGCCTCATGGTCGGCGGGAGAACGGGCGCCAACCACGTCTTTCCGTGTGGCACCCACGGGTCGAGACGCAGGATCGACCTGAGGAGCAGCAGCGATGATCCTGCAGCCCATGCCTGTGGAGAGCACGACGTCGGATAGCCAACCGGCACGCACACGTCCATCCGATCTACACCGCTAAAAAGCTCTGGGAGACGGCCCGACTCCGCCATCGCGGCATCCAGCAAGCCGAGGGTGAGCCTGTGCGCCTCCTCCACGAACCCGTAGCGGGTCAGCCCCGCTACAGCTATGGCCGTGTCATGAGGCCACACGGAGCCACAGTGATAGCTGATCGGGTTGTAGCCGTGCATCGAGCTGGCAAGCGTTCGCACGCCCCAGCCGTTGAACATCTCAGGGGACGAGAGGTGCGCAGCCACGGAGGCCGCCTTGTCATCGTCGACTATGCCGGTCCAGAGGCAGTGGCCCATATTGGATGCCAGAGCGTCGATCGGCTTCTTGTGGGCGTCCAGCCCCATCGCGAAGTAGCCTCTGTCCTCCAACCAGAAGTCCCGATTGAAGCTCTCCTTGAGAGCTATAGCTTTGGCGCGGTAGCGCTCGTACGTTCCCTCGTCGCCCATCTCGAAGGCGAAGTGCGCCCGTGCGAGGTAGGCGCCGTAGACGTATCCCTGTACCTCGCAGAGTGCAATCGGAGCTCGGGCAATCGTGCCATCCGCATAACGCATGGCATCCCAGGAGTCTTTCCATCCCTGGTTGACGAGCCCACGGTCGGTTGCCCTGTGGTACTCGACATAGCCGTCGCCATCGACGTCCCCGAACCGCTCGATCCATGCAAGCGCTCTGTCCGCGTTGGGGAGCAGCTCGTCCACCTTCTCCGTGCTCAAACCCCAGCGGCGCAGCTCGCCAAGGACGATCACGAAGAGAGGAGTTGCGTCGGCGGTGCCATAGTAGATGCTCCCCCCACCGAGCGCGAGAGAGCTCGCTTCGCCGAAGCGCATCTCGTGGAGAATGCGACCGGGCTCCTCTTCGCTGCGCGGATCGATCTTAGATCCCTGAAACCTTGCCAGCGTCTGCAGGACACCCAGCGCGAGCACAGGATCCAACATGAGCGCCATCCAAGCGGTCAGGAGCGAGTCCCGACCGAAGACGGTCATGAACCATGGGGCGCCGGCAGCCACGACGGAGCGCTCCGGGTGCTCGGGATCGGACAGCCTAAGCGCACCGAGGTCCTCGACGCTGCGGGCAACCACCTCTCGCAGCCCCTTGTGGTCCGATTCGACGAATGGCGCCTGCTCCCGCCATCGAGCGAGACGCTCGACCGGCGCAGCCTGCTCGACGCGCTCCCCACAACGATAGCGAGGCTCGATCAGCTTGCCTTCGATGACTGGGCTCACCTGGCAGCATGTCGACCACTCGCCGGCAGGCGGCACTACGACGTCGAACCTGGCGAGCTCGCCACTCGCACTGACGCCACCTCCGAAGTCGATGCGCGTTCCCCTAGATACACCACCTCGACGGTACTCGAACGAGATGCGACCCTCGACCGTCGTGCTGCTGCGATCGCCGTCGGGATCCTCGGCCCGGCCATCCTTCACAGTGAACAGGTCAGCGAAGTCCGCGCCCGTGAAGAGCTCTATCGTGCAAAATGCCGGCTCCTCGCCGAAGTTCTGGACCCGCAGATCTTCGCGCATGCCTCGCCCGACATAACGCGATCTCCGCACGAGGAGGGTGGAGTCGGACAGCCCGATCCCGGGCCTGGCTCTCGAGACGAACACCGCGCTGAACGGGTTCTCGCTGACTGCGGCGAGCAGCTCGGTTCGCGCTCCGTTGACTCGGAGCTCCCAGCGCGACAGGATGCGGGTGTCCAGAACGAAGAGCCCGTGGGCGCCCCCGGGGATGATGTCGCCGGTACGATCGGAGATAGCGAACGACGACTCTTCTACAAGGGTCACAACGCCGCTGCCTGCACCCAGGCTCCGCACTGGCTCCCTCGACGTCCACGGATCGTTCACGGTCCAACGAGCTTACCCGACCAGGTCTCCACATCGGGCGCATCCCACCAGACCTCGCCACGACGGGTTCACACCTCGCGGCAGCCCACCCAGGTGAAGGAAGAAAGCCTACCCACGTATTTCCACTACGCCAGTAGTGAATATCTTGGGCTCATCGCATAGACTGGCCTCGTGACATCAGCCATCGAGATACGGGACCTCATTGTCTCAGTGGACGCGTCTGAGATACTGCATGGAGTGAGCCTCGCAGTCGCTCCAGGCAAGGTCCACGCTGTCATGGGTCCGAACGGATCAGGGAAGTCCACGCTCCTCAACGCGATAGCGGGAAATCCCATGTACCAGACAACGAGCGGGCAGGTACTGCTCGGAGACGAGGACATAACCTTCAGCCCCCCCGACGTGCGGGCGAAGGCGGGCCTCTTCCTGGCATTCCAGTACCCTGAAGCAGTCCCTGGCGTGCCCGTCATCCAGTTCCTTCGCCAGGCCATGTCGGCGAGGAGAGGCACGGATCTCTCGGTTCTCGAGGTAAGGATCGCGATGATGGAATGGATGCAGCGCCTGGGAATGGACCCGTCCTTCGCCGAACGCTACCTCAATGAGGGGTTCTCCGGTGGGGAGAAGAAACGCAACGAGGTCCTACAGATGGCGATGCTCGATCCACAGGTCGCAATGCTGGACGAGACCGACTCAGGCCTTGACGTCGACGCCATGAAGGTCGTCGCGCGGGGGATCGAGGCCCTTCGGGGCTCCAACGCCGACCTCGCCATCCTGATCGTGACTCATTACCAGCGTATCCTCGATATATTGGAACCCGATCGAGTTCATGTCCTCGTCAACGGCAGGGTCGTGGACGAAGGCGACGCGAGCCTGGCTCGCAAGCTCGAGCGGAAAGGCTACGAACAATGGCGATCATGACGGACGAAGCGGCAGCGCTCGATGTGCGCCAAGTCGTCGAAGACTTCCCACTCCTTTGCGCCCGGTCTCAGGACGCGAGGCGCGCAAGCGGCAAGAGGAGGCTCGTCTACCTCGACTCGGCAGCGTCATCCGAGCTCCCACAGTGCGTTCTCGACACCATGGAGCGCTACTACGAGACAACCCATGCCAATGTTCATCGTGGTGTCTACCAGATCGCCGAGGCCGCGACCCAGTGCTTCGAAGACGCGAGGGCGCGCATCGGCCGCTTCGTCGGCGCGCCGGATCCGGCGCGCGAGATCGTCTTCACTCGCAACGCTACCGAAGCGGTCAACCTCGTAGCCCACTCGTGGGCGCGCGACAACCTTTCGGAGAACGACACTGTGCTTCTCACGGAGATGGAGCACCACGCGAACATGGTTCCTTGGCTCATCCTTGCGAAAGAACGCGGCGTAAAGCTGCGCTTCCTAGAGATCGACGACGATGGAGAGCTGGTGTTGGACGACCTGGGGAGGATGCTCGACGGCGTAAAGCTGGTCGGGGTCACTCTCATGTCGAACGTGCTCGGAACCCTGAACCAGGTGACCGAGATCGCCGCGGCGGCCCACGCCGCTGGCGCGCTCGTGATCGCAGATGGAGCGCAGTACGTGCCCCACCTGCCGACCGACGTCACCGGCATCGGCTGCGATTTTCTCGTTTTCAGTGGTCACAAGATGCTCGGCCCGACCGGGGTGGGAGTCCTATGGGCTCGCGCCGAGCTCCTGGATCGTATGAGGCCGTTCATGGGTGGTGGCGAGATGATCTCCGACGTGCGCCTCGATGGCTTCGAACCGGCCGAGCCACCTTGGAGGTTCGAGGCCGGGACGCCGCCGATCGCCGAGGCCATCGGGCTCGGAGCCGCGGTCGACTACCTCGGGTCGCTGGGAATGCAACGAGTGCGCGAGCACGACCACGCGCTGAGTGCGTACACGATGGACGCACTGGCCGAGCGCTACGGCCACGACATCACCGTCTTCGGACCTCGTGACCCGAAGCGCAGAGGCGCCGTGCTGTCGCTCGCCTTCATGGGCATCCATCCCCATGACCTTTCCCAGGTCCTAGACGACCAGGGGATCTGCGTGAGGGCTGGCCATCATTGCGCCAAACCGCTTATGAGGCGTCTCGGTGTGCCCGCCACCACCAGGGCCTCCTTCTACGTCTACAACGACACCACGGACGCCGACGCATTGGTGGATGGCCTGGCCGAGGCAGCTAGGCTGTTCCGGTAGCTCGATAGCCTACAACCGGTCGCGGCAAGAGCTCGCGACAGTAGCGCAGCAGGAGTATAGAAGGAGGTGGCAGCGTGCCCGGCATGGAGGATCTGTACCGAGAGATCATTCTCGACCACTATCGGAGCCCGCGCAATCGAGGTGAGCTGCCGGTGCCTCCAGCGCACTCGGTCACTGGCTTCAACCCGCTCTGCGGCGACGAGATCACCCTTTATCTCGAAGTCGACGGCGGCGTCCTGAACGACATCAAGATCAGCGGCCAGGGATGCTCCATCAGCCAGTCGTCGGCCTCGCTCATGTCGGCCGCAGTGAAGGCGAGAACCCTCGGCGAGATTCGCGAGCTCCTGGCGTCGTTCAAGGGCATGATGTCGATACATGAAGGTGCGCTCTCCAGCCGCCAGAACGGCCCGGACGAGGCGGAAAGCCAGGCTGGCGCAGCAGGCTCCGCGCAGATGACGACCGGCGAAGGCGAGCCCGCTGGCCAGCGCGGGCTCGCAGTCGAGGATCTTGGAGAGCTCGCCGCCCTTCAGGGAGTCGTCAAGTTCCCGGTGAGGATCAAGTGCGCAACCTTGCCGTGGAACACCCTCCTGCAAGGGCTGGAAGAGATCACGTCCGGCGTAGCCTCCGCAACGCATGGCGCGGGGAACGCTAAAGCCGGTATGGACCGAGAGGAGATGCCATGAGAGTTGTGGTCGACTTCGACACCTGCGAGAGCAACGCTGTCTGCATGAGCCTCGTTCCCGAGGTCTTCGAGGTCCGCGAGGACGGCTTCCTGTACATACTGGACGAGAACCCACCAGAGACGCTGCGTGAGAAGCTCGACCAAGCGGTGAGCATGTGCCCGACGCAGGCCATCACGCTGGAAGACACCAGCGGCTGAGAGGCACGGGGCAATGCCGTGACGAGACACGCCCTAGCGCCGCCAGAGGGCGCAAAGCCCCAGCACACTGCACCACCCCCGCCGCCAGGCTGGCGCCATTGGCTGCTGCCGATAGCGTTCGGCGTCACGCTTGTTCTCTGGGCAATACTCCCGACGCTCCACGGACAGTCGCCGGTTGATCTCACCTATTCCCAGTTCATACATGACGTCTCGTCGCACCAGGTGCGCACTGTGACCATCGCGTCTGACGGGACCGCCAGCGGCAGCCTCGTCAAAGGGACCAGCTACACGACCGTCATCCCCGTGGAGCTGGCCGGCTCCGCGCTGCTCGCACAGCTCCAGGCGGCAGGTGTCTCCGTCACCGCCAGCGCGCCGGGGCCGTCGTTCGGCTCCGAGGTGCTCACCTGGTTGATCCTGCTCGGTCCCTTCGTGTTCATCATCTGGTTCTGGGTTCGTCTGTCACGACGCTCTGGAGCCGGCGCACTCGGCGGAGCGCTCAGCGTAGGGCGTTCCAAGGCCAAGGTCTTCGACGCGGAACGTCCCTCGACCACCTTCGCCGACGTGGCAGGATACGAGGGCACCAAGGCAGAGATAGCAGAGGTCGTGGACTTCCTGCGCAACCCGGAGCGCTACCGCCTCGCAGGAGCAGTCGCTCCACGCGGAGTGCTGATGATAGGCCCGCCGGGCACCGGCAAGACGCTGCTAGCCCGAGCTGTTGCAGGTGAGGCTGCGGTGCCGTTCTTCTCCGTTGCAGGGTCGAGCTTCGTCGAGATGTTCGTCGGCGTCGGTGCAGCGCGCGTGCGCGATCTCTTCGCAGAGGCTGCCAAACGATCGCCCGCGATCGTCTTCGTCGACGAGGTCGACGCGATCGGACAGCGACGATCCGGTCACGGAGCAATCGTCTCCAACGATGAGCGCGAGCAAACCCTCAACCAGCTTCTCTCCGAGATGGACGGTTTCGACCCCGCCGAAGGCATAGTGGTCCTGGCTGCGACCAACCGGCCTGAGATACTCGACCCCGCACTTCTGCGGCCGGGACGTTTCGACCGCCAGCTGACAATTCCACTGCCGACTCTCTCCGAGCGTAACGCGATCCTCGCGGTGCACTGCAAGGGAAAGAGGCTCGGGCGCGACGTCGACCTCGATGTCGTCGCAAGGGGAACGCCCGGCTTCTCCGGCGCCGACCTTGCGAACCTTGCCAACGAAGCCGCGATCGTCGCCGTGCGCAACAACAGGCAAGTAATCGAGGCATCCGACTTCGACCAGGCACGCGATCGCATCCTCCTCGGCAGGCGCGAAGGCTCGAACGTGCTCCTGCCCGAGGAGAAGCACGCGGTCGCGGTGCACGAATCAGGGCATGCTATTGTCGCCGCGCTCTGCCCCAACGCCGATCCAGTCGCCAAGGTCACGATCCTCCCGGCAGGCCAGGCCCTCGGCGTTACCGAGCAGCTCCCACTGGTCGAGCGCCACCTGTACTCCGAAGACTACCTGTACGACTCCCTCACGGTACGCTTGGGAGGTCGCGCCGCCGAGCTCGTCGAGCTGGGACAGGGATCCACTGGAGCCGCCAACGACCTCGCAAACGCCACGGATCTAGCCATGAAGATGGTCCGCGAGCTCGGCCTGTCGAAGTCTCTCGGTCCGATCGGGTACCCAACTGGGGGATCAGTCTTCCTGGGGGCGGGCGGATCGGAGCTTTCCAGCCGACCCTACGCGGAGACGACCCAGGCGCTGATCGACGCGGAGGTCGCACGCATGGTGAAGGAGGCCGAGGAGCGGGCCATCGCCTTGCTCGAAGGACATCGAAGCGCCCTGGGCAGGCTCGTCGCCCTCCTCATCGAGCAGGAGACGGTGGACGGCGGCGCCGTCTACAGCCTGGTCGACACGAAGCCGCCCGGATCCTCGAAGCTGGCACGCACCGTGGCGCCGTCCCCGCAGCACGCGGCGACCAGCAGGCATGGCTCATCAGGGATCGCCGCGATGCCCAAGGGCTCCCACCAGCCAGCGCCGCCTCACTCAGCCGCCGCCAAGCAAGTTGAGCCAGGCGAGCGCCCTACACCGTAGACCACCTCCGCCTTCAGGCGGAGGCTTCTGCTCCGACCTTCCGGCATCGGCTTCCGAACCTCTGGTGTCGAGATGGAGCACGCGAGTGGTGCTCATGTGACATCCCGATCGGTGATGTGGTCCGTCTCTTGATTCCCGCTTTCTGGCCTGCCCAACCGCTCCGGCTCTTCAGCCACACGACACGGACAGTCCAGGCGGGCGTTCGGGTGCGTAGCCCGACGGACTGCCACCGGCGTTCCACCGGCGAGAGCAGGTTCGATCCCCCGCTCACGGATGATCTTTGCTGGATTCTCGCCGGCGTTCTCGTTGTGGACGCAGTTCGTACAGCGAAACAGACGTCCACGACGGGATCTGGGATCAACGTGCCCGTACCCAGGCGCCGAAAAGGTGATCGAGGGTCCTTGGCTGGCGCCTCGCTCGACCACCCGATGGCCGTGGAGAGCTGCCTTCTAGCGCGTACGTTCCAACAACGCAGATGGAGCCTTGGAGAGGAACGAGCGGTTCATCCCGGCCTTTGCTGACACATCTGTTCCGAGGTCGGGCGATTCGTGCCTGTGACGCTCCGGCCTGCGCTTGCAGAGCGGGGGCAGCGAGGCGCCTGCCCCCGCCGTCGGGGATATCACAATGATCACAATGATCATGTTGTGCAGTGCTTCCTCCATTCGATCCACTCACCGGTCGACTTCCGGATGGTGAACACGAGGTCGGGTGGCAGGAGTTGGTTGAGCGCTTCGGTTGGAACGTCCATCGTCGGCGGCTCCTGGATGGACTGGCAGGGGTCATCGAGATCCTGGTGGCTGCGGGCTGCCGAAGGTTGTGGCTCAACGGCAGTTTTGTGACCGCCAAGGATGAGCCCGGCGACTTCGGCGCCTGCTGGGATCCTGACGGTGTCGACCTGGAGATGCTCGATCCCGTGCTTGTGGACCTGTCGCAGGTCCAGATCGCCGCAGAAGGAGCGATTCGGCGGTGAGCTGTTCCCCAACGTGACGGAAACGAGGTCGGGCTTGGTGTTCGCCGAGTTCTTCCGTAACGAACGGGATACCGGTCGTAAAGGGATCGTCGTGCTGAGGATCGGAGGAGAGAGATGATCATGAACGAGGTGCAATACCGGTCCACGAAGGCTCATCTGGCGAGATTCGAGGAGGCGGCCGCGAACCTGGAGGCGAGACAGGATCGGTCGAAGCTGGGGGAATTGGAGCTGGAGGCCGTTCGTGCGCAAGCAGATGACCTGCGCTCGGAGATTGCAGAGTACGAGCTCCTGCGTTCGGGAACGGTGTCGAGTTTTGATGCCAGCTCCCTCTCGGACTTGGCGGTCCTCTTGGTCAAGGCGCGTATCGCTCGGGGTTGGACGCAGAGGCAGCTCGCCGATGTCTTGGGTGTCGCCGAGCAGCAGGTGCAACACTATGAGTCGACCGGGTACCGAGCTGCCAGCTTGGCCCGGATCTGTGATGTGACCGCCGCCCTTGGCGTCACGGTGACGGAACGGGCGATTCTCGGGAATCCCGATGCGGCCTGACAACCCCCCACCTGATTCACCTTGAAAACTGTGGACACTCTTCCGCTTGGAAACGAAGAAGGCCTGGCAACGTCCAAGAAGTGCACGGCTCAGGGACGACGACCGCCGAAGCTGCCAGGATCGCCGAGCTCGAGCGTGAGGTGAAACAGCTGCGCCCGGCCAACGAGATCCTGCGTGCCCCCGCGTCGCATTTCGGAGCGGCGGCGCTCGACCGCCGATGGAGCGAGTAGTCGCGTTCATCGACGCCTACCGACAGAGAGGGCGGGCGTCCGTATTGGGCGCTTCTGGCTCCGTCAAGCGCCCCAGGTGTTCTTTGCCTTCGGTCTGCGGACCAGCTTCTCATGGAAGCCGGAGTCGTCGCCCGGGTGGAAGTAGACTACCTGGATCGCAGTGCCTCGTATCCGTTCCGCTCCACCTCCTCGGCGAGCTCGGGGCCGCCGCTGGCTACAATGCACCCATCCATGAGCACATGGACCCGATCGGGGGGAAGCTCCCTCAGCAACCTGGAGTAGTGGGTAATAGCAAGGACCCCCATCCCCCACTCGCGCGTGGCCTGCTTGATTCGCCGGGCAACCAGCCTCAGGGCATCAACGTCTAGCCCGGAGTCGATCTCGTCGAGGATTGACAGCCGAGGCTTTGCCACACCGAGCTGAACCGTCTCGCTCTTCTTTCGCTCGCCACCCGACAGCTCGACGTTAAGCGCCCTGGTCCATATGCTCTCATCTAAACCAACTAGCGCAGCCTCGGCCTCGACTGCCTTGTGCACCAAAGAGCTCGAGTCGTAACCGGAGCCCTGAGAAGCCTTGGCGCCGAGGGAGACCTCCAAGAGATCAGCTAGACCAACACCCGGGACCTCGACTGGATCCTGCATTGCAAGAAAGAGGCCTAGCTGCGCTCGCTTGAACGTCGGCAGACCGAGAAGGTCCGTACCGGCGAGGAGGGCGCTACCCGCGAGCACCTCGTAGCCGGAACGACCCATCAGCACGTGGGCCAGCGTGCTCTTCCCAGCCCCGTTGGGGCCCATGACCGCGTGAACCTCACCGCTGCAGACGTCGAGGTCGACACCTGAAAGAACCTCACGGCCTGCAACCCTTGCAACCAGCCCGCTCACCTCCAACAGGCCCGGCCGGGCGGTCACGAGAGCACCACCGAGACGTCTCCATCCCTGCTCACGTCAACTTCGTAGCTCTGGACAGGAGCAGTAGCTGGAAGGGTGATCGCCGATCCATCCAACAACGAGAACCGGCTGCCGTGTTGTGGGCACTCGATCTCACAAAGCTCGCAGTCCAGATCCCCGTCCGACAAGGAGTAATTCTCGTGACTACACCGGTCATCGACGGCATAGAAGCGATCGCCTGTTCGAACCAGCGCAAGGGCCCGTCCGTCTACGACGAACCGTCGCACCGCACAAGGCTCGAGGTCGTCCTTGGCGCACAGCCTCACCCGGCGTCCAGGGCCGCTCATCCTAAAGATCCCAGCTTCTCTGCGACCGCATCAGAAACAACCTTCCTCGCTCCAACGAGCGGAGCACGTTCGATCATGTCCTTGAAGAAACCGAGAACGATCAGACGCTCTGCATCCTGCGGAGGAGCTCCACGAGACTCCAGGTAGTACCGCTGGCTCTCGTCCACTGGCCCGATCGCGGATGCATGGCTGCACTGCACATCATTCTCCTGGATATCAAGGTTTGGCACTGAATCAGCGCGCGCGTTCTCCGAGAGCACCAAGTTCCGGTTCGTCTGGAACGCCTTGGCACCGCTCGCTCCACGGTGCACCCTGATCATGCCGCTGTACACGGAATGGGCTCGATCGGCGACTGATCCAACGAAGAAGAGGTCACTCGTCGTGTGCGGCGCACGGTGCTCCTGAACTGTCCTGAGATCGTGCACTTGGTCTCCCGTCCCGAAGTACGCCGCGAGCAGCTGGCTCGAAGAGCCCTCGCCCGCCAGCGTGGAGTCGGTGCGCATCCGGGCGCGAGCTCCACCCATGGATGCCGAGAAGCTTGTCAACTTCGCATCTTTCTGGAGCACACTCGTCTGGTAGCCGAACTGCGTTGTTCCGCTGCCCAACAGATCGAGGACCACATATTCGAGGCTAGATTGCACTCCCAGCTCCAACTGGACAACGGGACAGGTGAGAGCGCTCACACGATCGGGTGACGCCATGATCTCGACGACCCGCGCCCGGGCGCCGTCGGCCACCCGGACGACGGTGCGGGGAAAGCTCGCCGATGCCTCCCCATCTACCCAATTGACGATGACCACCGGTGCGTCATCGACGGAGCCGGCTGAAGCCTCCAGCAGGACTGCATCGAGAAGGAAGGCTTCGTTCAGATGCACGAAGGCGTCATCCACATCGAGCACGGGGCCGAGCACGGCGTCCGCACCCGCTGCCCTGTCCCGGGATGGGTCGGACAATAACATCACACTGACATCCCGGCGTCTAGCGCCGAGAGACCCATCGGGAAAGTCGACCGCGCCGACCTTTCCGTTGAGAGTGACAATCAATGCTGACCGGGGTCCAATGGCTCGTAGGACGCCAGCCACGCGACCTTCGAGCACCTCCTCGATTTCTGGCATGGCCGGCAAAGATGCGGCCCCGGACCCAGACGCAGGCGGCGACGCGGGTGCATAACCCCCGAAGTCCACAGAGCCGACACCGCTGTAGCGCCATATCTCTTCCGACTCGATGGGAATGCCTGCCGCCTCGAACAGCTCGAACGCCTGCTTGCGCCGGTTCATCAGCCACTCTGGCCCGGAGAGGGCATCGATGAAATCGGCGTTGAAAGCGGACAAAACGGTCAGGGGGTCACCTCACATCGGATATCGCGGCTCTTAGACAACAGGACAGGCAGACTGCACAGATCACGCGGCCGGCGCCCGCCGGCTCGGATCACCATGGAGCGCTCCGCGAGCGAATGCTCGAGCGAGACCTCAACCGCCGAGACCTCAACTGCGTAACACTACTTTAGGGCCTGCCGTAGTGAGTTGCACGCCCGCTGGTTGCGTTGCAGGCCCGGCAGCGCTGGAAGCGAAAGCAACGGCGGCCGTCGAGGAGCTCACCCTCAAGTATGCTCACGGCCGTGAGCAACAGCGTTCTAGATGTCGAGATCGACGATCACGTAGGCACCGTCTACTTGGATCGCGCGGAGAAGCGAAATGCGATGGGTCCAGAGCTCTTCGATCAGCTTCCCTGCCGGATGGAAGAGCTCGCCGCGGAGTCCGCTGTGCGCTGCATTGTGATCGCAGGCCGCGGCCCCGACTTCAGCGTCGGCCTGGATCTAGAGGCCCTGGCCAGTGGAGCGCTGGTCGGCGCCGCGACGACCGAGGAGACATCTCACTCCGAGCACTCCCGGCGGCTTCATGGCCGGATCACCTCCCTGCAGCGATCGATCTCCTCGGTCGCCACCTGCCCCCAGCCTGTGATAGCGGCCATCTGGGGACACTGCCTTGGCGGAGGCCTCGATCTTGCAAGCGCGTGCGACATCCGCATCATTGCGGCGAACACGATCTTTTCGCTGGCTGAGGCCCGGATGGCAATGGTGGCAGACCTGGGAAGTCTTCAGCGACTCCCACGCATCATAGGCAAGGGACACCTTGCCGAGCTTGCATTCACTGGCCGCAACGTGGTCGCCTCAGAGGCGCTCGAGATGGGGCTGGCCAACAAAGTATGCCTCGACGAGGCATCCACCCTCCGGGCCGCCCATGCCCTTGCACGTGAAATCTCGCTCAACTCGCCGCTCGCTGTTCAGGGAATGAAGGCTGTCCTCGCGGCAGCGGAGTCCGCCAGCCTTCAAGAGGGCCTCGAGCGCGTGGCGCTCTGGAACGCCGCGTTCATCGACTCAAACGACCTCAGAGAAGCTGTTGCCGCCTTCTTCGAAAAGCGACCGCCATCATTTGACGGAAGCTGATCCTCCAGGTGGAAGCTGCACCAGCGACCGGCTGCAAGCTGCAGTGCTCCTTACAGGGCACGGGCAACACCACACCCACTAACGTTGCCTGCTCGGCTCACCCGGCTCACTTTGCCCGCCGCCATGGCCATCGCCACGATTTCACCTGCCCGCGCTCTGCGTCAAGGCCACCAACCCCCTCTACCGCTGACGCCTGGCTGCCTCGTTCCCGCTGGTGCGTGTCCACGTCTTCTGCAGCCTCGACCTCTTCGAGCGTCTCTGCCGCCACGGTGTTCACGATGTCCGTCGCCTGGTGGAGAAGTTCTCCCACGTCTACGCCGGACTCATCGGGTTCGGTCTCCACCGGAGCATCCACGAGGCTGCCCCTCACCCAGCCCGCATCGTCCAACCGCAGCGAATAGCTGGCGCAGTTATCCGGGCAACGCCACGGCGCCTCCGGGGCGAGGTCGAGCACGCAGAAGCGAGCCACCTCACCCGTGTCGTACGTTCTGCTTTGAAAGTGCTTGCACTCCTCTCGCATGGCCATGCCTCATTGTCTCACGCGCGCTGAGCGATCGAAAGACCATCGGTCGAGCACACCCAACCAGGAGTCGCCAACAGCGCGTTGCGCCTCTGGCCGCTTCACCAAGGCGCGCAAAGCACAGGCGCGTCACCGCTGCCGTTCAGCCGACAGCGCCCTCCATCTGCAGATCGATCAGCCGGCTCCACTCGACGGCATACTCCATCGGAAGCGTGCGCGTGACCGGCTCGATGAAGCCGTTCACGATCATGCCCATGGCCTGGCTCTCCGAGAGCCCCCGGCTCATCAGGTAGAACAGCTGCTCGTCTGCTACGCGTGACACCGTTGCCTCGTGGCCGACCTGCGCGTCTCGTTCGACCACCTCTATATAGGGCTTGGTCTCAGAGGTGGAGAGATCGTCAAGAAT
>JAJYWA010000004.1 GCA_021791755.1 Actinomycetes bacterium | reverse complement strand
CCCGCAGTCCTCAGGGACAAAGGTCACTCCCTGCCGGTTACTCATCAACCCTGACCGCAACGCTTCGAATGCGCATTGCCGAACACGTCATCGAGGCAAATGATGGCTCCCACAGCGTATTGCGGCCAAACCTCCAGATGCTCCGTGAACTTCTCACCTCAGCCATCCAACTTGTGACCGCCGAGCGCCCCGATCGGAGCTTCCCACTGCCCGAGCTCCAATGCCCAAAGATGCTTGCCAAGAACCCACGGCTCGAGATCCGGCTCAAGTGCGAGGACCCAGCCCATGCACGCAACCTCACATCGCTCCTCGGGCTACTGGGGTTCGATGGAGCAGAACTTTCAAACGTTACAGAGATGGCAGCCATCGTCCCCGAAGCATCGATCCAATCGCGAGGCGACGCCCTGGGCTTCGCCACCTTCGCCGTGCGCATCATGGTGAACAACGCCCAGGTACCCGACGGTGATCGACTTCTCCGCGAGGCCGTCAGCCGGCTTCACGATCCCCTGCAACCGCATCCCACATCGCAGCGAGCGGAGCCTCCTCCCCCGTCCAGAGCTTGAACGCAAGCGCCGCCTGGTGGACCAGCATGCCGACTCCCCCAACAGCCAGAGCGCCGCGCATCCGAGCCGTTTCGAGCAGCGGCGTGGTCCGCGGCTCGTAGACGAGGTCCATCACCACCTGCCCGGGACCGAGGTCCTCTGAGGCGACAAGCAGGTCGCCCGAGCCGGGGCCGGAGCGGGCGGAGCCGGGGCCGGTGTCCGAGCCGACTGGCGCTCCGGTCCTCGCGACCGACGTTCCGCTCATCCCGACGGGGGTAGCGTTGACGACGAGGTCGGCGCTCGACGCTTCCCCGCTGGTCGCAGCCCGGCCTGCCGTTCCAGCGAGCGACGCCGCAGCTGCCACAGCCTCGGCACGGCGCCCCACCACGCCGACACTGCGGGCGCCGTGCTCAGCGAGAGCGAGGACCACGGCTCGCGCCGCCCCCCCTGTTCCGAGCACTATGCAGTCACGGCCGGCGGGGTCCATCGCAGCCGACTCCCTCAGGGCGTTGATGAAGCCTTCGCCGTCGGTGCTCTCGCCGAGGAGGGCCGAGCCCCGCCGGACCACGGTGTTGACTGCACCGAGCTTCGCGGCGGTTGCGCTGCAGCCGTCCAGCGCCCCGACGATCGAAGTCTTGTGCGGCATCGTCACCGACATGCCGGCTATGCCAAGGGTCCTCGCCGCCATGACCGCGGCCCCGGCGTCACCGCTGCGCACCTCGAACGCAACGTACACCCAGTCGAGCCCAGCGACGCGGAAAGCCGCATTGAGCAGCGACGGCGAGAGCGAGTGCCGGATCGGGTCGCCGATCACCGCTGCGAGCAGGCTCGTCGCCCGTGGCCAGGGGTCGTCCGAGCGCCCCACCAGCAACGGCGGGCCGCTGGAGCCGCTCCCGGCAGGCGCGCTCACCACGTGACCACGTCGGAGCTCTTGCCGCGGCAGGCGGGCTCAGCCGCCACCGAGACCCCGGCTTCTAGCCAGGCGCTCATTGGCCAGCTGTTGGGAGTAGGTGACAGAGAACGCCTCCCGGCCGGTCGGCGACACCGTGACGAAGTACATCCAGGGGCCCGGCGTCGGGTGCAGCGCAGCCTCGAGCGCAGAGTAGTCCGGCGACGCTATCGGCGTCGGAGGAAGCCCAGCGTGCAGGTACGTATTGTACGCCGACGGGTACCTCAAGTCGGCCAATGTCAACCGGTTCACCCCACGCCCCCCCGCTGCCAGCGAGTAGTACACGGTGGAGTCCATCTGCAGGCGCATCCCGGCGGCCAGCCGGTTGTAGATCACCCGCGCGACCTTACCCTTGTCCGCCGGCAGCAGCGCCTCCTTCTCGACTATCGATGCGACGATGATCGCTTCGTACGGGGTCACACCCAGCCGGGCGGCGAGCTGTGTCAGGTGCAGCGACGATGCAGCGATGTCGAAGCGGTTGAGCATCGCCGATAGGATCGCCGACGACTTCTCCCGCTCGCCGACGAAGTAGGTGTCGGGGTACAGCAGCCCCTCCAGGGTGTCTACCCCTGGAGGCTCGAAGGTCGATCGCACGCGGCCGCTTGTCGCCGCCGCTATGAACCGACGGGCGCTGTGCCCTGGAAACCGGGCGACGCTCGCCGCGAGCGTCCTGATCGTCGAGCCCGGCAGAACGACCAACGGCTTCAATGGAGGTCCTGCCGCTAGGGCAGACGCCACGGCGGGGTAGGACTCACCTTCATGCATCGTGTAGGCGCCGGGCATCACGACGATCGATCCGTTCAGCACCAAGTAGAGCCGGAACCCGAGAGCGCTCGAGATCACCTTGTCTGCCTGCAGCTCAGTTGCGGTCCGAGTCACGCTCCAGCCAGGCAGGACCCGCACAAGCCTGACCGGACCCGGACCTCCGAGCGGCTCGGCCCCTATCTGGTACCAGATAGCGCCACACGAGATGATGAAGACCAGCGCTGCGAGGACGGCCACGGCCCAACCGGTCGGTAGCTTACGTATGAGGCGTCTTCGCCCGGTTCGACCCGACGTGGAGCGACCCGACCTGGTTCGACCCGATCCGGTTCGACCCGACGTGAAGCGACCCCGGCTCACCGTGCCCCGGCGTCCACGGCAGGTGGGGCCGTATCGGCGGAAGGAGAGCGCCTGTCGAGCCACGCCTGCAGGATCACGGCAGCAGCCGCGGCGTCCACACGCGCCCTGCGGACACGTCGGGCGGACCCGGCCCGCCCAGCGGAGCGCATCGCCTTCTGTGCCACGACGGTCGTCATCCGCTCGTCCACCAGCACCACGTCGAACCCCAATGCAGCAGAGAGCTCACGCGCTTCGTCGAGGACCGCTTCCGCCGCGGGACCGATGCCGCCGTTGAGGGATCGGGGCAGCCCCACCACAACCGTTGAGGCGCCCAAGCTGGCAGCGATCTCCCTCAGCGCGTCGTGATCTGCGCTCCGCGACGGGCCCCGCTCCACGACGCAGTGTGGGAAGGCGAGCGCCCCCCTCGAATCACTCACGGCGACCCCTATCCTCCTTGATCCGAGATCCACCGCGAGCGCCCTACCGGTGACGCTGGCGCGTCCACTCACGACGGACGGTCCCCTCCGCTCTCTCCGCTGATCTTCATGATCTCCTGCCTAGCCACCTCCAGCGCCTCGTCGATCCTTCCCGGATCCTTCCCACCCGCGACTGCCAGGTCCGCAGTGCCGCCGCCGCCGCCGCCGACCACGCGGGCCGCGACCGAGATCACCTTCGACGCGTCGAGGCCCTCGCCGGGCGCGAGCGCCGCCACGAGAGCGACGCGGCCCCCATCCGGCGTCCCACCTATGACCGCCCCCCTGCAGCCGGCTGTGCCCCGGACCGCGACCGCGATCTCCCTCAGCGCGTCGGTGTCCAGGCGGTCCCGGCGCGCTATCACAATTCCGGCCAGCGCCCCGAGCTCTGAACCGTACGGCTGGGACACCGTGGCCGCCAGCTGGGATGCCTCGTCTGCTATGCGGGCTTGCTGGAGTGAGCGCAGTTCCCGCTCCAGGCGCCGGTGACGCTCTGCAAGGCGCTCCAGCGCCTTGAGGACGTCGTCGACCGGGGACTTCAACGCACCGGCCACCTCGTCCAGGTCGTCAAGCGCTTCACGCGCCATCGCCAGCGATCCGAGACCGGTCACAGCTTCGATACGGCGCACGTTCGAGCCTATTGACGTCTCGGAGACTACGATGAACGAGCCGATCAAGCCCAGCGAGGCCACGTGCGTGCCCCCGCACAGCTCCACGGACTCGCTCCCGGCACGGACAACCCGCACCACGGCCCCGTACCTGTCTCCAAAGAACGCCGGCGCTCTCGGCCTCCTCACGGCTCATGGTGGTGGTCTCGACCTCCGCGCCGGAGAGCACCTCCATGTTCACCAGCCTCTCAACCTCGACCAACTGGTCGTGGTCGAGCGCTTCCGAATGGCTGAAGTCGAACCTGAGACGATCAGGGGCCACCAGCGACCCCTGCTGGCGCACGTGGTCTCCCAGTACCTTTCGCAGCGCCCAGTGGAGCAGGTGGGTCGCGGAATGGCTGCGCCGGATCGCGGCGCGCCTCGAGGCATCTACCGAAGCCGTTGCGATCTGGCCCGGAGATATCTCGCCATCAAGCACCGCTCGATGACACACGAGCCCCGCAATCGGAGACGTGGTGTCAAGGACCGTCGCGGCGCCAGTGGAGGTCGATATCCTGCCAGTATCGCCGACCTGTCCCCCGCTCTCTGCGTAGAACGGCGTAACGTCCAGGAAGATCTCCGCGACTCTCTCCCCTGCTTGTCCGTTATCGAGGACCGCAACCACACGTGCTTCCAAGACGTCCTCGCTGTAGCCAGCGAAGACCGTAGCGCCGAACTGCTCAAGCACCTCACGGTACTGCTCGGTGCGACTCGATGCGCCAGCGCCTACGGCGCTCCTCGACAGCGACCGCTGCACCTCCATCGACTTCCTGAAGCCTTCTAGATCGACGCTCACCCCGTGCTCGGCCGCAATCTCGGTGGTCAGCTCGACCGGGAAACCGTAGGTGTCGTGAAGCCGGAACGCCACATCGCCAGAAAGCTCCGCTTCCCCGGAGCCGAGCACCTCCGAGAGCATGGCGGCGCCGATGTCAAGCGTACGCAGAAATCGCTCTTCCTCGCGCGTAGCGACACCCACGATGAAGTCCTCGTCTCTCACCAGCTGGGGATAGGTGGAGCCCATCGCCTCTACCACAGCAGCGATGAGCCGCGCTGCAACAGGCTTGCGCACACCGAGCTGGGATGCCCGCCTCGCCATGCGTCGCAGCACCCTCCGCAGCACATATCCCCTGCCTTCGTTGGATGGCAACACACCATCGGAGACGAGAAAGGCGATCGCGCGGCTATGGTCAGCGAGTATCCTGAGCGCGACGTCGGTTCCATGGTCGGCTCCGTAGCGCTGGCCGGCCGCATCCTCTGCAGCCGCGATCACTGGAGCCAGCACGTCCGTGTCGAACATGGAGCTCACACCCTCGACGATCGGGAGCATCCTCTCCAACCCCGCGCCGGTGTCGATGCTCTTCCTCGGCAGCTCTACCAGGGAACCGTCGGGGAGCGCGTCCATCTCCATGAACACGAGGTTCCAGATCTCTACGAACCGTTCGGGTCCTCCGTGCTCCGGCCCACCACCCGCGCCGTGCTCGGGACCGCGATCGAAGTACAGCTCCGAGCATGGTCCGCACGGACCAACATCGCCCATCCGCCAGTAGTTCTCCTCCCCGAGACGCTGTAGCCGATGTGGAGGAACATTGACCGAATCGCGCCAGATCTCCTCCGCCTCTGCGTCGGAGTGGTGCACCGTAACCCAAAGGCGATCGCCGTCCACACCGAGAACCTCGGTCACGAGCTCCCAGGCAAGGGAGATCGCCTCCTGCTTGAAATAATCGCCGAAGCTGAAGTTGCCGAGCATCTCGAAGAACGTGCAGTGGCGCTCGGTCGTCCCGACCACCTCGATATCCAGGGTTCGGAAGCATCGCTGGACGGTGGTGACCCGAGGCGCCGGGGGGCGCTCCGCGTCAAGGAAGTACGGCTTGAACGGGACCATGCCAGCAATAGTGAACATGACGCTCGCATCGTGAGGGATGAGGCTCGCCGACGGGACCACTAGGTGGTCGCGGGCTGCAAAGAACCCGGTAAATGCCTCGCGGAGCTCGGTGGACCTCATTGCAAGAGCGATCCTATCGTGACCGCCGGCCCCGGAGATCCTCCAGCCGAACCCGTGCTTGCTCCTCCCGGCCCTGAGAGCTCGGCTGGTAGTAGATCGCACCCGCAACCTCGTCGGGTAGATATGCCTGGTCAACCCAGGATCCAGGAGCATCATGCGGGTAGAGGTAGCCTTCGCCGTGCGAAAGCAGCTTCGCTCCCTGATAGTTCGAGCTCCGCAGGTGCACCGGCGCCCTCGCGTTCGCCGTACGCTCGGCGTCCGCTCTAGCCGCGGCTAGCGCGCTGGTGACCCGGTTCGACTTCGGCGCAGCAGCGAGATGCACAACTGCATGCGCCAGGTTCAACGACGCCTCCGGCAGGCCGACCAGGTCGACAGCCCTCGCAGCGGCATCGGCGACGAGCAGCGCAGTCGGGTCGGCCATGCCTACGTCCTCGCTCGCAAGGATGACGAGCCGCCTAGCGATGAACCGTGGATCCTCTCCAGCCATGAGCATCCTCGAGAGCCAGTAGAGCCCCGCGTCCGGGTCCGATCCACGCACGCTCTTGATCAGAGCGCTCGCGATGTCATAGTGCTCGTCAGCGCCGTAGCGGGGAACCGAAGACCTCGCCGCCTGCTCGACGTCGGCGCGGAGCACGATCCACGGTCCCTGCCTGTCGTGTTCGGCGCCACGCTGAGGGTCGTGTTCGGCGCCACGCTGAGGGTCGTGTTCGGCGTCGTACTGGGGATCACGCTGGGCATCGGCCGTTTGGCGCGCCCTGGCGAGCCTCGCGGCGACCTCCACGGTCGCGAGCAGGGACCTCCCATCCCCGCCCGCAGAGCACACCATGGCCTCGGCCACTTCGTCGTCGCAGGCAGCGCACTCCGCCTCGAGGCCACGGCGCGCCAGCTCCATGAGGTCCTCCCTCGCGAGCGGCTCGAGCCGGAAGAGCGTCGAGCGCGACATGAGCGGTGCGTTGAGCTCGAAGAACGGGTTCTCGGTAGTTGCGCCGACGAACACCACCAGGCCCTCCTCTACCGCTTCGAGCAGCACGTCCTGCTGTGCACGATTGAAGCGGTGCACCTCGTCGAGGAACAGGAGCGTGCCCTCTCCATGCGCTCCGAGGCGATGCTTCGCCTCCTCGAGCACAGCGCGCACGTCGCGAACCCCGGCCGACACCGCTGACATCGCGACGAAGGTCGATCTGGTCATCGTGGCCACGATCCGTGCAAGGCTCGTCTTGCCACTCCCAGGCGGACCCCAGAGCACAGCTGATGACAGCTTGTCGGCCTCGAGCAGAACCCTCAGCGCCGCTCCTGGCCCCAGGAGATGCCGCTGGCCCACCATCTCGTCCAGGGTTCTCGGCCGAAGCCTCGCGGCAAGGGGCGCCTTAGCCGCCAGCGACGAGCGAGCCGCGCTGGAAAAAATGTCCTGCGAGCTAAGGTCTCCCGAGATCACCGGACCGAGATGTCGCCCAGGAGAACGCTCACGCGCTCCACCAGAGTGGCCGTGTCGACCAGCTCCTGGATGGTCGCATCGCCACCCCCACCGCGGAGACGGCGTATCGCTGCCTTGCCGGCAGCTTTCTCCTCAGGCCCTACGATGACCGCGATCTCGGCGCCCGAGCGGTCGGCCAACCTCATCTGCGCCTTGAGCGACCGGCCGTCGAATGCGCGATCCGCTCCGATGCCCGCCAACCGCAGCTCGTGAGTCCAACGGCGTGCGGACTCACCACCGACGACATCGACGACGAAGACGTCCACCAGCCTCGCCGCGCGGGCAGGGCTCCCCTCGGCCTCGCAGGCCAGCAGGAGCCGCTCGATCCCTATACCGAACCCCACGGCGGGCGATGGAGGTCCACCTAGGGCCTCGACCAGGCCGTCATAACGACCCCCACCTCCTACGCCGTTCTGCGCTGCGTCCAGATAGGGCGAGCTGAGCTCGAAGGTGGTGCGCGTGTAGTAGTCGAACCCCCGCACGAGCCGCGGGTCGCATACGTAGGGGACTTCGAGCGCGTCCAACCCCTCCCTGACCCTCTTGAAGTGCTCGGCGCACCCCGGGCACAGCGCCTCGGAGATCGACGGCGCAGACTCGGTGGCCGACCTGCACTCCTCGCTCTTGCAGTCGAGCACTCTCAGCGGGTTGGCCATAGCCTTGACGCCGTGCTCGTTGCACAGCTTCGACATGTTCGCGTCGAGCCATGAGCGCAGCGCTCGCTCGAACGCCGGGCGACATGTCGCATCGCCCATCGAGCCAATCCGCAGGTTCACGCCGCCGAGGCCGACATCCACATAGAACTGCCATGCCAAGGCGATAACCTCGGTGTCGAGATCCGGATCTCCGCTCCCAATGGCCTCGACACCGATCTGGTGGTGCTGACGGTAGCGCCCGGCCTGGGGACGCTCGTAGCGGAACGCCGGTGTGACGTACCATGCCTTCCACGGCGCCGGAGGACGGTGCTGGACGAAGGCCCGCACCACCGACGCAGTCCCCTCAGGCCTCAGCGCAAGCCTCCTTGCACCTCGGTCCTCGAAACGGTACATCTCCTTCGATGCGACATCGCTGCCCGCCCCGATCCCGCGTACGAACACCCGCTCGTCCTCGAAGATCGGGTTTACGACCAATCCGTAGCCGGCGCGATGCGCCAGCGACGCAAAGGTCGCGATCACGGCCTCCCAGCGCGCCGAATCGGGGAAAAGAACGTCGTGGGTGCCGGGGGGCGCCCTGAACGCCTCGCTCACGTCCTGCCACCCGGCAGCACCCGGTAGACATCGAAGACACCGTCGACGCGGCTCAAGGACGCGAGCACCAATTCCAGGTGCACCTGGTCGGCAAGCTCGATCTCGAAGCGCATACGCGCCATCCGATCCGCCCCGGTCGACGTTGCGCTCGACACGATGGCCACGTGGTGCTCAGCGAGAGCTCGCGCCACGTCCGCCAGGAGATGCGGGCGATCAAGCGATCGAACTTCGATCGTCGCGAGGAACATGCTCTGGACGCCCTGACCCCACTCCACCTCGATAAGACGCTCGTGCGCCTCCGCGGTCAGCGAGATCGCGTTTGCACAGTCGACCCGATGCACCGAGACCCCGCGGCCACGGGTCACGAATCCCATGATCTCGTCGCCGGGCACTGGCGAGCAGCACGCCGACAGACGGACCATCACGTCATCGAGGCCTTCTACGTAGACGCCCAGCGATCTGTCTCGCCGCCGGCGGTGGGACGAACGAACAGTCATCGGAGCCTGCTCGTCATGCTCGCCGATCCCGAGGTCTCTGAGCAGGCGTTGGACAACTGTTCTCGCGGACACGTGCCCACTGCCGAGCGCAGCGTACAGCGAGTCAACGCTCACGTAGTTCATCGAGGCTGCCAGCGACTTGAGCCCGGCGTCCAGACTGCCCTTGAGCCGGGCCGCGCCTTCACGTGCAAGCGCTCTAGCCAGCTCGTCCCGGCCGGCGTCGATTGCGTCGTCCCTGCGCTCGCGACTGAGCCACTGGCGGATCTTGCTGCGGGCGCGAGGGGTCACCACGATCCTCAACCAGTCCGGCGAAGGGCCGGCGGACTCCACCTTGGAGGTGAAGATCTCCACCGTGTCCGCCGACTTCAAGCTCGTGGTCAGCGCCACTAGGCGGCCGTTGACCTTGGCGCCGATGCAACGGTGCCCGACCTCGGTGTGCACCGCGTAGGCGAAGTCGATCGGGGTCGCACCCTCCGGCAGGGCAATCACCTTGCCCTTCGGGGTGAACACATAGGTCTCGTCCTTTACGAGGTCGCCCTTCAAGCCTTCGAGGAACTCGCGTGGATCCGACGTACCCTCCTCCAGATCCGCTATGCGCCTCAGCCACGCGCTCTCAGCCGGTGTGCCGGCCGCCGGCTGGTCGCCACGTCCGTCACGTCCGTCACGTCGCTCTTTGTAGTCCCAGTGCGCTGCCACTCCCTGCTCCGCCCGGCGATCCATCCCCTCGGTGCGCACCTGCACCTCGATTGGCTTGCCCTCGGGACCGACGACAGTCGTGTGCAGCGCCTGGTACAGGTTGAACTTCGGCGAGTTGACGTAGTCCTTGAAACGACCGTGAACCGGGCTCCACATTCCGTGCACTGTCCCGAGCGCCGCCCAACAGTCCTTCTCCGCTGTAACGACAATCCGGATGCCAACCAGATCGTAGATATCGTCAAAGGACTTCCCCTTGACGACCATCTTCTCGTAGATGCTCCAGAGATGCTTTGGCCTGCCCGTCACTCTCGCTTCGATGCCGAGGTCAGCCAGGGCCCCGCGGACTGCCGGCAGCACGCGGTCAAGGTACGCGGCGCGCTCGGGCGTCCGCAGCGCGACCAGCCGCTCTATCTCTGCGTGCTCCTTCGGGTAAAGGGTCACGAAGGCGAGATCCTCGAGCTGCCACTTCATCTCCTGTATACCGAGGCGATGCGCCAGCGGGGCGTAGACGTCAAGGGTCTCTCTCGCGGTACGGTGCTGCTTCCACTCGGGCATGACCGCGATCGTCCGCATGTTATGCAGGCGATCGGCGAGCTTGATCACCAGCACCCGCCAGTCGCTCGCCATCGCGACGATCATCTTGCGGACGGTGGCAGCCTGCTGCGCCTCCCTCGAGCTGAAGCGCATCCTGTCCAGCTTCGTGAGACCGTCCACCAACCCTGCGACTCGCGGCCCTACCTCGTGTTCGAGCAGTTCGAGAGAGACGCCGGCATCCTCGACGACGTCGTGCAGCAGAGCAGCGGAAACACCCACGTCATCCAGGCCGATCTCCGCGGTCACGAGCGCGACCGAGAGCGGATGGACAATGAATTGCTCACCTGACAACCTGTACTGGCCCTCGTGTGCGGCAACTGCAATATCGTAGGCACGCACGACGCGCTCACGATCGAACCCCGGGCGCCGCCTTCCAAGCTCCCGGAGAACCGGATCGAGGCTAACCTGCTCGTCTTCTACGACAGCTCGAGAAGTGCGACTGGCAGCTGTCAACACCGCTACCGGTCCTTGGCTACCGACCGGCGCGTCTCCCTGCGCCTGGCTGGCCATCGCATCTCCCGGGACCTGGCTGGCCATCACGGCCTTGTGCTCGCGCACGCCGCGATCGCCTCCGTGCGCATCACCCTGTGCACCTCGAACGCCGTCGTGAGCTCCCAGCTCATCGCTGACCCTGACCATTCATCCAGGCTACCGCCCGTCTAGCGCTTACGCCGCTTCTTTCGCGGTCTCGGAGGTCCTCCGCCCGCTCTCGCGCGCGACTGCCCGGGCCCACCCGGGCGCGCCCGCTGGCCCTGGGAACCCGGCCTTGCTCCACTGCCACCCGCCCTCGACCGCGCGGCGGATCCCGCTCCAATGCCGGACGCCACCATCGGCTCGTCGACTCCGGCGGCCTCGGGCGCCGGAGCCCCAGTGCCACGCTGGCCAGCGTCGCCAGGGCGGAGAATGCCGCCGGGGGCCGGGGCGCCTCGCCTTGCCGCTGCCTCGGCGACACGCGTCGCAGCCCTCCTCTGCGACCTCCGGGCGTCTGCGAACCTCCGGTTCCCAGCGTCTGATCCTCCGAGCGCCCCACCAGCAGCTGCCGCTGCCGGCGTCAGGGCAAGCATCGCCTCACCCCTCGCCTGCAGCTTCTGGCGTATCGACGCATACCGGGGCTCGCTCTCTTTGAAGCCCGCGAGGAGAGGCGACGCGATGAAGATCGATGAGTACGCCCCAGTCATCAAGCCTATGAACAGCGCGAGCCCGAAATACTGCAGCGTCGTAGCTCCCAACACGTACGCCCCGATGAACAGCACCGACGCCACTGGCAGCACTGCCACCAGCGACGTGTTGAGGGACCTCGCCATCACCTGGTTCATCGACAGGTTGACCGTGCTGGCATACGTCATCCGCCCCGAGGCGCCTAGGCCCCTCGCGTTCTCCTGGACGCGGTCGAACACAACGATCGTGTCATAGAGCGAGTACCCGAGGATCGTGAGAAAGGCCACCACGGTGTCCGGGGTCACCTGGAAACCCGCCAGGGAGTAGATGCCGACCGTCACCAGGATGTCGTGAACGACCGCGATCAGCGCGGCGCCCGCCATCTTCCACTCGAACCTGAAGGTGATGTACAGCGCGATCGCGATGAAGAAGACGATCAACGCCAACTCTGCCTTGGATGTGACCTGGCCTCCCCACGTCGGGCCAACATCCGTCAGGCTGACACTCCCAACCGGCTCGTGCGTCAGCTTCGCCAGCGCGCTCGACACCGCCTGCTCGGTAGCGCTCCGTTTCGCAGCTGACTCGGAGAGAAGGTCCGCCTCGACCTCGAGATGCTGGCTCGACCCGGTCCCTATCGACACGGCGGTCGCACCCCCGAGGCCCAGCTTCACTAGCGTCGATCGCGCCTGGTTGACTGATGCGCCGTTCGCAGGTACCTGCCACGAGGTGCCACCCCTGAAGTCGATCCCCATGTTGAGACCGCGCGTGGACAGCGAGATGATGCCGGCAAGTATGACGATCCCCGAAGCCAGCAACCAGATCTTCCTCCTTCCGACGAAGTCGAAAGAGGTCTCTCCCCGGTAGAGCCGGACAAAGGCGTTCGGCCTCCCCTGCGCGCCCGACCCCGACGCGCTGGGAGCGGCCCCGTCCACAATCCCGTCCGAAGCCTTCATGATGCACCCTCTGGAGCTGCAGCGAGCCCCGATGCGACGCCGAGCGTACGGGCTTCGGTGAAGGTCCGGTTCCGGCCGAGGAGGATCACGAACGGGCGGGTGAAGAAGAACGCCGAAAGCAGGTCAAGGATCGTCGACAGGCCGAGGAAGAACGCGAAGCCCTTCACTGGGCCGATCGAAAGCAGGTACAGAAGCACGGCGCCGATCAGCGACACGAGGTCGGCCGCGAGGACCGTACGGTATGCGCGGGAGAAGCCCCTATCCACCGAGGAGCGCACCGAGCGACCTGCACGCACCTCGTCTTTGAGGCGCTCGAAGTAGACCACGTAGGAGTCTACTGTTATCCCAACGGACACCACCATGCCCACCACCCCCGACAGGTCGAGGGTAAGCCCGCTCAGCCCCAGCACCGACACGATCGCCCACAACAGCGCAGCCGTGGTGGCAAGCCCCAAGACCACCACGATCCCGAGCCCGCGGTAGTAGAAGATCATGTAGAGCATCACCAACAGCAAACCCACCAGACCCGCTGCGAGCCCGGCGATCAGCGACGACCTGCCTAGCGTCGGCGACACCGACTGGACGGTCTGGCGCACCAGGCGCACAGGCAGGGCGCCGTACTGCAGGACCAGTGCGAGGCTCTTTGCGCTCGACTGGGTGAAGTTCGAACCGTTGATCACTCCCGAGCCGTTGAAGCTCGTAAAGGCGGCCTGAGTCGGTTGGATGAGCGGCGCTGACTCGATCTTCGCATCGAGGTCCACAGCCACCATCTGGTGGAAGTTCGCCCTCGCGAGAGCGTCCCATTTCGGCGAGCCGGATCCAGTCAGCGTGAACGCCACCTGCCATGAGCCGGTCGAGGACAGCTGCGCCGTAGCTGAGCTCAGCGCGTGCCCGGTGAGACCGGCCGGACCGAGGAGGAAGCGCTGGTGGGCCTGCGCGTCGTAGAGGAGCACGGGCTTGTTCGGAACGTCCTGGCTGGAGCTGGTGGTCGGGTACGACGCGAGGGCCAGGTCAGGAGTCGGGTTCCCGGTAGGCAACCCGCTGGACGTGTTCACCTTCAGGTTTGCAGCGCTGTACTGATCCGCAGCCGGACAGCTCGATGGGAGAGGTCCAGGTGACGCGGGCGCCTTCTTCTCGCCGGGCTTCGTCGCCGGCGGGCTGTACGCGGGCGCGGCGCACAGCACCGGACGGAAGTAGAGCTGGGCGGTCTCGCCGATTATGTGGATCACCTTGGCCCGGTTCTTGATGCCTGGGAGCTCGACGAGCACATCTCCACCCTGGCTACCGATGTTCGGCTGCGTCACACCCAGCGCGTCCACGCGGTTTCGAATGATGTTGATAGCTTCGGTGAGCACCGTGGAGGAGACCTTGTGGGCCGGTTTGAGGACGACCGAGATCCCTCCGGCCAGGTCCAATCCCAGCTTCGGCGCGAGACCGGCCGACAACGTCCCGATCGTCGCACCAAAGGAGATCACGGTGAACGCGATCACGCTCAGGATAAGCCGGTTCGTCTTCACCGGTCACCCGCCTCGCCGCCTGACCCGCTGCCTGGCCTGCTGCCGTTGAGCCGGTCGTCGTCGCCAGCGTCATCCTCGTCGGGATCGCCAGCGTCATCCTCGTCGGGATCGCCAGCGTCGTCCTCGTCGGGATCGCCAGCGTCGTCAGGATCGTTGCTGCCTGCGAGGTCCGGCTCCACAGGACTGCCACTTACCCGCTGGACCACGTACTGGCGCAGGATGGACACCTCGATGCCTGGAGCAACCTCGAGCAGAAGACGTCCATCGCCTGTGTCTTCAACTATGCGGCCGACGAGCCCCCCGTTCGTCACCACCTCGTCGCCGACTCCAATTGAACTGTGCATATCACGCTGCGCTCGCGCGCGGTTCCGTCCCGGGCGTAGCAAGAGGAAGTAGGCGACCAAGACAACAGCGCCGATGAGAAAGAGGCTGGACAGCCCCGATGACGCCGCTGGCGCCGCGGTCTTCTTCGCCGCACCCGCGGCTGCCAGCACCACCAGCGCATGATGCGCCGTTGCGGCTACTGCCATCCATCGATGATCATTCAATTCCAGCGACGCTACCCTTCCTGAGCTTCTCGACAACCTGACGGCGGCCCACCAGCGCTCCGGCCTGTCAGAGGCTGGCGCTCCCAAGCGCTCGCAATACGCGACCGCAGAGCCTTGAGCGTCCCCTCGTTGATGGCGCACCGCACCTCACGCATCAAGAGCATCATCCACGCCAGATTATGAACCGTCAACAAACGTAGCACGGTCGGCTCCGACACGAGCAGCAGGTGCCGCAGGTAAGCCCGTGACACAGTACTGCAGGTGAGGCAGGTGCACGACTCGTCCACCGGGCGCGGATCCTTCGCGTACTTAGCGTTCCGCAAGGATATCCGCCCAGCTGAGGTCAGGGCTGTCCCATGGCGTGCAGTCCGCGTCGGTGCGACACAGTCGAACATGTCTACGCCGAGCGCCACCGCCTCGACAAGGCTCAACGGATCTCCCACGCCCATCAGGTACCGGGGGCGATCCTCCGGGAGCTCGCGAGCGGCCGCCGCCAGCGCCATCAGCATCTCGTCACGGGCCTCGCCCACGGAGAGCCCCCCGATGCCGTACCCGTCGAAGTCCAGCGCAGCGGTGCGCTGCGCACACTCGGAGCGAAGATCCTCGTCGACGCCACCCTGGACGATGCCAAAGATCGCCTGATCGGCCAGCGAATGAGCCTCGCGGGAACGCTCCGCCCACTCGAGAGTGGTCCTCATCGCGCCGCGCACCACCTCAGAGCTTGCAGGCAGCGCGGGACATACATCGAGGACCATCTGTATGTCCGCGTTAAGCAGCTCCTGCGCACGCACGGCCGTCTCGGGCGTCAGGCGAAACGATGAGCCATCGTAAATGGACTTGAAGGTGATGCCGTCGCGGTCCACCTTCGATGGCAGGGAGTAGCCCTGGAAGCCGCCCGAGTCGGTGAGCACATGGCCGCCCCAGCCGGTGAAACCATGCACTCCCCCCAGCTCGGCGATGACCTCTACACCTGGGCGCAACGCAAGATGGTACGTATTCGCGAGCATCACCTCGACACCGGTTCTCTCCAGATCGTCACTGCTGAGCGCCCTCACGGCGCCCCGGGTCCCAACCGGCATGAAACACGGGACAGCGAACGATCCCCGTCTCGTCTCGACCCGCCCGGCTCTTGCCATGCCATCGAGCGCATCCACCACCACCAACGACCTCTCCCCAGGCTGCCTTATCGGGTTCATCGGGCGCCCCGGCCGGACGCCAGCCGTTTCAGCCGCCGCCAAGCCGCTTGCCCTCGCCGCGTCCGAGCAGCATTGCGTCACCGAACGAGAGGAACCTGTACGAGCCGCGCAGCGCCCGTGCGTACAGGTCGCGCCAGCCTGGGCCGTAGAACGACTCGACAAGCATCAGCAGCGAGCTTCTCGGTTGATGAAAGTTGGTGAGCAGCAAGTCGACCAACTTGAAGTCGAACTCCCCGTGCACGAACAGCTCGGTCGTTCCCGACGGCTCGCCAGTGAGCGCAACTGTCTCGAGAGCCCTGAGGGTGGTCGTGCCCACAGCGATCACCCTTCGAGAACGGACGCACATCGACATTGTGTCATCAGGAACGCGGTAGCGCTCGGGGTGCATTACGTGATCATCGGGCTTCGACGCCGTCACCGGCCTGAAGGTCCCGATCCCTATCGACAGGTCCAACGTGGCGATCCTCGCGCCGTTTCGAACGCACTCCTGGAGCACCTCGGTCGTCAGATGCAGCCCTGCTGTCGGAGCAGCCACCGAGCCCGGCGACACTGCGTAGACGGTCTGGTACCGATCCGGATCAGCGAGCGGCACGTGTATGTACGGAGGCAAGGCTACCTGCCCAAACTGGGAAATGATACGCGAGTCGAGCACGCGAACAAGCCGTGACCTCTCTTCGCCAAGCGCCTCGCTCTCCACCACGACCGCATCCTCGCCGTGCAGCTGCAGCACCGTACCTGCCCTGATGCGACGCCCGGGCCTCACCAGCGCCAGGTAAAGAGCCTCGCCGGATGCGGAGCCGGATCCCTGGTCGACCTGGCGGTCCGTAGC
This sequence comes from Actinomycetes bacterium, assembly GCA_021791755.1. Classification (GTDB taxonomy): domain Bacteria; phylum Actinomycetota; class Acidimicrobiia; order Acidimicrobiales; family JAJZXF01; genus JAJZXF01. Next base: position 42,169 of record JAJYWA010000004.1, on the reverse strand, counting down.
CTGCTCCAACAGCAAGACCTCCGCTGAGCCGCCACTTCGCTTGCGTAGGAGCAACCGAGACGGCGCCACCTTCGTGGTGTTGAGAACCAGGAGGTCCCCCGCGCAGACCAGCGACGGCAGATCTCTAATACTGCGGTCGACCACCTCACGGCCGCTCGCGTCGAGAAGCCGTGCGCTGGATCTGGGCTCGACGGGCTCCTGAGCTATCCGCTCCAGGGGCAGGTCATACATGAACTGCTCCGTCTCGTAGCGCCGCGACATCCTTTCAACAATATATTGCGCACATTGGCACGGGAGCCGGACAGCCGGGGCACGCTCTTGACGCCTCGCTCTTTGCACACCTCGCTCTTTGGCCGCGCTCATTACCGCTCAAGGTTCGCTACAACAGTGCCGATCAGCAAGCAATGGCTGACACAGAGCCTGGGAGGAGGACAAGCGACTATCCTCGTCGAAAGGCTACGGAAAAAAGGTCGCGCGCGGCCCGTGCGCCGGACGCAACTACACGCTCGTTGCGCTCTTCCTCGTTGCGCACTTCGGGACGACCAGGCGTGCCCTCCGCAGATCATCGAGGTGCGGTGCTCACCTCCTTCACCAGCGCATTTGACGTCGTAGGTGCGCACACGGCCTCTATCGAGGCGATGCAGCCATTCCAATCCTCTCGCGCCTTTTCGAAAACCCCTGAAGCGGGTGCCGCGGGCAGCGTCGATGTCACGATGGAGCGGGTCGTCACGTGGTCCCTCGACGCGCGAGGCCGCGTCTCGTGGAATGACCCGGTCGAGGCCCTGATGGGCTACAGACCTGGAGAACAGGGCTTCAGGCTCTGGGGCGGCTCAGCGCACCCTACTGCCACCAAGCGACGCTCCGGAGCCGAGGCCGCAGACCACTCTGGCTCACGATCCAAGGTCGCAGACCTGCCGACAGCGCTTGTAGCACCCATCACCCTGGTCGTCCCGCAGGGTGCACCGTGGAACTTCTACCAGCTCCTATGGACCGTCGAGGGCCCCGACGGCGCCTATCACAGGCTCATCGTCGAAGCTACGCCGAGCTCGGATCCCAACCGCCGAGTGACCTGCACCGGCCTCGTCCGCCTAGCTGGCGCGGCGCTCACCAACGCCTCCCCCACTGCTCGCGATGGCGTCAATGATGCTCGCGGCTGGACCGCCACGGAACCGGCCCCAACCACGGGCGGCGATCGGTCGGGAAAAGTTCGCGCAGCGGGAGGTCGCGCAGCGGGAGGTCGCGCAGCGGTAGCGCGAGCGAGCAAAGAGGGGCCGGCACGCGGTACAAGTGCTGTAGAGGCTTCTACCAGCGCTAGCGCGGACACCTTGCTGACAGCGTCCGATGCACCTCCCGGCGGATCGGGCGGATCGGACGGGTCCAGCGGATCTGGCAGACCCCGAGGGCGTAGCGGATCGGACGGGTCCAGCAAACGCGCCTCCACCACCAGCCGCGACGGCTCCAACGATCCCAACTGGGAGGAGTACCACAGGTCCTTCATCGACCATACGCCCGACGGCGTCGTCATCCACGACGGCTCAGCAGTGGTGTACGCGAACCAAGCCGTGCGCCAGGTCGTCGGCGAACATGGTGTTCACGAGATCGTCGGCAAAGGCATCTCATCTTACGTGCACCCCACCTCCCAGGCCCGCCTTCTCGAGCGGGTCGCCGCTCTGAAGTCGCCGGGCGACGTCGGCGAGGCGGAGGAGATGCTCTTCGCGTTCCCCGACGGCTATCTCCAAAAGATCGAGACGATACCGATCTTCACCTCATGGCAGGGCGCCCCTGCCGTCGAGGTGATCCTGCGCGACATCTCGGACCGCAAGCGCGCGGAAGAGATGAACCGCTACCAGGCCAACCTCATCTCGAACATGTCAGACGCCGTTGTCAGCGTAGACGTTGCCGGGAACATAGTGAGCTGGAACCAGGCAGCGGAACGCACGTACGGCTGGACGGCCGAGGAGGTCGCAGGCCTGAAGGTGACAGACGTCCTCTCGGGTCGATGCAGGGCCAACCCCCGCCGGCGATCACGTTCTACACGCCCCAAGCTCCCCACGGAAAAGACGCGCTCGGACCCCTCCTCACGTCGATCCGATCCCGGAATGGTTCCCCGAGCGAGTGACCATTCCCACACCAGCGCAACCATCGACGAAGATCCCTTCAGCTCCGGTGACCATCGGCACATCACCAAGGCAGGAGACATCCTCCAGGTTCGCGTGTCGGTGGCGCCGCTGCTGGGCGAGCTCGAGCAGATGATCGGCTGGGTAGGCATCTGCTCGGATCTGACGAGCTTCTTGAACGCGGAGGCAGCGCGTCGATCGGCGGAGGACCGTTACAATGCTCTTGCGAGCGTGCTCGGAGAAGGCATCGTGAGCCTGGACGACCACGGCCACGTCTTGGAGGCGAACGACTCTGCGCGGCTCATCCTGGGCGCCAGGCTCGACACGCAGACCGGCGATGGCGTGCTCTCTGGCATGCACCCGGTAGTGACAAGGGATGGCTCCCCGCTGCATGTAGTGCAGTACCCCATAGGCTCGACGCTTCGCACCGGCAAGCCTCTGAAAGATGTGATCATCGGGACCATGACGGATCAGGGGAACCGCCTCTGGCTTTCGGTCAACACGCACCTCATCTCTGATGACGCCGCATCTGGAGCAGACGACGTCCAGCGACGGGTAGTGTGCTCGTTCTCCGACGTCACGGAGAACGTGAAGGCCCAGCAACAGCTCACGTACCGCGCCAACCATGATGAGCTGACCGGCCTCCTCAACAGATCCGGCTTCCTGGACCTCTTGGCGCGCGCAGTTGGCCGGTCCCGCTCGACACCTGACGGCCTCGCCCTGCTCGTAGTGAACCTTGACAGCTTCAAGCTGCTAAACGATCTTCACGGACCAGACTTCGGCGACGCGGTCCTCGTTGCGGTAGCGCAGCGGCTCCGCAACGCTTCCAGAGCTGGCGACGCGGTCGCGAGGCTGGGCAATGATGACTTCGCGGTCCTCTGCCACGGTGTTCAGGACCCCGACACGTCCATCAAGATCGCAACCGCGTTCTCGACGGTCATCGCCGAACCGTTCATGGACCTCGGACAGGATGCTCTTTCCTTGACCGCCAGCATAGGCGTCGCGTTCTGTCATCCGGGCGAGGTGCAAGCCGAGGAGCTCCTACGAGACGCAGACACCGCGGTCTCCCAGGCCAGGATCAAAGGTCATGGCCACGTCGATCTCTTCGACGCCGGAGCACGCGAACAGGTCATCAAGCGACTTCAGACCTACGACGAGCTGTGCAGAGCAATGGAGCATAACGAGCTCACCGTGTTCTACCAACCAATAGCGTCCCTGCAGAACACGAGGGTCGTCGGAATGGAGGCGTTGATCAGGTGGCGCCATCCCAAGCGCGGCCTGATAGCGCCCTACGACTTCATACCTCTCGCAGAGGAGACCGGCCTCATCGTGGCAATGGGCAACTGGGTGCTCCAGCAGGCGTGTCTGACGATGGCCGAGTGGCGGCGATCGCTCCCTGCAGCGAAGCGGGCGCACATATCGGTCAACCTGTCGGCGCGCCAGCTCGCCGAGCCTGAGATCGTCGCCACAGTCGCTGCTGCGCTCGAAAGATCCGGCCTCCCTGCCGAAGCGCTCATGCTCGAAGTCACCGAGACCGCTCTCATCGATGACATGGCTTCGGCTGTGACTTTACTGGCCGAGCTTCGCCAGCTTGGGATAAGGCTTGCGATCGACGACTTCGGCACGGGCTACTCCTCCCTCGGGTACCTGAAGAACCTTCCGATCGACGTGCTGAAGATCGACAGGACCTTCATCACCGACGTAGAGAAGGACCGCGCTGACAAGGCGATCGTCGACGCGGTGGTAAGGCTGGGCCATGCCTTCGATCTCACGGTCCTCGCCGAGGGCGTGGAGAACCAGCGCCAGCGGGAGACGCTGCAGGGGCTCAACTGCGATCTCTACCAGGGATATCTACTGTCCAGACCGGTCGACACCAATTTGGTGACCTTCCGCGATCGACCAACCAAGAACCCGATCTCACAGCCGACCACCTCCATCCCCATGCCCCCCAGCTCCGAGGGCGTCGCCTGAGCTCATCAGCGCTGGACGGCAGTATGTCCTCGCGCAGAGCACCACTCGTCGCAGTGACCCGGCAATGACCTGACACGACTGGAACGCGAGTACCTACACACCGCGTGTTACTTTTCGCGTGTACACACGCTAATGTACTCACATGGCTGGCAACCTACGCCCGCTGCGAGAACGCCAGGATGAGCTGCAGGCGCTTCTCGCCGCAGTAGGGCAAGCGCGTTCCGGCCAACCCCAACTCGCCGTCGTCAGCGGTCTACGAGGCGTCGGCAAGTCGTTTCTTCTTCAACACTTTCTCGAAAGAGCCAACGCCAAGGACTTCACAACGGTCTACTTCGAGGCCACCGAAGCCTCGGAGCGCGACCAGCTGCGCCGGTTCGCGCAAGCCCTGAGAGACGCCGTCTCAGACAGCCTGCCAGTACCGGCATTTTCCACGTGGGAGCAGGCACTCACCACCTGCGAGCTCCTCGCTCGATCGCTACCGCTGACTATCGTGATCGATGAAGTCACCTACCTCATGGACTCCACCCAGGGATTTGCGTCCATCGTGCAGGCAGCGTGGGACCAGCTGGCCGCAAGGGCATCTGGCCCAGCGCTCACGATTGTGCTTGCCGGGTCCGCTGTCGGTCTCATAGAGGACTCGCTCGGATACCGTGGTCCGCTCTTCAATCGGCCGACCGTTCATCTCAGGATCAACCCGTTCACGCCCTGGGAGGCCTTTCGCTTCACCGCACGACCAGATCCTGTACGCCTCATTGAGGCGTACGCCGCCTGTGGCGGGTACCCCGGACATCTCGATGCCTGGGATTTCACGGCGCCGACCGACGACAATCTCCTGCGGCTTGCCGGAACGGCTCGAGGACTATTGCTGGAGGATGCCCAATTCATGCTTGCCAGCATCCCTGAGTCGCACCGCCGGGTGCTTCTTGCAGTAGGCCAGGGACGATCCAAGCGAAACGACATCTCGAGCGAGGTTGGCCAGCGCATTGATCGTCCGCTGGAAGCCCTCGTTCGTGCACGCCTACTCGTGCCAGCAACTCCCCTTGGCGCTCCTATTAGAACGCGCCCTCTCTTCCGCGTCGTCGACCCATACATCAGGTTCTGGATACGCGTCCTCTCCAACCATGTGCAACGCATCGAGGCCGGCCAGGGCAGAGGCGTCCTGCACAACAAGTCCGGCGAATGGCAGTCGCAACTGGGGTTCGTTTTCGAGCAAGCCGCACGCGAACATGCGGTTAGGATCCTCGGTTCCGGCATGCTCCCCGCAGGCACGGTCGTCGACGAATGGTGGACCACCACAGGCGAGCAGTGCCAGGTCGACGTCCTTGGCATGCAAGACGGCCGGACAGTGTTGATAGGCGAAGCGCGCTGGCAGCGCCAGCCCCTTGGCCGCTCCGACCTGGACAAGCTCGGTCCCTCTCTTCGATACGTCCCGCACCCGACACCCGATCCGTGGTACGTACTGTGGGGCCGCGGCGGGGTGCAGCCCGACACGACCGCCACCAAGGTCCTCGGATATGGCCCAGCCGAGATGCTCGCATGATCACGCGCTCTCTCAGGCTCTTGCGACGTATATGTAGCGCCATTGCACGTACGGGCGCCGCGCTGAAGCCGCCGGGCAGAGCCGGGCAGAGCCCTCGGAAACCTCCACGACGTACGAGATATCCTCGCTGTACCCAGGACCATCGCTCAGGCATTTCTGCTGGTTTCACCGAACGCGGGCGTGTCGTGAACAGCCGCGAGTCGACTCGCCTTCCTCCTTATGCCTCTTTATCCGCGCGGCCCCCTGTCGGATTCGCGCTCGTCGCCCTCTCTCCACTTCGGTTACCAGCTGATCGACCGTTTCTCCCGGACTGGCGCGTACGAAGCCTGCCGGACCACACCCCCGTCCACGAACCGGGACCTCCGTCAATACCACTGGCGGCGGATGATTGAGCTAAGCTTTTTTGGTCTGCCAGTTGTCCAAGTGACTGTGCAAGAATAGGGTTCAGAACCTAGAGCACTTCGGCACGAGGCGACATGCTTGAGGATCCTGAGACATCGTCAGAGAGAAGCAAGACCGGGAGAAGCAAGACCGGGAGAAGCAAGACCGCGAGGCAACCGGGATCGCCAGGCAACCGGGATTGCCAGGCAACATCGTTGAACACGAGGGGACATGGTTAGGGGCTGTGAGGACGAGGGGATATCATTGAGGATAGGGCTAGACGAGGCGAGTTATTGAGGACATAGTGGCCAACTACTACGAGATCCTCGGCATACCCGTGTCAGCGACCGCGGCTGAGATCCGCCAAGCCTTCCGGGAAAGGGCTGAAGTGTTGCACCAGAGCGCGTCAGGAGACAAATCGGACCGCTCTACGATGGACTCCAACCAGCCGCCACCACGCGAGCGTGCCCAAGAGGTCCGCCATGGCTTCGCTGCGCCATCAGGCAACGGCAAGACCCCCGCTCAACCGGGCGCCGATGTTCACGCAGGCAGAGGCAAAACAAGAACCGCTGGCGAGCACGGTGCACGAGGTAGCAATACTGCATCACCAGCCACCGACACCCACGCCACGATGGAGCAGCTCTCGGAAGCGCTGAGGGTGCTCAGTGATCCAATGCGCCGGCGCACCTACGACTCCGTAGTCCTGCCGGATGGCCACTCGGCCTCACCGCCATCACGACGCCAGCGACCTAACCTATCCCGGGAAAGAGGCACAGGGGCTAAGCCCTCATCCGTTCAATCCTCATCCGCCAAGGCTTCAGCCGTTAAGGAATCGTCCACTAAGTCCCCATCTGCTACTGCGTCGAACGGTCAACTGCAAACACCAGCATCAAGAGCTTCTGCGGACGCCAGGCTCTCTGCGGCATCGTCGGCGGCATCGGCGCCGCAGTTCCTGGGAACAGGCTCTCCGCGTATGTCAACCGATCTGTTCCACCCGCAGCCGACGAGACACCCCGCCGACTTTGCGCCGTCAACCTATGACCGGATGCACTGGGATACTCCACAGCGCGACGGCAAGACGCAGGAGCAGTGGACCCTCGAGAGAAAGGAGGCCCTGAGGGCAAGCTGCGCATTCTGTGGATCCACGCCAACGATCGAGGGCACCTTTTCGATGATCAGCAATCCGTTCGCCTGGTGGCGGATTTACATCTTCACAGTCGGCATTGTCATCATTCCGTTGCTGCTCGCGCTCGATCCCCAGATGGGCCCCTACCGTCTCTATCTCATTGCCTTGCCGTTCGTCGCAGCATGGCCAGTGCAACGCTCGAGAACTGTCAGAGTCTGTCGTACCTGCGGACTCTCCACCTTCAGGAAGTTCACCAATCGCACGCTCGTCACCGGATGGTGGGGGGTCGTACCCGCGTTCGTGAACCTCAGCATGGTCGCCCAGAACCTGCTCTCGCTCCGGCAGCTGAAGAGCTTGGATCCGCCGCGACCGAACGTCGACTTCATGTCCTCGCACCTTTCACCGCTCAGCCCGGGAAAGCCACTTTTCCAACGTATCGGCCCCTGGGTTTCGCTCGTGATCTTCGCTGCAATCGCCATAGGCGCGTACTTCCTGGCAGCGACCCCGCTGTCGGGCGCACCCTGACGCCGGTCAACCTGACGCCGGTCAACCGGGACTGCGACGTGACGGCGATGGCCATTGCTACGCGAGCCACGACCTGCAACGGCGGACCTGGAAATGCCTGTTGAAACTCCGGCACCTGACTCAACAGGATCATATTGGCCACGATCATCTCAGCCCACGGTACCAGCAACACCAACGCCGTCTTCACCCCAGCTTGCCTGGCATCGGCCGTGGTGCAAGTCTCACCTGATGACCTGGATGAGACTGCTGGCAGCCCTCGCCTCATGAGCCATCATGAGTCGGATTAGCCTGCGGGCAGCCCTACGGCCTGCCGCACCAACGATACGCTGCGCTCTCGCTCGTCTCGCCGACTCCAGTCCTGTCGCGAGGCGATTGATGCGCAGAGCCTCAATAGAGCTCCAACGCGCGCTCGCCACCACCTCTCGCACAACCGACTTCTCCGGCGCCGGGGCTCCGTCCACCAGCGCCTCCTCCGGCTCAAGTTACAGGCCGGAGGTGCACATGAACGATCAATCGGCCGCACTCGATCAATCGGCCGCACTCGATCAATCGGCCGCACTCGATCCATCGGTGGCCGACGAGGCACGATACGGCGCTCGCTACTTCGGCGAGGGCCGTGACCCGTCTGGCAGAGAGGGGCTGTCGGGCTATCCAGCTGGCTACAACCGCGTGACATCCAATGCGGACATCGCGGCCTATGCGATCTGGCGCAACTTTCGAGCACGATCGGCCGTAGACATTGGTTGCTCGCTCGGGTTCGTAGTCGAGGTGCTGAGGGAGCTCGGCATCGACGCGCAGGGCTTCGACATAAGCTCTTATGCGATCAACCACGCACCGCCTGCTGTCGCTCCCTTTGTCCGCCACGCTGACCTCGTCCGGGGTCTCCCGCTGCCGGACGCGAGTGTCGAGTTGGTCTGCGCACTCGAGACTCTCGAGCACCTGCCGCCCGCAGATGTGCCCCGTGCCGTCGCCGAGCTGCGCCGGATCTGCTCTGGCTGCCTCGTCGCAACGATCCCCTCGTTCGGCCCGAACGCCTATGGACCTGACGGCTGGTTCAATGGCAAGGTCCTCGATGCCCGGCTGGCGCACTACGAGTCACTCGGCCCTTCTTATGATGGCCCGGCGCCCTACGAGGACCTGGCGCGTGATGCGGAGGGCCAGCCTGTCGAGGGTCACCTCACCATCGCATCTTTCGGCTGGTGGACCGCCGCATTCGAGGCCGTCGGGTTCACTCGCCTGGCAGACGTTGAGCGCCGCTTCTACGAAGACATCAAGCCGTACGGGCTGATCGGGGCCTGGAACCTCTACATCTTCGCGGCGCCTGGGGCCAGAGAGGACCTGACCCAGCCTCGGGAGGCTCACAAGACGCTCGCTGAGCTCGGCCTACCGCATCCGCTGCCGTGATCTAGGCGAATCCCGCCTCAACTCACAGTAACCAGCGTGCCAATATGCATGTACGGCCACACGACCGCCGCGTGTGATGGTGGCAGCTCAACACAGCCAAGGCTCTGCGGCCACCCGTACGACGCACGGACAAACCCGTGGACCGCGTCTCCGCCGTTGAAGTAACTGACCCAGGAGACCGGATCCGCATACGTGCTCCCATCCGGGTTCGTCCCCCGCATCACCTGGAACGTGTACCGCAGGTACACCGGGAACGTGCCGGGCTGCGTCGGCGACACCGGGATACCGGTGTTGGCCAGGCTGGAGTAGATGTCAGCGCCCTCGACCCAGAGCACGAGGTTCTCAGGGCTCGCCATCGAGACCATTGCATATGCGTACGGGTACGGATCGAGCTGCCCTGCCTGAAGTGCCTGGAAAAGGGCCGCCCACACCGCCGGGCTTGCGACACCGTCGGTTGTCATGCCGTGGGCGTTCTCGAAGGCCATGACCGCGCCCCTCGTCACGACCGTGTACTGACCCGGCGCCCAGAGCGCCTGGAGCTGTTGCGGGACCGACGCCCAGCGCCACGAGAAGACGCCGAGCTGGCCATGCGCGTACATTGCCGGGCTCGGCGGCCCCTGTCCGATCGGGGTCCATGTCACAGGCAGGTAGCCGAGCTGAGCCAGGATCTCCTGCAAGAGCAGGACCGAGCCGGGCTTGACAGTCCAAGATGCCACCTGTGATCGGGCGAGGACCCGACCGGTCACCGAACGCACGCCACCATTGCCGCCAGGTACAGTGAGGACCACCTTGGTTCCCGGTACCTCCGGCGACGAGGCGACGAAGGTGAGTGACGATCTGCCGGTCGCGAGCCAACGGCCAGGCACGGCCGGAGCAAGGCTCGGCAACGGCGTGCTCGCTGCGAGCGGCTGCGAGAACCTGAGCCTGAGCGGGAGATCGAACGCCACGGTGGACGCGGTTGACCCCGGTGAGATCGCGACCAGAGTGAAGGGTGCGTTCGGCGCGAGCGTGGCGCTGGACGCTGTCGCCGATGCAGGCGACCCCCCGGACCTGTAGGAAAGACCCGCTCCTACGAGGAGCAACACCGCCACGCCAGCGATGATCGTAGAGGCCGCACCACCTGCTGCTACTCGCGCTGTTGTTGCCCGCGCTCTCACATCTCGTAGCAAGCGAGTGCCTAGACCACCACGTGATCTCGCATGCAGATGTTTCTGTACCACCAGTGTCGTGCCTCCACACGCATCCTACACTGCCGTGCAGCGGAAGCCACCGATCCAAACGCCGTTGAGGTTACTCCGCCACATTGCGCCACCTTGCCGGCTGATCAGGTCAACCGGCGGTAAAGGCGCAACGCGACTGGGACACATACAACAACTATGCCGGCGACCCACGCGATGGACTCGTACATGTGCACCGCCACAGGACCACCCAGCAGAAGCCCGCGCATAGCGTCGACCACCACCGTTACCGGATCGGCCTTCGAGAACGCCTGCAACCAGCCTGGCATCGTCTTTACGGGCACGAACGCAGAGCTCGCAAAGGTCAGTGGCAGTATCCAAACGAAGCCTGCGGCCTGAGCAGCCTCGACGTCACGGGTGATGAGGCCGATCACCGCCGAGATCCATGAGAACGCCATACCGAAGACGACTGCCATCACGACAACCACGAGCGCTGGAAGGACGCCGTTCTCGATACGGAACCCTACGATCGCCCCAACTCCAGTCATCAGCGCCACGACGAAGATGTTCCGGACCGTGTCGGCCATCGTGCGGCCAGTGAGCACAGCCACCCTCGCCATCGGCAACGACCGGAAACGGTCCACCATACCGCGGGAAAAGTCCTCGGCGAGCCCGATGCCGGTCTGCGTCGAACCGAAGACCACCGCTTGAAGGAAGATGCCGGGCATGAGGTAGTCGATGTAAGGGCCGTGGACCACGAGCTTGATCACCCCGCCGAAGACAAAGTCGAATAGCAGCACGAACATCACCGGCTGGACGGTCGTGAACACGAGGAGATTAGGTAGGCGGAGGTACCGCAGGAGATTGCGCCACATCACCACTCTGGTGTCCGTCGCCGTGCCTGTGATCCATCTGGCTCGATGACGAAGACCGGCCGGAGCGCTCGCAGCAACCCGCTCGGCACGCTGCGGCTCTATGCGCGGTTTCCGCGGCTCCGTCTCCGTACCAGGCCCGTCGTCACCCGCCAGGTTCTCCGTGCCGGCGTCCCCTGGAGCAACCAGCTTTCCCGTGCCAGCTCCGTCGTCGTCCGCCAGCTCGACACTCCTCGCCCCGCCTGCATCCTCAGCCACGTGACCGGTAAGGGCGAGGAACACGTCGTCCAAAGCTGGACGCCGAAGGCTCACATCATCAGGCTCGATCCCGACCTCGTCCAGCCTTCTCAGAGCGTCTACGAGCATTGCCGAGCCGCGCGGGGCGGCCACTTGGATCTTTCTCGACTCGACGTTAACCTGTGGCGCGGCTCCTGACACCTGCTCCAGGATGCTTGCCGCCCCGTCGAGATCCGAGGCGCTCGCCAATGACAGCTCTATCTGCTCGCCGCCAACGGTCGCTTTGAGCTCTCGCGGCGAGCCCTGCGCAATTATCCTTCCCTGATCGACAACGATGATCGAGCTCGCCAGCCGGTCGGCCTCCTCGAGGTACTGCGTTGTCAGCAGTAGTGTGGTTCCATCGGCAACGAGCCCCTCGATCACCTCCCACAGCTCGAGGCGGGCTCGCGGATCGAGGCCTGTGGTCGGTTCGTCGAGGAACAGCACTGGAGGATGGCCGACGAGGCTTGCCGCCAGATCAAGGCGCCTGCGCATCCCGCCCGAGTAGGTACGAGCGGTCCTGCCGGAGGCGTCCACCAGATTGAACCGCTCCAGGAGCTCTCCCGCCTCACGGCGAGCTTCGCGGTAGCCGATCTGACGCAGCCGCCCTACGAGGTAGAGGTTCTCGAAGCCCGTCAGGTGCTCGTCGATCGCAACGTTCTGTCCTGCGAGCCCGATAGTCGATCTAAGCGCACGCGACTCACGCACGACATCGAAGCCGGCCACCTCCGCGTGACCTGCATCCGGTGACATCAGCGTCGAAAGGATGCGCACCAGAGTGGTCTTGCCGGCTCCGTTGGGTCCCAGTATGCCCATCACCGTCCCCGCCGGCACCGTAAAGTCGATCCCCGCCAGCGCCTTCACCGCGCCGAACGACTTGCACAGCCCTTCGACCAAGATCATCGGTCTTGCATCACTCGCAGTCGCGTCACCCATCAGCGCCACTGTAGGCGTCATGCGCACCGCGACACAGCCGGCCTCAGGACGGTTGGGCGTGAACGAGCACGCGCCTCATGACCTGTGCGCCCTGGCTGCCAGCAGCAAGCGCCCGCAGCAAGACCTGGCAGCAAGGGCCTCAAGCCGACGATAACGCTCGCGCGAGGATCTCGAGCCCCTCGTCCAGCAGGTCGTCTCCGATCACAAGCGGCGGCAGGATACGAACACAGTTGTCGTACGTGCCCGCTGCCAGCACGATCAGCCCTTCGTTTCGGCAGCGCTCGATGACCCTTGACGCAGCGCCGGGGTCCGGCGAGCGACTTGAGCTATCAGTCACGAGCTCGATCGCCGCGAGCGCTCCCAGAGCGCGCACCTCGCCCACCCGATCCGACGCCTCTGCGAGCGGGGAGAGCCTGGCGAGGACGCGCTCGCCGATGCGCTCGGCTCGCTCAAGGAGGCCAAGCTCCTCGATCTCCGCGATCGCAGCGAGCGCGGCTGCGCACGAAACCGGGTTGCCGCCGAAGGTCGAGCCAAGACCGCCCGGGTGGACCGAGTCCATGATCTCGGCCCGTCCGGTGACCGCTCCTATCGGAAGGCCAGCGCCAAGCCCCTTTGCGCTCACGACGATGTCAGGAGCGACCCCGAAGCGCTCGATGGCGAACCACCGGCCTGTCCGGGCAAACCCTGACTGCACCTCATCTGCGACGAAGACGATGCCACGCGCAGTGCAGTACTCCCTGAGGTCAGCAAGGAACCCGCTGGCAGGCACGACCGCGCCGCCCTCCCCCAGCACTGGCTCTACCACCAGGCATGCTATCTGCGAGCTCCCGATCTGGTGCTCCATCATCGAGATCGCAGCCTCCGCGCAGCGAGAGCCACAGGCTCTGTCCTCCTCCGAGCGGCCTCCAGTGCCTCCCCCGGATCCCGGATCGCCCCCGGATCCCCCGTCGACAGCGGCCCGGAACGGGTAGCAGTACGGTGCTCGGTAGACCTCGGGTGCGAACGGGCCGAAGCCTGACTTGTACGGATACGCCTTCGACGTGAGGCTCATGGCGAGCAGCGTACGGCCATGAAAGCCATGTTCGAAGGCGACGACCGCTGGCCGGCCAGTTGCAATCCGCGCAATCTTGACTGCGTTCTCCACCGCTTCAGCTCCGGAGTTGACGAGAAGGGTGCGTCGCGGACCCGGACCGCACGGGGCAAGCTCGTTGAGCCGCTCGGCGAGCGCTACGTAGCCCTCGTAGGACGTGATCTGAAAGCAGGTGTGCGTGAACCTTGCCACCTGCTCCGCGACGGCGGACGCGACCCTGGGCGAGCTTGCGCCCACGGCAAGCACCGCAATGCCACCGCCGAAGTCGATGAACGAGTTACCATCCACGTCCACCACTACCCCCCCACCCGCACGCTCCGCAAAAACAGGCAATGCCGCTGCGACCCCGCGTGGCACCGCCGCCAACCTGCGCTCCATGAGAGCACGCGATCGCGGCCCCGGCAGCTCACCGGAGATGAGCCGCTGCTGGCGCACCTGCTGCTGGCTCAACGGGCTGCCGACCTCGTTCGCCCCGCGCCCCGCTGCCTCTCACGCGACCGCCCCGCGCCCCGCTGCCCCCCTAGGGACCGCTCGCCGCGCGCAGCCTCTGGCTCCACCACCCCGAGGTAACGTAGCTGCACGGGGACCTGCTCTGCGTCCGGCGCTGCGCCAGCCCATCCTGGAGCCGGCTCTCCGGTCCCGGTACGCTCCTGGCGCGCTCCCTCTGGAGGCGCCTTAGGCCGCCGGTAGCTACGGGCCCGGTCATCCACAGCGACGGCGCCGCCGCGGATCCAGTCCCAGCACAGGTACCCGTAGCCCCTGTCCGCATCGAGGTTGAAGTCGACGCCATATCCCTCAGGGGACAAGATCCTTCCCATCAGGTACCCGCAGAACTGGATCGCATCTCCGAGCGGGCTATGATCCACTCCCACTCCCCGGCCAATCAACCTCTCGTTCAACGCATCGGTGTGCGAAGGGCTCACCGCGTTCTCGTACGCCGCCCGCTCGGCCGGATCAACCAGCCGGCCGGTCCGGAAGAGAACGTCCTCGGGGCGAGCGCCAGCCGGGTACGGACCGCTGAGAGTCCCTGCGGCAGGGCTCACGCCCGCGTCCAAGATGGCCGAGCGATCGGCCAGGCGACCCGCGGCTTCCAGTTGAGCATCGAGATCTGACAGCTCTGAAGGCGTGGGGTAGAGGCTCCCATCCGGCCTCCTCGAGATGTCCGGGTGCGCCCAAGGCCGTTGGTGCTCGTTCGGAGCAGCACGTGCTGGACGCTGCAGTGACCAGAGCATGCCATCCATTCCCGCAGCATTCGTGATCTCCGAACCATCAGCGACCTGCACGCTCCGCACTGGCAGGTACGGGTAGTCCCGGGTGCGAGGATCACGCCTCGGGCCGATGATCGCCGCATCGCAGTCGAGGGTGGCTACAAAGCGCACCGAACTGTCCAGCGCCTCCACAAAGGCGGGGTCGACGGTCGAACCCAGGCTGATCAACCCGAGGTCGATCTCGTTCGGAAGCATCATCTCCCCCGTTCCCGGGTAGGTCCGCTCCCCGTGCGGGAGCAGAAAACCCGTGTGAGCAAGGATGTTGTGAGCGCGACTGAGCATCTCCCATCCCCACATCGCGACCTCGTACAGCGCGTAGCGGATGCCGAAGCTCGCCGGGCTCGTGAACGCCCGGATCGTGTCGCGGGCTCGCCTGGAACCAGTGACGGCGCCTGAGCGAGGCGGCCTCTCGACCAACGAGGGTCTTTGTGGCTTCGCGAGCCCGGAACCGCCCCAGAACGCAAGTCTGAAGTACGTGAGCATGAACTGGTAGCTGACCTGAAGCTCCCACGGCTGCGGGTAGCCTCGCGGAACAGCGAAATCAGCAGACGGCCGCCAGGCGACGCGCCCTGCGATAACGTCAAGCGGCTCGTCAAGGGTCTCGGGAGCTATCCCCGCGCCGTGCAGGAGCGGTTCGAGGGCGTTCAGGGAACTGGGGATCATTGGCGCGAAAGAGTCACCGCCGAGGTTCTCGGGCTGCGGCTCGCCCGGCACGCAGTAGGTCGCTATCATGGCCCGCACGATCCCCTCCGCTAGCCAACGGGGCATCTCGCACGGCAAGTCGACCAGCTTTCTCACCTCCGAGGCATCTTCGGGGAGGCTCTCCGGCCGCTCCCAACCTTCCGGGCGGTCGCCGCTCAAGCCGATCGCAAAGGTGAGAGCCGACTCGCCTATGTCAGGATAGGTCTCATCCGCCCCCAGCTGGTCCAGCGGGAGCGCCCCTCCGGCTCCGGCCTGCCGGTAGATCCACGCGTCCATATGGTTCTCGATCACGTGATGGCGCTGCCAGTGCGTGCGGAAGGGTCCGCCCGCCTGCTCGTTGACGAAGGAGTGGCCAATCACGTCCGTTCCGACGTGGCACGTCCACCCGAGAGCGAAGGCTTGGAACTGCTCGCGCTTTTCCTCGTCGCCGTCGAGCTCGAACTGCCGCTCGGCCTCGAGCAGCAGGTTCCGAGGCATCTGGCTCGTCTTGCGGTAATGCAGCATGTCGCTCCAGGCAAATGACCTTTCGTCCCACCCGCTGCGAGTCCCCTTGGCGAACGCCGCGAAGAAATCATCCGAGCTGGCAACCTCGTCGGCGACTGCGCGCTTGACGCCGTTCACGACGTTGTCCAGCGCTACCCTCGCCTGAGCGACGATTCCACCGGTAAGGTCATCAGCGGCTGCGGCAAGCGCGCTGACGATCGCATCGACCGACCCGTTGTACACGCTCACGACGTCGCCCCACATCGACTCCAGCTTGATCATCATCCTTACGATCCCAGCGAAGAGCTGGTTCGCCTCGGCGAGCAGGACCAGCAACGGGCGCATCCTCTCCTCGCCGCCGTCCCGAACCGCATAGACGACGCCCATCGCGAGCATCAACAGATCGTCCGGGAGCGGGTGCTCGGTGAAGCCGCCGTTAGAGTAGTCCTGGCAATAGAAGAACAAGTCCGGTCCGACGGCCCCGAGCCCGGTGAACTTAGGCCATCTCGACATCACCTCGCCAGCCCGCCCTGGATCCAGCCCGCCAAGCCCGCCAAGCAATGGTCCGATGCCGATGCCGCTGCCGCTGCCGCTGGCAGGGCCTTGGCCTTGGCTGTCGCTTGCGCCGCTGCTGTCGTCGGGATTGAAGCACGCGTGACCTGACAGCCAGTCCGCAACCTGGCGGGCCATGTAGATGTGCGTAAAGTGTCCGGGCACCAGAAGCGATCCTAACTGCTCCGCCCACACTTTCAACGGCGTCCCGCCAGCGCGTCCGCCAGCGCGTCAGCGAAGAGCAGCTCCCTCGCCGCCATCAACATCTGCGGTGACAAATGTCTTGCAGCGGGGACACCATGTCGCAAGGCTGCTTTCAGGGTTGGCTGGATGCACTATTGCTCCACAGCGTTGACAACGGTATATAGCAGGCGACTCTGCGGATGACGCTGATGACATATGCGTATTTTAGCGCACGCACGCCGTTGGCAAGAAGATCCCCCCACTCAGCGCGCTCGCCAAAGCCCTACGCCGCAGCCACGGCCTCGGGTGTGCGCCTAGTCCAGGGCCGGCGCCAGGGCCTCGGGTCTGCGCCTATTCCAGGGCCAGCGCCAGGGCCAGCAGGGCCAGGGCCTACGGGCTGGCCGAGGCGATCGTCCGCCACGGCTCGGACGAGTACCACGGTGTCAGCTGGGCCCACTCGGGCTTCGCCATCTGCGCTATCACGAGCGCCATGCCTGGTCGCCCCCGTGCCACCTCGTCAACCGGCAACACCGGCTGGCGCCGGGTCGATGAGGTGATGCTCGTGCGCCGTGGTCGGAGCGATGCCCATCCGAGCGCTTGGGGCGCTGCCCGCGTCACTGACCGGACCCGCGCATCCGCGTCGCCCGACAGAGCCGACACGAGCTGGAGCGTACGCTGGTCACCGATCCCCGCGAGCAGCACCTTCGTGCCGAACACGGTGAAGAACCCCTCGGCGGCCGTGCCCCATCTCGCCCGAGCCTGCGACATGTCCTGCAAGCAGGCGAGAATCGACAACCCCTGGCTCCCACCATCGGCAACCATCGAGTCGAGATCCCACAGCGGGACAATGTTCGCCAGTTCATCGAGAGCCATCAGCACGGGTGGCCTCCGTTCCACCTGGCCCAGGCCACCTGCCTTCCCGCCGCCACCCTGCAGGGCGCCACCCTCCAGGGCGCCACCCTCCAGGCCGCCGGTCCATGACGAGAGCTCGTGGGCCGCAAACCGAGCGATCGTAGCCCGCTGTACAACCTTGATCAGGCCGACCACAATCGGTGCAACCACCGCCTGGCGGTGGGACGGCGAGCAGATGTAGATCGTGTCTGCGCCATCCACGAACGAGGTTGGATCGAAGTTCGCGTCCGTGGCATTCTCGAGAGCGCCCGACAAGCGGTAGGCGCCCAGCACGGCCGAGAGCGTCGAGTAGTTGCCAGACCTCTCCCGCTCGTGCGCACCCTCCACATCGGAGAGCGCGGCGACAGCGCGCTCAGCGCCCGCCGACTCCAGGATCGCGAGCGCGTCGCCGGGATCCCTGCGCTGGATGCTGTCCAGAACGGCGCGCATCCCCGCTCCACTGATCGCTGCCGCGTGGAGAAGGGGGGCGAGCAGGGTGTTCGCCCGTTCGTTCCAGAAGCTCATGTCGTCGCCGCGAGACTGCATGCGGGCAGTTCGCACCATGAGGTCTGCCATAGCCACCGCGTCGTCCCACTCTGAGCATGCATCAGCTGGGGACCAGCGCAACGGGACCGTTCCCTCGAACGAAGGCATGCTCCCGGACGGGTCGAAGCTCCAGCACGTGCCCAGTGACCGGCGTGCCGAGACGGTCGCGAAGAAGACGTCCTGCTTCGTCGAGGTCGACACCACCGGGCCGTACGCCGCGAGAACGTTCGGGATCATGATGCAAGCCGTCTTTCCCGACCGCGGCGGGCCCAGGACGAGCACCGACCCCTCCGGCTTCTCACACACCCAGCCATGCCGCCCTGCTGCGACGTAGATCGGAAAGCCTGCAGATGCCATTGCGGCCCTCACGCGGATGAGCTCTTCGACCGGCGCAGACGCCTGCTGAAACCTCAGGCGGCCCTCGTCCCCAGGCTCGCCAGCGCCACCGACCTTGCCACCAGAGCAGCTCAAGAAGGTCAGCTTACCTGCCCAGAAGCACCCCTACCGGTCGCCGACACCCTGACCTGCTCCGAGGAGCCCCTACCGGTCGCCAGCCGTCATGCGCTCCGCGTGGCCCTGCGCTCCGGCTCCGGAGCCCCTCTGGCGCAGCCGCACGATGAAGAAGCCCACGATCACCACCGCTATCACCGCCGCGATGGCATACGTCGCCACATCAAAGCCCTTGACGATCGTGTGCCACTTGCTGCCGAGCTCGTAGCCCACCAGCGCTAGAGCAGCAGTCCACGGAAGGCTGCCAAGAGTCGTGTACGCGCCAAAGCGGACCGGTGGCATCTCGGCTGCCCCGGCCGGGAGCGAGATGAAGGTCCGGACCACAGGAAGGAGCCGGCTCGCGAAGACCGCCGGCTCGCCGTGGCGATCGAACCAACGCTCCGCCCTTGCAAGGTCCTCCTCGCGAATGAGCAGGAACTTGCCCAAACGGTTCACCAGCACCCGGCCACCAGTCCTGCCCACCGCCCACGCGATGTAGCTGCCCACCAGGTTTCCGAGTGTGCCGAGAACGATGACCAGCGCCAGGTTCAGCTTCAGGTGAGAGCCACTGAGGGTGACCCCAGCGGCGAGCGCCCCTGCGACCGGCATCACAACCTCGGATGGCACCGGAATGCATGCCGACTCCGCTACCATGAGCAAGAAGACCGCGAGGTAGCCGGAGGTCAGCACAAAGTTTTCCACGTACAAGGTTCTAGCCTGTTTCTGTCCGTCTCTCACATCAGCTGCTGAGAAGCGGCTGAGCAGCGCGCCATGCAGAACACCGTGATGACCGTGGGCAACGCTGTCGCGAGCGAGTGCAAGAGCAGCGTCGTGGAGTCGACCGATGGCGTTACGGTGGCCGTTCACGACTTCGGGGGCGATGGCCCAGCGCTCCTACTTGCCCACGCCACCGGTTTCC
Source organism: Actinomycetes bacterium (assembly GCA_021791755.1). GTDB lineage: Bacteria > Actinomycetota > Acidimicrobiia > Acidimicrobiales > JAJZXF01 > JAJZXF01. The sequence goes on along the minus strand of JAJYWA010000004.1, from coordinate 22,720 downwards.
ACGGAATGGTCTTTACTCCACTCGTGAAGGAGCTGCGCAGCAGCTTCCACTGCATCGCCTTTGATCAACGTTGCCACGGCGCCTCTAGCCGGCCGCGACCCGCCTCCTTCTCCTTTGCCTGGAGCTCCTTCGCCGACGACGTTCTCGCCGTGGTCCATGCAATGGACCTCGAACAGCCCTCTGCGTTCGGCCACTCCTCCGGAGGCGCCGCTCTCCTGCTCGCCGAGGAGCGCCGCCCAGGAACCTTCCGAGACCTGTTCTGCTACGAGCCTGTCGTCCTCGACGTCGCCGGCCCTCTTCCACCCGAGGGTCTCCCAGACAATCCTCTGACCAGGGCGGCGCTCAAGCGCCAGGAGGTCTTCGAGTCAAGGGATCAAGCGTTCGACAACTTCTCCCGGAAACCCCCCCTTTCGTCGATGTCGCCCGAGGCGCTGACGGCGTACGTGGACCATGGCCTCATAGCCAGGCCTGCTGGAGGCTTCCGTCTCGCTTGCCGGCGAGACGACGAGGCCGAGATCTATGCCCAGGGCTTCGCCCACGATGCCTTCCAGCGCCTCGACACGGTCTCTTGCCCGGTGACGCTCGCCTACGGGGCCGAGACAACCTCGATCGGAGCTGGCCTGATCGAGGCAATGGCAAAGAAGCTCCCAAGCCCAACCGTGATGGAGATGCCGAACCTCGGCCACCTGGGCCCGCTCGAGGACCCTCATGCGTGTGCAGACGCTATCGTTGCAGCCCATCGCCGCATCAATCCAGCGGACTCGCCGGTCACGAAGCAGCAGTCGCCTGAGAGCCCGAAGACACGGACGCAGGCCCCAGCACCGTAGCCCCAGCGATCTTCCACGGCGCCCTTACCCTGGCGACCTCCACGTGCTCCGGCCCAAGCGATCTTCCACGTGCCCGACCGAGATGCCTGCGCCGTCAACATCTGCCATAGCGCCGACCCGATCACCGATCCCCGGGACGCTATGGCAGGTCTGGCGGATACGTGACCGTGACCTCTTCGATCGACTGGGAGAAGTCGCGTCGATTGTTGGTGATGAAGCGGTCGGCGCCAGCGAGGACAGCCGTGGCGAGATGAATGGCGTCTGCTGACCTCAACCCATACGAGGCGCCGAACGCCACGGCAAGCGAGGCAATCGTCTCGTCGACGAGGCGCATCTCGAGCCGGGCGAGCAGTGCGGCAAGGGCCGCGACCTCATCGTCGGCGCCATCGCGTGTCGGCTTGGTGAGCGCCTCCCGTAGCGCCAGCGTGGACCCGACGCCTACAAAGACACGTCCATCCGGTCTGCTCGTCTCGTTCTGCCCTGATAGCGTCCACCAACTCATCTGCGCGTGCAGCCGTGATGCCGGTCGAACGCGACAGGGGACTTCGCCGACCGGCTTCGATCAGTGCCCGGATCTGTTCTGCCGTTCTCAACGCTTGCGCCGCGCGACGACCACGAAGCGCGTCTGGGCGCACCACGACCGCCACCGGTCTGCCGTGGCGGGTGATCGTGATCTCTTACCTCCTTCCGACGCGGTCGATCACTTCGGGGAGTGCTGCCCATGTCTCACTGATCGTCACCGTCAAGATGCACCATAGTGTACATTGACGTACATTTAATGAGTAGCGGGCCGTCGGAGCGAAGAGCGCCTGCTGTCCTGGAGGCTCATCCAGCTTGCCGAGCTGCTCGTGAAGTGCGCTCTGGCTCGAGTGCCGACAAGACGGCAGCTCTCGTCGGCGTCCTGGTCAACGAAGCAAAAACTTTTCTGTCGATGGATCATCACCCCAGCCTGCCTCGGACCACCACCACTACCGGTGCATGGTCGGCCCAGGTGACCGAGCAAGTCATCGTCGAGAGTTACAGTCCAGAAATCTCACTCTGGCGGTGGCGTAACCGTCTTCGTGTTGGTTGCCCGCTCGCGTTGCTCGTCTTGCACGTCTGCAACGTAGCTAGCGTAGTAAGCGTAGCGAGCCCACTTGTGGTCAGCGCCGCATCATCAGCGCGCTCATGCTCAACAAGCCGCCTCCGCGGTTCGACGAGGTCCCGCCGGCTCCCGAGACCGAAGACCAGTCCCAAGCGGCGCTGCAGTCGCACGCTCTCGTGACATTTATGGGCCTCCCGGCATAGACGTGGCCTGACCGTTCATGAACTTCGCCGTACCCACGAGCTACGCAAGCGTGTGGCTAGTGCGCTCTCGCGTATAATTGGCTGTGCTCTCGCTGGCAGTTCTCGTTCACCTCAAGCTCAAGCTCGTACTTCAACTGTGACCGTCGACCGCAACACAGGTGACCACCCTGCTGGCGACGGCCGCGTCGGCGAGCGCCACGCAGAAGACGCTAAGACAGCAGGGGACACTAACGCAACGGAGGCACGAACAGCGCCGGGCAACCTGGACACTTCGAGTCGCACGCTGCCGAGTCGTGGCCGCTGGGAGGAGCGATCTCCGCAAGATACGCCGGACACCCCGGTAACTCTGAGAACACCTGAAACGCGAGCAACGCGAAGCGTAATGGTGGCACGGGTGCCAACCGCTCGGATGCGGCTGGCTGAAGTGCGAGATGTTGCCTGGAAGAAGTGCCAGATCGCTTGGGGCACTTGGCGAGCGTGGAAGGCTCGCGAGCGCGTGACGCCATCCAGGAGCGCTCCAATCCGCCGGATTGCAGTGGCTGGACTGGTGTGCTTTGGTCTCTGGCTTCTCCTGGACGCGCATACACTCGAGCGTGCGGCGCTGGCTTCTCCGCTCGGCGCTCGACGCAGCGTGTCGGTCACAGTCCTGCGCCCACTGTCCTGGTTGGCTGGTCACACCGGCCTCAGCGAGATCGTCACCTCTGCGCACGACGCGATGGGACGCCACGGCGTCAGTGGAGTGCAGCTCATCGCGAAAGGCCCCATCAGCGTTCCGAAGGGTAGCCACCTTCCGGGCCCGCCGCCTGACTTTCTGGAGCATCTTCCAGGTCCGCGTTCGGCCTCCTCGACACCAGCGCCGCAACCTGTCTACGTACACCCGACCGCGTCGAACCCACTTCGAGTGCTGATCATTGGAGACTCGATAGGCGAGGATCTCGGCTACAGCCTCGTGAATGACCTGGCGGCTACCGACGCGGTAGGGGCGATTCTCGACGCCCACGTCGACACGGGTCTTTCCCGTCCTGACTACTTCAACTGGCCAGCCGAGCTGAACGCGGACATGGTCAAGTACGCGCCACAGGTCGTCGTAGTCATGATTGGAGGCAATGATGCCCAGAACTTCATAGTGAACAACCAAGTCATGACCGTAGGAACAGCATCCTGGGTCGCCGCGTACGGCCAGCGAGCGGCGCTCATGATGACAGAGGCAACCTCTCGGGGTGCGCAGGTGATATGGGTGGGGATGCCGTCCATGGCAGATCCCACGTTGTCTGCCGACATGAAGATGATCGACAACATCGACCGAGCGCAGTCCATACTGCATCCTGGCGTCACCTACGTCAGCTCGACCGCTGTGCTTTGTGGACCCGGAGGCCAGTACGAGGAGTACCTCACCACGCCATCAGGCACCGAGATAGAGGTCAGGACGCCGGATGGCGTGCATCTGGCGTCTGGAGGATCGGAGATCGTTGCTCGCCGAGTGATGGCGGTCATGCGTTCACGGCTGCATATCATCCTTCCCGGTTGACGTCTTGACAGGTAACAGCCAACCGATTGGAAGTTCGTTAGATAACCGCTTCGAGATCCTGGCAAGTGACATCACGTCATGTCGGCGCTGCCCGCGACTTGTCGCCTGGCGTGAGAAGGTCGCATCCGAGCGTCGCGCTTCTTTCCGCGACGAGCTGTACTGGGGAAAGCCGGTTCCGGGCCTCGGCGATGAGTCAGCGAGCCTGCTGGTGGTGGGCCTCGCACCTGCGGCCCATGGAGCGAACAGGACCGGCCGCATGTTCACCGGCGACCGGTCAGGCGACTGGCTCTTCGGAGCTCTTCGTTCAGCAGGCTTCGCGAGCCAGCCACCGAGCGGAGACACGACAGCATCCATGCAGCTCTGCGGCGCCTACCTCACAGCAGTGGTCCGCTGCGCTCCTCCGGCGAACAAACCATCGTCTTGCGAGAAGGACGCCTGCGTCCCATTCCTTGTACGTGAGATGGAGCTTCTCGCAAACGTACGGGTCGTCGTGGCGCTGGGCCACTTCGCGTACGAGGCACTTGCAAAGATAGAAGGCCTCAGACCGCGCCCCAAGTTTGCGCACGGCAGAGAGATCCCCCTCGACACAAGACTGGCCAGAGCAGGCAACGCCCGCCAGGGCAACATCCGACCTAGCCAGGCGTCACGACCGAGCCAACTGTCACGACCGGCCGGAATAGACGATACCATCGAGGCCCAGAGCTCCCGAGCTGGCACCCATACCGTAGCTGGCAGCACACGTGAGAACGCCTCGGTCAGCGCCGCCAACCCAGGCGGAAGAACGCTTATCTGCTCGTACCATCCCAGCCAGCAGAACACGTTTACCGGCAAGCTCACCAGGCAGATGCTGGACGCCATCTTCGAACGAGCTCGGGCACTCGTCGCCGAGCCCGCCCGACCGGCTCTCTCCTAAGCGCCTCCTAAGCACCGTAACAAGCCGTACCGTGCCGCTGGGCACCGCGGCAACCAGCGCCGTAGTCAGACCTGCCTACCGGAAACCGCCACCGGACACCACACCAACCAGTACCGCAGTGATCATCGCCGCCGGAAGGGCGAGTTGGTCCTCCACGATCACTTCCAACGAAGCAAGCTGCTCCCCGCGATCAGCGGCTTGCCAACGGCACCTCGGTCTTCGCCACTAATCGCGGGCCTGGGTCCGCGTCTTCGGGCCAGCGCCGCCTGCTCACTCTCGACAGCTTGCGAAGCAGCGTTACAGCTGCCGGATCGTCATCGATCGGCCGCTTCTCGATGACCCCGTCTGCACAAGCGGCCTCCATGACTTCGCTACCACGCTCGGTGCGCACGATTGCCAATGTCCAATCATCAAAGGCGCCAATACCGCCAGCAGATATATCAGCATGCTCGGCAGAGAAGTCCGGGCATGCCATGCAGCCTGCGCGAGTCCACTCATAGCCTTCGGCGAGCGGGACCTCGTGATAGCTGCCGTCCCGCAGCCATATCTCAAAGACGCCCTTGATGTTGATCTTCGCAATCTCCTCGCGCCGGAGGCCATAACGCTTGTCGAAGAGCGCGGTGAAGATCGCATCGTCAAAGGTCTTCGAGCACAGCAAGCCGATATTCAGCTCGAACCTCCTGGCGACCTTGCCGGCCTTCCGGCTGGCCATGACGGCAGGAGCAGATGCCTGGCAGCTCATCGCAGCCAGAGCCAGCCGCTGGGCGCCACCCTCTACGGCATCCTTGTAAGCAAGCGTGTTCGCGCTGTACGTGTAACGCGATCCCGCGCTCGCAAGCACCTCGTCACGAGAGCGAGCTACTCCCGGCACCGCCCGCCAGCTGCGGCCATCTCCCTCGAGGTACGACACGAGGGCTGCGTCCACCATCTTCGTCTCGAGCGCCCATATGAGCAACGCGGAGACCAAGCCTCCATCCTGGCCGGCATGGTTCACATCGGCATCGGTCGCGCGCGCCAGCGTGACCTCGATGTACTGGCCGGCCACCTCCGAGGGTTCCCTCTGGCGCCCGAACAGGTAGGTGTCACACTCGGCTTCCCACGTGCGGAAGCGAGGACAAGCCCTCGTGCACAGGGTGCACCCGCGAGCGCCGTAGGTGCAGTCCTGCGCGCCTCCGTGCTCGTCTACGTGGATCGGCCGAAACGAGGCGCGGTCATCGTAGGTGAGGACGTCGTAGGGGCAGGCGATCACACACCCTGCGCAACCTGTACAGAGCCCCGACGTAACGACCTCGCTGTACAGCTGCGCCCAATGCGGCTTCTCTGGGGGCATGCTAGGAGCCTATCGTTCCGACTGGCGATCATCGCGCGTACCCGCCACTCTCTTCCGGCGCCGCAGCAATGCCTCGATTCCCATTGCACCCAGTACGTACGCGGTGATCCAGACCCCAAGTCCGATCAGCCTCGGCTTGCTCGCCACTTGTCGTCCCACACTCTTCAGCTTCGAGCTCATCTCCACCACGGCTTCATCGCAGTCGTCACCTCGCATCTCATGCCGTTGCAGTCGCCTTTGCCCACCATACCGCGGGCACGTGCTGATGGCACTACCGCATCGGCACCGAACTGCGCGCTCAGATCGCTGACCGCGCGCAACCGACGGCCGCACCGTTGCCCACGCACCATCCCAGCTTCGCCCGCGCTCCCTTGCCCAGGCCCGGCTCACCGCTAGAGTGAAGCTGGTGATAAACGTCGCACGGGCCCTCGACCAGGTGAAAACCTGGCCAGCGACCACAGTGGCAGCGGCTGTCGTGTCAGCGCATGAAGGCGAGCCACGCGTCATCGACTGGGAGGGTTCTATGGACGTCCCGCTGAGGTGGGCCTCGGTGACGAAGGTCGCCACAGCGCTCGCAGTCCTCGTCGCCTCCGAGGAAGGAACTGTAGACCTGGATGAACCGTGCGGCCCGCCAGGCTCTACCGTCAGGCACCTCCTTGCGCACGCATCCGGCCTCGCGACCGACGACGATCGGGTCCTCTCGGCGCCGGGTCGGAGGCGCATCTACTCGAACTTCGGTTTCGATCTCCTCGCGAGGCACGTAGCCACCCAATCCGGCGTACCCTTCGGCGTATACCTCGACGAGGCTGTGCTCTCACCACTCGGGATGACGTCCACCACGCTCGAAGGGTCCCCGGCGTCAGGAATGTCAGGCCCCCTCGCAGATCTTGCGCTACTGGCACGAGAGCTCTTGTCCCCCCAGGCCATCGCTCCAGCTACCCTTGCCGAGGCGACACGGGTAGCGTTCCCAGGCTTGAGCGGCGTCCTGCCCGGGTTCGGGCATCAGTCGCCCAACGACTGGGGATTAGGACTCGAGATCCGAGACAGCAAGCACCCTCACTGGACCGGTGGTCTCTGCTCGGAGAGCACCTTCGGCCACTTCGGTCGTTCAGGCAGCTTCATCTGGGTGGACCCTGACAGAAACCTTGCATGCGTGTCATTGAGCGACCACGACTTCGGTGCGTGGGCAGCGCTGCGGTGGCCACGGCTCGCTGACGCAGTCCTCACCGAAAACCTCGCCGAGACCCGACTGCTCAACCCCGAGCATCACCAGGACCAAGAGGCATACCGTTCCTAACCACTGAGCGATCATGATATTCGCTCAATAGGAGGCCCCGAACGGTCCTGGGTCTCCTGGGCCCCTCCGCTCCCGGTGAGCGCTGCGGTCTTACGGGCGCCTTACCTCAGCCTGCCGGCGACAGGCCATTCGATCCCAGCCTCGCGCTCTGCATTTGCTTCGGGCCCCTGGGCGCTACGGGCTCGACCAGGCCGGTAGAGCTCACCGGCATGGTCTCCTTCGGAGACACTCGCAGTGTCTCGTCCCCCATCCTCTGGTGAGGTCCAAGCGCTCCTGCCCCGTCTCCGGAGTCGCTGTCTGAACCCGCGTCTGCCGATCGCCACCGCTGCTGCGTGATGACCGGTCAGGTCTTGGTGCGGGTGTTGCTCTCGTAGTGGAGCGAGCCAGTGCTCGGCGCCCCGCTTCGAGGTATAGGCAGGGCCGACGGCGATGACCGCCACCCCGGCGTTGGCGGCCATCTGGGTGAGCCGGTCGCGCAGCTTGGCGGTCGGCAGGCCGGAGATGCGCCAGCAGAAGGTCTTGCCCCTCTTACCCCTCGAGGGGCGGTTGCCGGTGTGCTCCCGGCCCTCGGAGCGTGAGGCGTCGAAGGAGAGGTCTTCGATCACGACCGATCCGGCATCGCGCCCATTGGCGATGGCGAGCACCTGGGAGATGGCGTCACTGATCCTGGCGTCGCGGGTAGAAGACGGGAGCCCGTCTGTGACGAGGGGAATCGTCGCCGGCGCCCCCACCGTGTCTCCAGAAGGGTCGAGGACCGCCACGGCGAGGCGCCCGACGTTCAGGTCGACCGCGCCACCACCGGTCCGCGCCGGAGCTGGGCCAGGATGATGAGAGCCACGGCATTGGTCTTCCAGGAAGCGTCGGAGCGCCAACGGTCCTTGTCCGGATCCAGATGGATGTCGTAACGGATGGCTCCGCTGATCGCCTGAGCGACCACCTCGTCTCCGCGATGCGACCAGGAGAGAGCGCAGGAGATGCGGTAGCGCCCGTGCGGTCGGTTGGCGAGGCTGGCGAGCAGCGCCGGCAGCTTGATCCCTCCACCACCCCTCGACGTGGCGCCAGCGGATGGTCTCGTTGCCCCACGCCTTGTCCGCCTCTCTGTCAGCGGCGACGAAGAACCGCTCAGCGGTCCACTCGGACCGCCACTGCTCAGCGGTCTGAACTGCGGCTTAGAGGTATTGGCAGTTCCGGGCCAGGCGCTTGCCGCCCCGGCGGATGCGGAGATGCCCGGAGGACAGTTAGGCCTCCACCACTGCCAGGCGGGCGGAGCGCGCCTGGCGGCGCATCTGCCTCTCGAAGCGCTCGGCAGCGCTCCCACAGCCGTGGCGCTTGCCCTTGGTCTCACCCGGGGCGAGCGACACCCGGCCCTTGATCTTCGCGACTCGCGCCATGAGCGACTTTCGCTCGGTGACGAGGTTGCGCTTGGCGAGGCCGTAGGCGTCCGCACTGTACCTGGTGATCGCCCCCGCCCAGCGAGAGCTCGACTTGGCCGTGAGCTCTCGTTTGCGGCCCCGGGCGCGACTCCGCTCTGGCCTTGGCCCCGAGAGCGCCCTCGGCCGCTCGCCGGGACAGGTCCTTCGATGCCAGGCGCCCGAGATGGGCCCCGAGCGCCTCGAGGACACCATCGTCGGCATCGCTGACGAACAGGCGGGCGCGCACCCGCGCCCCACGAGGAGGAGCGACCACGAAGGTCTCGGCCAGCGTGCGCAACGCCGGTCCACGCCTGCTCATCTACAAAGTTTCCCACTAGGCTCAGACAGCGCCGCCGGTCCAACGTCGTGCTTGGCGCAGTTGAGCGCCTTGATGGCCCGGTTGCGCGCCGAACGAGGGCCGTAGAGCCGAGCGCAGAAGCTGGTTAGCGCCTCGGTCATGTCTCTCACCAGGTCGTCGTCGATCTCTTCTTCGTCGAGGACCACCAGGCGGCGCCCGTGGGCGCCCAGGGCTGCTTCCACCAACTCTGCGTTCATGCGGGCAAGACGGTCACGGCGCTCGACGACGACGGTCGTCACCTTGGGATCTGCGAGCAGCCTCCGCAGCTTCGCCCGTGAGCCGTTCATCCCCGAGCCGACCTCGGCCTCGACGCGAACGACGACATGGCCTTCCTTGGCCGCCCACTCCGACAGACGCGCCACCTGGCGGTCCAGGTCACCTCTCTGGTCATGAGAGGAGACCCTCGCGTAGAGACCGAGCGCTTGGCGGTCAGTGTCCCGAATGGTCTCGGTGGATATCAGAACCGTGCGAGCATTTACTCTGACTGCCGGGACAGGCAGGGTCCCGTTGCGAAACCACCGGTAGGCGGTCTGCGGATGCACACCTTGTGATCGGGCCCACTGTGTCAGGTTCACGACAACACTCTACCAGACGTACATCCATGCGCTCTGTATCGCTCATAGATGCTCCAGCAGTTGGCCACCCCGCCGAAGGAAAGCCGCCAGCGGATCGCTGAGCGTTTTCACCACGACACGCAGGCGCACGGAACCGATAGCCACGCTAGAGTCTATGATCACACAGGTAGTGGCAAGCGGCTCATGGCGGCAAGAGTCGCCAGCGGCCTTGGTCAGCGCCGACCTGCGTCTTCTTGGTGGCTGCTTTGACTCGGCCCCGGGCGAGAGCTCGTCAACGCCTTGAGCGCGCCCTCCTTCGCCACCGTGCGGACCGCATCATGGCACCCTGGTCCGCGCGCCAGCGCTCCGCAGCCTCGATTACGGTCACCTCCCGGCACGGCCGGCCCCACCGTCTGGATCGCCCTTGATCGAATGCTCCTCCACTGGTCGTGAAGACCCGCGGGCGCTGGTCGATCCCAAGCCCGATCACTGTCACGAAGTCCGACGCAAACCAACAGGGCGCCCGAGGCGGAGAACCACCATTCCAATTCCACCAAGTCGGGACAAACCGGCATGAAGAAGGAGATAATCAACCGAATGCTTGCCAGAGTGATCAGAGATGGCATTGAGAGCACCGATGGAGCGGGCAATCCCATGTGGTACTATGTGAAGGCACTAGAGACATCAATCAAAGACAGCAGATGAGGTAGGATACAGACATGGACACGATCGGCATCATCCGGGAGGTCGAGAACGACCCAGGGCTCAAGGCTGCTCTCCGCGCGGCTCTGCTCGGAGACGAGATGTTGGAGCTGCCATCAATAGTCGGAAAGCTCGCAGTTCGCGTGGAGGAGCTCACGGCTCGCGTAGACCAGCTCGCAGTTCGCGTAGAGGAGCTCGCAGCAGCACAGCAACGCACGGAGGCTCGCGTAGAAGAGCTCGCAGCAGCACAGCAACGCACGGAGGCAACCCTTCACAAGTTCATGGACACCGCCAATCGGCGCTTCGACCGCCTGCAGGGCCAGGTCGGCAACTTGCAGGGCCAGGTCGGCAACTTGGAGGGCCAGGTCGGCAACTTGCAGGGCCAGGTCGGCAACTTGGAGAACCAGGTCGGCGACTTGCAGGGCAGCGAGTACGAGAGGCGTGCAGAGACTAATCTACAAGCGATTCTTTCCCGCACGGGACCGGGTTTTCGCCGAGTGGTGAAGTCCGATAAAGAATCATTGATCGAGCTGTTCGATGCAGCCGTCGAGGACGGTCGTATCACCGAGGACAACTGCAGAGACGCTCTTGTTGCCAACATGATCGTCGAGGCCGAAAGACGCGACACGCACGAACGCGTCTACGTCGTGGCGGAGGCGTCGATCACAGTCGACGCTCATGACGTGGAGAGGGCCGCAAAGAGGGCGCACGCTATATCAATGGCGACTGGCGTGCCTGCGATTCCCGTCGTGATTGGCCGTACGATACCAAAGGAGCTACCACTCGGCTCTGTGCTCGCGGTTTTCTATGCGACCCGCCACGCCGCCTGAGGCCTGAGGGGGCGGAGCCACCAGCCACCTGGCGGGAGCTTTCCGGTCGACGCCCGAAAGTACAGACCTCTGTCTCGCCTGACGAGCCGGGCGATATTGAAGTGTTGAGCCATTCCCCCAAGCGCTCGTCGCACCAGATCCCGACCCATGCGGCCTGAGCCACCTCCTGGTTCACCGAGTACTTACGGTCGCCACAGCGTGAGACGCTCTGTGTGGCGTTCACGGGCCTGAGCCATACCTCGGCGCGGCATTGCTCAACCTGGTCGACGGCGTTTGAATGTGCGAGGGTCTGCGAGAGGGTATTCTGGTCGTGGAGATGACAACGACCACGCGTAGCTGCCCTCGGTTTCCGGGCGGGACAAGGGTCGCCTGAGGCTGGATGGACATCGAGGTCGTAAGAGTCTACAAGGACCCCGGGCGCCGCCTCACAGAGCACCGGGCGCTTGTCGATCGGCTTTGGCCCCGCGGGATCACGAAGGCCGCGCTTGATCTCGACGAGTGGGCGACAGACGTCGCCCCGAGCACCGAGCTTCGCCGCTGGTACGGACACGAACCTGCCCGTTTCGACGACTTCGCCCACCGTTACCAAGAGGAGCTTACGAGAGAACCTGGATCGACCGCACTGGAACGACTGCGGAGCATTGCTAACCTTCGAGGCGTCGTCCTGCTCACGGCCACCCGTGACGTGGAGCGCTCCGGGGCGATCGTCCTCCGTGACCTAATGATCACGGGAGGTCCCGCCTGACCAGCCGTGGACACTGCTTCATATGGTCCGCGCCGCTCACGGGCCTTCGCGCCTCGGACGTCAGGGCTCCTCGCGGCACGACGTCCACCCCATAGCACGGAGACCTCCTGTTCAGCTGCGCTCCAGCGGGACCAGCCGCCTGCCTATGCGCCCCAGCGCGGAGCCGAGAGCAACACCCGCAAGCACGTCCGAGGCATGGTGAAGCCGAACATGAATACGGCTCGCGGCCACCACTGATGCCATGGCATAGTACGCCGGCCACAGGGGATCACCTTCAGCAAGCAGCGTCGCCGCACAGAAGGCGGCAGTGGTGTGCCCACTCGGGAAGCTGCTGGTTCGCGGTATCCGCAACGGGAGCGGGTGCGGACCATCGTTTGATGGCCGACTCCTCTTGAACAGGGACTTCAAGAGCAGGTTCACGAAGACGGACTCTATGCCAGCGGCAACGATCGTGCGCTTTGCACGCAGGCGATGCTTGGGTTGCACGCCCCGCAGGACAGAGACCAGCACCCAGAGGGCCCCATGGTCGCCAATCGCTGACGCGCCATAGAAGAGCACATCCAGACTTCGCTTCCCCCTGAGCCGGTCGAAGGCCGAGTCTACCCGCAGATCCAGCAAGCCCATCTTCTCACGAAGCACGCCGTTGATGAGCATCCAGATGACCTTAGCGCAGGCGCGGGCGTTCCCGATCGCAGCCGGCCATGAGAGGACCTGGCAGCTCGGGCATCACGCGCGTTGCGCAGCCCGTTGTTGAAACGCCGGGGCCCTCCTACCGCGGGCAAGGCGCGCATAAAGGGCAGCCGTCTCCGGATGGACCATGTCGTAAGGTTCAACCTCCTCGGCGACAAGGCTCGTCAGTTCGTCCATGACCCTCTCCACTCCCGCCGGGTTGCCAGCAGCGTCGGCTGCACGCATGAGCACTCGGTATAGCCTCTCGTCGTAGTGGCTTATCCTGAGACCCTGCCTCGCGGCCCACTCGGCGCCAGATGCATCCCCCACCCCTAAGAAGTGCTCCGCAAGACCTGTCGCGACATCGACCACCTGCGCCTCGATGTTCGCGACAAAGCCCTCGAGCACGATCCAGTCAATGGCTCTCAAGCCTTGAAACGCTTCACCCCGTACGAGCGACATAGCCTGTTCGAGGCAGATTGGCGATCCCTGGCCTGCGAGATCAAGAAACCGCTGCCAGTCACTTCCTACCGTGGACGCCAGCTGGAGCCGCCCATGCTGGCGCGGCAGGTGATCCTGGCCGCTCTTCGAGCGGCCGAGCGCACGGCGAGCCTCGGATGCCGTCGAATGGAGGCTTGATGGCGCCATGACGCGATCGGGCCAGATCGCCGCCGCCCACGCGTCGCTGGCTACACCGGAACGATGCATCGCTAGGTACACAACCAACTCTGTGGCCCCAGCGCGTCTCGTTGGCCTCTCTGCCCCCCTGATCTCAACGGGCCCGAGAACAGCCACCTCGACCTCCACATCGGTGCGCGCGGGCGCCTCCCTTCGCCCGCTCGCACGAAGCGGCCCACCGCCGTCACCTCTTGGCAAGGGCGCGCTCTGCTCAGGCGTGCGCTCTGTCTGGCGCTCATGCCCAAAGCCGCCATCTTCCAGACTGCCCGCGAGATCACCGGCCGGCAGCCGCGCCCTCGCCGTAGCGAGGCACACCGAGACCGGTGCGCACGACGCCGGAGTGCCTAGGTCGCGCTGGTCGCCACCAGCTGGCTCACCCTGGAGCGGCTTGTCCGGGGTCGGTTGATCCTGGACCTGGGCCTGGGCGGGTGTGCGCGTGGCGAGCGAGCCAGGATCGTCAATGATCGCGAGCATGTGTGTGGCCTTCGAGATGCCCTCGAGCTCGCAATCCGTACCCGGATCTGGCGCTGCTGAAACCTCAGCGCGCCTGCGAGCCTGGGGAAAAACACCAGACACCGCTCGAACCAGCCGCGCTGTAGGATACGTGCTCTCAGCGTCACTTCGGACGCTGCCCGTGGCTCTGTTCAGCTCACCGCTGCCGACACTCCCTGGCGCCCCCACACTCGAGTGATGTGCGGCTCCCTGTGGTCCAGACGGGCTCCCGTATGCCTCCACAGGCTCCGGGACGCCCGAATCGCTCACATTGGCAGCAAGGTCCAGCAACCTACATATAGATCCCAGGTCGTGCTCGCCTAGAGGCTGGGGATGCACCGTTACTCCCAGCGGCTCGATTCGCAGCTTGCCGCGGATGATCTCGGCGGTCCAGCGCGCAGAGCTCTCTTCTGTGGCCATCACGACAGCGAGGCCGAGCGAGCCATCCCCAACCACCTCCACCAGCTCGTCCGCTTCGCTTCGCGATAGGTCCTGAGCACAAAGCACGATCGTTGGCTCCCAATCGGCATCACCACAACAGATCCTGGCGAAATCACAACGGCTGAACCCGCTCGCCTTGAGGAGCTTCTCCGAGTCGCTTGCACGGACCTCCAGATGGGCAATCACCTGCGACACACTCTCGAACGTGGTGATCCGTTCGAGAACGGGCATCTTCGCTCCGAGGCCGACCAGACATATGTCAGCGCAGTACGCCCATGGTGAGCTGGCCAGCTCAAGCGCCATGCCTGCAAGCGTCCCCACGACGAGCTCCTTCGGACCTGACACAGCCAGGGATCCTGCTGCTTCGAGGTTGGCGAGAACAAGGCCCGCGGGATCCCGGCCGAACGAAACGAACGAGGGGAAAGCAGCTCCCTTCAACCTGTTCCGATCTCGATCTCCCCCGGCGCCGTTCGCCATGACTGCAAGGTTTCGGCGCTCCACGAACCACGAGCCACTACCGTGACGCGCCTCGAAAGGCTGAACAACTGCCCGAGGCGACCAGCACCGGCTATCTACCATGATCTCGAGAAACGTCCCAGACAACCTCGCGCCAATCACAGCTGGGGTCGCTCCTTCCGGATGTTCCGCCAAGGACGATCCGAGAACCTCAAGGCCACACGCGATCAATTTCGAGGCGTCGCGATCATCGCTCGATCTCAGCCTGCGTTCTGTCTCGAGGAGCTCCGCATCAGGAAGCCTGATGCTCCGGCCTCTACCACGATGCCTTTGCTGAGCCCTTCTCATGTGCTCGAGCGTGGCAACCACTCCCAGGCCCAACAAGCTCCCACCAATGGGAACGAGCGGCACGCCGCGTCCTCCTCCCGAGGGAGCGCCCACGGCGCGGGTATCCTGCGGGCCAGCGACCACCGTGTTCGAGCAACCTTCGATCTCATCTTTCGTGGAGCCGCTCCCGTGACGGTCGTCTTGTACATCAGGTGCGCTAGGCGACGACACTGCGTGAGGCGCCTGGTTGGACACAGTCTGGTACGAGCCCGCGCGCCCCACCGAAGCAGGCTCGGCGTGCGGCATGGCCAGTACCCAACCACGCTGTAGCCAGTGCGAAGCCGTAAGAGCCCCACCGTTCGACTGGGGTCTCGCATAGTTGAGACGAGCGATCTCGGTCCACCGAAGAGGATCGTGGAGCTCGCGAGCGGCGATCGACCAGAGTGTGTCGCCGGACTGCACCGTGTAGGTTCCGGGCTTCGGTTGAGGCTTCTGTTCTGATGCAGTGGTTGATGCAGTGGTTCGGGCCGTCGTCGCTGCACGAACAGAGCTCTGGCCGTTCTCCTCAGGATCGCTGCTCAGATCGGTGGGGGCGCCTTGATGTCGGCGAGGCGCCGGAAAGCTTTCAGATGGACCACCAACAGTACTTCTCGTTCTCGCCACCTCCATCACAACGGCTGGTCCTGTCGAGACGTCCGAACTGGCCAAGACCGCCGAGATCGACGCTGGCTCCCGTTGAGCTGCCACACGGCCGTGCGTCAGGCACTGGCCCTCTGCGTGAAGCAGGACGACCAAGACAATCGAGCCCACCAGCCAACGTGCAAGGTTCTGGCCGACGCGCACCCCGGGCACTCGCGGCGCCTTCATCCCTCTTGCTGCGGCCACCACTTCAATGGTCACGACCGCCAGGAACCAAAGCCAGGCCAACCACGCTAGGACGCTGAGAACCGATAGCCACACGTGCATAGCTGGCGGAGACAGTGCCCTGGACGCCAGGTCCGAAGGGGACGGCCACCTACTTGGGATCGGTGACGGCATGACCATCACCAACAAGATCGGAGAACCGCAAAGCACAGCGCTCAACACCGTTAATGATCCAACCGCAGACAAGATCGTCGCTAGCTTTCTCCGCGGCAAAATAAGTCTCGTCATCGCTGCTGTGACCTCCTCTTCACAGTCATGTCCTCGTGGTCGCCTAGCTCGCTCCAGGACTCTGCCCTGTCTTGCGGACGCTTGGTACGCGCCGTTGGTGCTTTATCCATCCCCATCAAGGTGCGGTTACAACCGTGGATCCCGTGAGCTTGGCGCCTCGGAATTGACGATCGGACCTTCAGGGATCAACAGTTACGATCCCGTGTACCTCCTGGGCGCTTGCCGTTGCCCGGATATCGAGCTCGCGCAACCCCATCACCTCGAGCAAGATGGTCGGTTTCCTGTATGCCACTGATACGTACACCGTCTGACCACTCACCCACGCCGTGCCCGGGTGGCCAGCTGCCTCCAAGTACGACTCCGCCGCGGCTACAGCTCGTTGCGCCGACACCTCCACGACGCCGTTCCTCAGCGACTGCTGCGACACTTGGTCCGCACCTTGCCGAGCAGCCTGCTCCGCTAGATCCACGGCTGACCGCTGCGCGGCGAGGTAAGCTCCCCCGTCCACCACGAGCCCGCTGACCAACAAGAGCGAGACAGCAACCACCGCGGTGAACACAGTCAACGATCCCCGTTCGACAACGTGGCCAGATGTGGCCCCAGATCGCCTCCTCATGAGAGCGCGGCCTCCAAGCCGCACGAGAGACGACCAGTCCATGTCCCAACGATCACGCCGCTCAACTAACGCTCCGGTACATCCCGACGGGAGCAACGACCGATGCCGCGATCGTCTTCGAGCCCGGCATGCCAGGCATCGCCAACTGGGCCATCGACATGGTGCAGGAGACCGAAACCCTTACTGAACCCCCGGGACGGAGGTTGCTCGTGTCTACGCCAACGTTCGCTCTCGAGCACCTCAGATGATGCTGAAGAAGCTCTACCGACACACTTGCGTCCGCTGCCCAGGCTGCCTGACCTGGCGTACCCCAAACCACGGCAGCCTGTGCACCTGTACGAGCAGCCGCGACCACCTCCGACCTCGCAGCGGCGAGACGACCAAGCATCACGATGAACACTATGAACAACATGAGAATTGGAGCGAGGACAACCAGCTCAACTGCAGCGCTCCCACCACTCGGAGGCTCCGGTCGACCCAGGTCGCATGAGCAATACCCATCCAATTCGGTCCGCCTTCGCCGTCGGGCAATAGAAGCAACCGGTAGACGGCGCCAGCGCCCGGCGCATGCCTGCAACTGCACCTTCATCCCGAGCTCCTGAACTGTTGGATCGGACCAAGCCGAACAGCAGACACATGCGCGCTGAACCAGGGCAAGATCGACTCAGCATCTCCCGAGACCTCGACCTTGGACATTCCACCCGGGAGATAGCTCACGCTGACCTGGACATTAGAAAGATCCGATGTACCACCGGCCACCTCGATAAACTGCTCCGCCTGCGTGACCGCCAGTGCGGCTGATCCCCCAAATGCCCGGGCTGCCTGATCACCAGAGGCGGCCGCGTTCTGTGCCACCTGGACCGCGTGAGCCCACATCGCCATCTGAAGGCTTACAAGCATGAACAGGAAGAAGACGGGAAACACCAAAACGGACTCCGCGACATCTCCCCGCTCGTCACCGAGCTCCGACCGCCAACGTCGCGACCCTCGACGGCGCCGTGGAACAGTCGCACTCGAGAACCGGCCTGGCAACGAGGCTGCGCGGTGCACTGAACCCAATCCTCCACACCAATCTAGAGGTTGATGCCATTCGCGGCCGCGACCACCTTGCCGTAGATGATGTAGCCCAATGCAACTGCGGCTGCCACGAACAGTGCGACCACCACAACCTTCTCAGCAACATCACCGCGCTCGTCACTCGGCGACATCTCCAGCTTGCACCGCAACAGTGCCCACAATGGCACGAACACCCAGAGACCATCCAGAAGTTCTACCAGCTTCCCAACTATGTTGCTATGCTTCATACCTTTCCTTTCGTTATTAACTTCAATTTCTAGATAGATCGATCAGCAGCCGGTTGCAGACGAGGCTCGCTACTTGGCCGTGGGATCCGAGTTATTCGGGCTCGCCTATTCACCGTGATCACCATTCACGTAACCCTGAGAACGCTCTCGAACGCCGGATAGCCTATGAACACGAGGAAGCCAACCATCAAGATCACGCCTGGCAGGAACATTTTCTCCGTTACGGCGTTAGCTCTCGTTTCTAGACGCGCCATCTCCTGACGACGCAGCGAAGCCGACTTCGCTGCGAGAGATTCACGCACTCTGGCCCCTTCGCTACCAGCTAGCGCTATGTGCATCGAAACCTCAGCCAACTCCATGACGCCAACTTCGGCGCCCAATGCTCCGAGGGCATCCCAGGGGGTAACCCTGAGATGCCTCGCCGCGTCCAAAGCCCTCTTCATCCGCGCGAACGCCCAGTCGGCGCTAATGCTTGCGGATGCTGAAAGGGCGCCATCGATGCCCATCCCCCCAGCTTGGGCCAGGACGACCATGCCCAAGAACGCAGCAACCGCACGTCGGAAATGGTCGCGGCGCTTTCGAGCACGCGACTTCATCTCGAGCAACGGCACGAAAAGACCACCGAGGGCACAGAGGAGCACAGCCCATCCAACTGCCCCCGGAGCGACCGGCGACCCCGCCGCGATACTGAGCGCCCATAGAACCACCGGTAGACATCCGAAGATGAACATGTCCTCAAACGCCTTGGCGCAAAGTCGGGGCATAGTCTGCTCAGCTATCGCCAAGTCGGCGGCCGGCACCCATCGGTCCCAGCCGTGGGCAACAAGCACCCGCGCAGCACGACTGCCAACCTCGCCCCTCACCCCACCCGATGCGGCCTTCATCGACGGATCAGCCATAGCTCGAAGACCGATCCCCCGTCCTTCTGTATCGCCACGCCCGCGATTGCCAACAAGCGAGCCCAGGCTCGGACGAATCGGCCAGACTGACCGAAACAGGCCAATAAGACCCAGCGCGACACCCGCACCGACGAGAACCGCTTCAAGCATCCGCCGCGTCCATCCCGGCGCTGGAAACCAAGCTGCGAGTGGGAGGCGCAAGAAGGCGTGTCGCAACTTCCGGACGAGCCATTCGGGTCATGAGAAAGAGCCCCAGCCCGTACAGGACACCCACCAGTGCCAGCACCATCTCTCCAGCGACCGTACCGTACGGAGCCAGGTATTGACGGGATGCAGCAAAGAGCAGCGCCATGAAGCCGATCGACACTATTGCCACGGTGCGCACCGCGGTTCTCGCAGAAGAACGGCTTGCCTCGACGCGTAGACGCATTGACACCTCTGAACGAGCAGAGCGCGCCAGTGCACCCAGGAGATCCGACAACCGCTGCGCACGCTCTTCGCTAGCCATCAGGAGGCTCGCGACAATAACGTCGGCGGTTGCATCTCCAATCTCGTCGGCAAACGCGGTGAGCGCATCCTTCATAGCAACCCTGGCATCAAGACGAGCTGCAAGACGCCGAGCCTCGGCGCGTAGACCAAGGGGAGCCGTCTCTGCCGTTGCGATGATCGCTTGCGTCAAGCCCGACGCTGCGACGAGCGTGTCGCGAAGCATCTCCGTCCACGAGGCAATCGCTTCGAGTTTCTTCGGAACAACAGCCGACGATGTCGCGCCGAAGATCGCCCTGAGACCTACTACGGCACACCCAGCAAGCAATGCAGCTACAGGCCAACCAGTGATAACCCCGACCAGGGCTGCGACCCCGAACGCGGTTGCGACCTCCTGCCAGTGAAGCCGTGAGACAGGCCGGCGGCTCCTCTTCTTCATCCACCTTGCTGACGACATCGAAGATCGGGGCTCTCTTGTTGGTCTTGTGCTCAGACGCGCCCCAAAGCCCACCCGCTCTACGTTGCTTGCTTCGAGGCTAGGACGTGACTCTGCGGACCCGGGCGTGGACCTCGGTGCGCAGCTCCAAAGAAGAGCCGATAATCCGCCACCGACGCCAATCCCAGCAACGAGAGCGGGCGCCGGGATCACCGGACAACCCTTCGAAGACCTCGCGGGCCTTCGTCGAGACCGATGGCTCCCCAGCCTTCTTGAACAGCGCTGTCCGGTGGTCGCCCGAGCCCGTGGGCCACGAGCTCGTCATAGGTCTCTGTCCGCATCGGAACGCCCGGCGCGGCGATCCCACTTCCCGACGGCCGCCATATCTCATTTGACACGACCATCGGACCATCGGCGTCCACTACCTCCCTGACTGAGGTGACAACCCTACGAAGCGTGCTCCGGTGGGTCGCATGAAACTGATCGATCGTCTCAGCTGCGTCACGTCGCACATCAGCCTGCACCGGTCCATACGTAGACGTGAGCGCATCATCGATCAGCGATACGTACACGACAAAGTGAATTGCCCCTGCAATCAGCAGGTTGGTCGCCTCGAGCGGCAGCCGCTCAGCCGCCTGCACCGCATAGGACGCCATCCGGCGAAACACACCGGCCGACGAGTCAGCGTGAATCGTGCACATCGACCCAGAGCGACCTTGGCTCATAGCGTTGAGCATGTTCAGTATCTCGTCGCCGAGCACCTCTCCGACGATCACCCTGTCGGCATCCATTCGCAAGGCCCGACGGAGCAGCCGGGCCATGGTGATCTCTCCCGCCCCCTCGCTGTTGGGCTCACGCGCCTCCATCGCGACCACATCCGGATGGCGTTCTGGCAGCCGGTCGAGACCGAGCTCCAGAGATTGCTCGATGGTGACGATACGCTCCCGCGCCGCCACCTCACTGGCCAGGGCTCGGAGAAGTGTCGTCTTGCCGGCGTTCATCGGGCCTGCAACGACTATGTTCTTTCGCGCGCGAACCGCCGCACCCAGGAATGACGCGAGCTCCCCATTCAAGGTGCCCAGTGATACGAGATCCTCCAGCGTCACATCGACGAGACGGTGACGCCTAACCGAGATCACCGGTCGCTCCGTAACCTCCATGACCGCTGAGAGCCGGTGTCCGGACGGTAGCCGCAGATCTAGCTCCGGACTGGCGGCGTCAAACCTCCGCTCAGCCATTCCAAGATTCCTGCCGGCGATCCTGACGAGCTCGACGATCTCCGCGTCAGAGGCGGCAACAGCCGGTCCACGGACCTTGGAGCCGTCCGAGTACTTCACCCACACCCGGTCGAACCCATTGATATTGATGTTCTCGATCTCCGGATCATCAATCAAGACTTGGAGCCCAGCCATACCAAACATGCGAGCCCATACCGCCTCACCGATAGCGCTCTCCTGCTCGGGGTCCATGGGCGCGACTGCGGCGCCTAGGCGATCGGCTGCGTGCCCCTGGAGAACATTCGCAATGAGATGCCGGCACAGCTCTTCTTTGTCGGCATGACCCAAGCCATCGCCTTCACGCGAAAGCTGCTCTGCCACCTCGCGCTGAATAACCCTCACCAGGTCGGGGTCGCATGACGGCGCCAGGCGCGCACGATCTATCTCCATGCTCTCCTCGATGTCCCTGTCGCCCACCACCTCGCAGCTGGCGTTGCCGCCTGCACGATGCTCACTCACCAGGCATTCCATACCTCGGAGGTCCGTCGCCTGGGACAGACCGTGCGAGCTGTCGAGCTCACCAGTCACGGCATTCTTCCGTCCGCCGAACAAGGTACGCCGAACACCTTCCCAGCACTCCGCACAGCAGAAGCCCTCGCTCTCGACGCGACATCAGTCGGCTCCAGACGGGTCACACTCAACGGCCTCTGCTTCACGTGCGCTCATCCGGATGCTCTCCGCTTGCCACCAGCAGCCAACGTCGAGCGACCTTGGGGTGAAGAACCCTGACGCCCAGCGACAACCACAACCGCTACCTGCCCTGCGGCAGCAGCGGCCGCGATCAGCGGGGCATCAGAAAGTGGGACCTCCAACGAGACCGCCTGACCGGTAGCTGCGCTCGGGATCGCGCCACCAAGGCCCGCCTGCGAGGTGGAAGCGCCCACGCCAACGATGACCGCGCGAGTCAAGACAAGGGCGCTGCCAGCAAATTCTCCTCCTACTCCTGCCAACCCTTGGCCTTGGCTCTGGCCTTGAGAAACAACCGTGCTCGACGAAGGAGAAAAGCCGCCCGCGGAAGCGCCGGATAGCTGTACAGCCTGGCCTGCGGGCGGCGCCAAGATGACCTCAACCGTTTCTCCACTTGTAACGCCGGCTGCGGGTAACTGCCCAGACTTCAGCGAAGCGCCAACGATCGCATCCCCTGGAGCAACTGTCGAGCCATGAGCCACATCGCCCCACACGAGAAGGCTCCCCTGAGGAACCGTCACTCCCGCACGACGCCCTACCACCTGTGACGCAGCAGACGACGGAACAGCCGCCACTCCACTCCCGACAGATATGCGAACATCCACTAGGTCCCCCGCCGCGATGCGGCTGCCCAAGCCAATGACGCGAGCCACCTCGAGCACCGATCGTCGAGCACCAGCCTGCTCATAGAGGTTGCTGGCAACCGCTATGGACAACACGATCAGGAGCACCGAAGCAGCAGCGATTATTGGCCGACTTCTCCGCCTCATACGAAGCTCGGCAAGATCATCTCCATCGTTCACAGACGGCGCCGACAACCTCGTGCCAAGCGTACCCGGACGCTGCAGAACGTCATGTTCACGGCCACGGTTCGATGTATGCGAAGGCCTACTGGAGAACACTGGCCGACCTTCCGACGCCAGACTTGTTCGCTCGGTTCCGAGCTGGATCAGACGTCATTGTTCACAGACTGGATCTGCTCGACCCGCAGCCTCGTACTACTTGCGGTGGTCATCT
>JAJYWA010000060.1 GCA_021791755.1 Actinomycetes bacterium | reverse complement strand
TATCGGAGGGGTGCCGGGCGGTCCTGGGTCGATCGGCAGCGGATCCCTTCCCGGACTGCCGAGCAACTTCCCGAAGAGCGTTACGCTTCCGCGCGGCTACGTGCTCGTGAGCTCGCTTGCGAGCAACCAGAAGACGTCATCGGGATGGCATCTTTCTCTTGCGCTGCCAGGCACGGTGTCGTCAGTGTTTGCCTCATACAAGAGCCAGCTGGTTGCAGCCGGCTACAGCGTTTCGATCACCAACACTTCAGCTACCTCTGAGAAGCTGACGGCCAGCAACTCCACTTGGACCGTGACCGCCGTGGGTCCGGAGCCGGCAGCCGTCATGACCGTTGGGATCCCGCCTGGGAGCGTCGTGGTCGGGTTGACGATATCCTGACAGCGGCTGCCCGGCGCTAGCCCACTCCTCAACGAGCTCTACACAGCGTCACCGCGGGTTGCTGCGCTAACGTGGCAAGCTGGGCGCCGGGAGAGTCCGCAGAGGGCGTTGGCGGCGGCGAGAGCGGCTTGCACACGGAGAGCATCTGCATCGGCTGGAGCAATTTGCCAGATGGGCAAGCGCCGAGCCCGAGTGGACGAGAGCCCGAGTGGACGAGGTCAAGGCAGTAGAACAAGCAAGGAGTTAGCGTGGATTTTGCCTTCAGCGAGGAGCAGGAAGAGCTCCGACGTTCGGTTCGTCGTTTCCTCGACGATCGGCTGCCGATGAGCGAGGTTCGTCGGCTCATGGGCACTCCGGAAGGCTATGACAAGGACGTCTGGGCTCAGATGGCCGAGCAGCTGGGTCTACAGGGGATCGGGATCCCCGAGCAGCACGGTGGCGCGGGGTGTGGCTACGTCGACTTGATAGTTGTCTTCGAGGAGATGGGGCGCTCGCTCGCGTGCGTGCCGTACTTCTCAACGGTGGCCCTTGCGGCCAACGCGTTGATCCACTCGGGCGACGAACGCGCCAAGGCGGACTTTCTTCCAGGTATAGCGAGCGGAGAGACGGTGGCAACGCTTGCGTTCACCGAAGAGGATGGCAACTGGGACATAGAGGCGTTGTCTGGCGCTGGCAAAGATGGCGCTGGCGATGATGGTTCGTCCTCACCTTGTCTAGCGAGCCCGCCTGGGGCCCAGGGCGACCCATGGACCCTGCAGGGCGCCAAGTCGTATGTGATCGATGGCAATACGGCCGACCTCATCATCGTTGTCGCCCGAGCGCCTGGCGGCGTGAGCATGTTCGCCGTCGACTGTGACGCTCCGGGGCTTGTACGTGCTCCTCTCCAGACGATGGACACCACGCGAAAGCAAGCGGAGCTCCACTTCTCGAGCGCTCCTGCTCGTCTCGTGGGCGAGGAAGGCGGAGGTCTTCGCGTGCTGGAGAAGGTGCTGCAGCTTGCAGCGGTCGCACTGGCCGGTGAGCAGGTCGGTGGCGCTCAGAGGTGCCTAGACATGAGCGTCGAGTACGCTAAGAGCCGCATCCAGTTCGGACGGTCGATAGGAAGCTTTCAAGCTATAAAGCACAAGTGCGCGGACATCCTCTTGGAGGTCTCGTCGGCAAAGTCGGCCGCTTACTACGCCGCTTGGGTAGCAGAGGAGGACTCCGACGAGCTTCCCGTCGCCGCAAGTCTGGTGAAGTCATACTGCTCCGACGCGTACTTCCATGCAGCGGCTGAGAACATCCAGGTTCATGGAGGCATCGGGTTCACCTGGGAGCACGACGCTCACCTGTACTTCAAGCGAGCCAAGTCATCCGAGCTGATGCTGGGCGACCCATCGTATCATCGCGAGCTCCTGGTGAGGAGGCTGGGCGTCTGAGCTCAGGGAGCGGTCGCCTCGTCGGTCGTCTCGTCGATCGCCTGATCGATCGCAGCCCTGAGAGCCCGAGCATTAGCGAAAGGGTCTGAGGCCTCGGTGAGGTAGCGCACCACTACGAAGCGCCGTGCTCCGCTTCGTGTGAGTGACGGTACGCTCTCGGGTCGCACGCCTCCCGTGACGAAGAATGGCCGTCGCGAATCTCTGGCGGCCAGCGTTACGTAGCTCGAACCGGTTCCGGGACGTCCGGGCTTGGTCGGCGTTTCGACCACAGGCCCGACGGAGACGTAGTCGATCGGCTCGTCGGAGCTGCTGGCGAGCTCGCAAGGTCTATGAGTGGAGAGGCCAAGCAGTCGCTGCGGACCGATAAGCTTGCGTGATGTCACCGGAGCGACGTCATCTTGGCCAATATGCGCTCCATCGGCGCCAGCATCGACCGCGAGGTCAGGCCTGTCATTGAGAATGAACAGAGCTCCGAGATCGCTGCAGACCTGCCTCGCAAGGCGTGCCCGCCGTACGAGAGCTTCGTCGTCGAGGTGCTTCTCTCGCAGCTGGACGATGTCTACGCCACCACGAACGCACGCAGCGATGAAGCCGGCGAGGTCCGGCCGATCTGGCGTGCACAGGTAGAGCCGCTGAGTCGTGATCTTGATGGGCATCGAGCAACGTCGCGACGATAGCGCACAGCGCCGGGCTCGTGGACGGGCGCCGCGACAAGAACGGTTGAACGGTTGAACGGTTGAACGGTTGAACGGTGAACATTGGCCGGAGGTAGCGTGTATGCGGAGGGAGTGCAGAGGCCTTAGGTGTCGTTGTGATCGAGCAGGACCAGCCCCTTGTGGGTCGCGAAGTCGGTGAAGTCTTTGCGGTTGAGCGTGATGAGCGGCACGCCGAGCTGGATGCAGCAGGCAGCGATCCAGGTGTCGTTTTGTGGCCGTGGTCTTCCTCGCCGCTGGGCGTTACCAGCCAGGCCTCCCCACGTGCGGGCGATCTCTCGGTCGTAGGGGATGACCGGGCGCATTGCGATCCATCCGTGGAGGCGTGCTTGCTTTACTTCGCTCCAGCCGCGCACTCGCGCCCACTTGGATAGCTCGCCGACGGTAACGAATGTCAGCCAAGTGCGGGAGCCGACGACGTGATCGCGGACCCAGGCGGGCTCGGCGCCCTTCTGGAGACTCGATGCGACATCGGTGTCGATCGCGATATCCGCCATCGCTGTATCAGCTCAGTGAGGTGTCGCGGCTCGCTCGGCAGTCGGCTAGGAACTCGTCCAGTTCGTCATCGGAGCCCCACACGTCGGCGCGCAGCTCTGCGACGTCACGGACGGGCATGGCGTGCTGGTCGCGTGCGAGCTCCTCCAGCGGCGACATCGTTTCGGCGGCAGGCTGCTTGTTCATGATCACTAAATCTAGGCCCCGCCAAGCTCGCCCGGCTCGGTGGCTGATGGCCTATCTCCACCAGATGCGGGTCACGCTGATGGCGCGGCTCCTGGTTCCTCCAGCCCACCGAGTAGCCGACATCGACGAGCTCGTTGGAAATTTGTAATCCGAGACGCTGCGCGGCGAGCGCGATCTGCGCTCGTTGGTGCTCCGTCTTACCTGCTGCCTCACCGGTGGTGGGTGGTGCGCTGCCAGCCACATAGAGCACCTTCTCCCGGTGGCGGACCCGCAGCAACCGGACCGTTGAAGCCGTGTTCAGCCAGGTGAACCAGCAGGTATTCCAGAACACGACGATGAAGAACCCCGCCGTCGCGAATCTCTAGCGGCCGGCGCGACGTAGCTCGATAGGCGCCGCGGAAGATGCTGGCCGGCTCGGGTACTTTGGTGCATGTGGCACATGTGGTAACCGGAGCGAGCGATCCAGCTGCATCGAGCGTGCACGGCGCGCGGAGCACGGCGGGGGGTTCGGCTGTGCGGGGAGCGGCGATAAGAACAGTGGACATTGGCCGGAGGGTTGGCGATGTGGACGCTCTCTGCGGGCTGAGCATCACGGTGAGCGACGGGGAGATCTATG
Organism: Actinomycetes bacterium; assembly: GCA_021791755.1. Taxonomy (GTDB): domain Bacteria; phylum Actinomycetota; class Acidimicrobiia; order Acidimicrobiales; family JAJZXF01; genus JAJZXF01. Next base: position 10,958 of record JAJYWA010000060.1, on the reverse strand, counting down.
GGTTTCTCGGGCCGAACGGAGCGGGGAAGTCCACCTTGGTACGGGTGCTGTGCACACTGCTCCGGCCGACGTCGGGACACGCAGCGGTTCTCGGCCACGATGTCGTGCGCGAAAAGTGGGAGGTCAGGTCCCGCATCGGGGTTGCGCTCCAGGACGCAGCGCTCGACGAGCGCCAGACTGGACGCGAGCTCCTGTGGTTGCAGGGTCGCCTCTATGGCTTGCGGAGATCAGCTATCGCATCTCGTATGAGCGAGGTGCTCGATCTGGTCGATATCGGAGCCGCGATCGATCGGCGCATCAGCACGTACTCCGGTGGGATGCGCCGCCGGCTGGATCTCGCAGCGGCTCTGGTCCACAGCCCCGAGGTGCTCTTTCTCGACGAGCCGACCACTGGCCTTGATCCGCACAGCCGGGCGGCAGTCTGGAGCGAAGTTGGCAGGCTCAACCGCGACCTTGGGATGACGATATTCCTCACGACCCAGTACCTCGAAGAAGCAGACGAGCTGGCGGACCGTGTCGGGATAATAGCGTCTGGCCGTGTGGTGGCAGAGGGGTCGCCCGGCGAGCTCAAACGCTCTATCGGTCAGGATGTTATCGTCGCGACGGTCGATAGCGTGGATGAGGAAGCCCTCGGCGCTGTCGCTTCGCTGGAGGGTGTCGCAAGCGTTGACGTGCAGGCTCTTCGGTCCGGCGGTGAGCTGACAGGTGAAACGGAGATAGTTATGCGCAGTGATGAAGGGTCGAGCGTGCTCAGTCCGCTCGCCGTCACGCTGGAGAAGCATGGCGCCCGCGTGCTGAGCATCGTCATGCGCAGTCCGACCCTTGACGATGCGTTCCTCCAGATAACCGGAGGTCACTCTCCATCGGCCAGCTGGACGACGCCGCCCTCTAGCGCGCCGAGCTCTAGCGCGCCGGGCTCCAAGTCGCCCGCTTGGAACGGGTGATCGGCGTGTCGAGGAAGGAGAGCGTCCGCGGGCAAGCCGGGGCCGTAGGGCAAGCTGAGGCCGGAGGGCAAGCTGAGGTGCGCGCTCATTGGCGGCGCTCTCGGACTGTGAGGAACGGTTTCCTTACCGACATGGCGTCAATATCCATGCGAGCGCTGCGCCAGATCCCCCGGGAACCTGACTCGGTCGTCCCGCTTCTCGTGGTGCCCCTCTTCTTCTACGTGGTCAACGTAGCGGCGTTGGGAAACATAGCCAAGCTGGCGGTCCACCTCGACTTCAAGGCATTCGAGCTGCCCGCGGCGATCCTTTTCGCTGTTACAGGAGTTTCGAGAGCCTCCACGCTGGTCACCGATATCCAGAACGGGTACTTCGACAGGCTCTGTGTGACGCCGGTAAACCGGATCGCGCTCCTTCTCGGCCTCATGGTGGCGGACTTTGCGATTGTGGTGTCTCTCACCATCCCGGTGCTGCTGGTCGGGTTGGCGTATGGGGTCACCTTCGTCGATGGTCTGGCCGGGGTGATCGTGTTCGTCCTCCTCGCCGGCGCCTGGGGTGTGGCGTTCACGGGTTTCCCCTATGCGATAGCTCTCAAGACCGGCAATCCTGCCGCCGTGAACACGTCTTTCGTGCTGTTCTTTCCGTTCACCTTCTTGACCACGGCTTTCATGCCGCAGAGGTTGCTGAGCGGTTGGCTGGCGACGGTCGCGACCTACAACCCCGTAACGTACCTCCTCCGTGCGATGAGGTCGCTTGCGCGGACTGGTGGCTGGGACTTGGTGAGCCTGTCCGAGGCAGCGCTGGCGATAGCCATTGTCGGCGTCATCACGATGACTCTCGCTCTGCTGGCTCTCCGTGGTCGAGTGAAGGGCTCCTGAGGTCGGTGAGGTCAAAACAGAGGACACACTGACGGGAACGTTCGGTGAACCGGTAGCAAGGGCCTGAGTGGGGGGTCCCAGGCACAGCGCCAGGAATGGTGTGTCCTGCCGGGTGTGGCCATCAAGCGACCACCCGGGAGACGAGCTCAGCGACAGCGAGCTTGAACACCGGCAGGCGCAGGCGGAACCGGCTGACGGCAGAGGCCAAGTCCTTGCAGACAGAGGTAAAGGCTTGTTAGCGGCACGCCGAGCGGTGGGTGGATGGCTATGGGTCGGAGAAGATAGCGTGGCCGCCGACCCTGCGCCACCGGATCGCCGGCTCCCCGCTGATCTGAATCCACTCGAACGTCGCCCGGCCATCGGTGCCAGCGAAGCTCCAGGTCATCTCCCACACCCCCCGGGCGTCTTGCAGCGGCTTTACTCGCAACCTGGCCGGCCACGCAACACCGGGATTGGTGACGTGGCGCTCTACAGCTGGGATGAACTCGTCGCGGATCACCTGCCGGAAGCAGCGGAACTCGTCGTGTGAGAGCCGGCGGCGGTCACTGGCGAACCGCTCGGTCTGCTGGAACTTCAAGCCACTCCGCGGTCGGCGGCCTCACGCTCGATATCGGCCAGGAAGTCGTCCGTGCTGTTGAACGTCTCGACCCGGCAGGCCGTTATATCGTCCTGCGCTTCCCGTTCCATCGCCTGCCAACGCTCAGCCCAGAACCATGCCTGGTCGGCGCGGTGCGGGAGCAGCGGGTGCAGCTCGATCACGCCGTCGCCGCGCTCGACGATCTCGACCTGTGCACCCGGCTCGTCAAGGTGGTGGCGATGACGGACCTCGGCCGGTAGCGTGATTGACCCGCGGCTTGGCGAGAGCGTGACGAAGTGCGAACGGGCCTGCTCTGCCATGACGCTTATTATAGCGTCGGAATGTCGATCCGTCGATCCGACAGATCGACACGAAGCGGCCAGTCCACCCGAGCAGCCGTCCATCGCGGAGGTCTGCCCTTCGGCGAATTCGCAGATGACGCGGCAACCGCCCCGACTGTTGACGCCGCCACCGATTTCGCCCGAGCGCCGACGGCGCTGGGCAGGCAATAGCCGGTCATCGTGAGCTATCACGTTTCGCTGGCCGCTAAGACCGTGAACATCAATGACGTGCTCGACGGGCATGTCGCGTTGGAGGTGACTGGGTCGACCGGATCTACGTGAACGCCTACGTATCCAACCTCCAGGTGGTCAGGCGGGTGGTCGGGTTCCTCACGAGGCGCCTCGGCAATCCGATCCCGTCTCCGGCGCTGTTCAACCACATCGGCAACCGTTTGCGCCGTGAGGTGCACGCCTTCGCCGAGGAGCACGACGTCTTGATCTTGAAGTTGAAGAAGGTCGACCGGACTCGCTTCGACGACCGCAAGATCGACCACGTCCGTTCCTACATGGACAAGGCCGAGCATCAGGGTCGCTTCAGCGGGGCCGCCGTCGTGTCCGCCCAGGAGTTTCAGTGGGTCTTCGGCGGCAAGGACCGGGCAGAGCCCGGTGGCCGGCTGGACTTCGAGCTCATTAGGCCCGAGCGCCGGGTGGGCGTCTACTACATTCTACGTGCTCGACCCCGAATGCAGCCCGGGGTTCGTCAAGATCGCCACCTACTTCCCCTACCCGGCCACGCGCTGGCTGAAGGGGCACGAGTGGGCCAAGCACTAGGTCGACGCGGCAGGGCTCGCCAACACCCCGCTTGCCAATGGGTTCTTCTCCTGTGTGGACCCTGCCAGCCCGCAGCGCATCTGCGATCGTCTCGGGGAGGCGGCGATTTGGCGGTTCTTCGAGCGCACGATGGCGATCATCCCCCGGCCCTTCACCGACGACGACCGTCGGGCTTGGGGGTTGTTCGAGGCCCTCGTGGAGGACAACGCCTCCATCGGCCGCCCCGAGAAGGTGATCATGGACTTTTCCTACAAGCTTTTCCCGCGAAGCAGTACCTGAAGGAAGGGAGGGCCTCGCGTATCGAGACTGTCGTCAACAAATGCTCTGCCCTCGGCCTTCAGTCGCGCATCGAGCACCCGCTCGAGCTCGTGGCCAAGGCGCGCCGGGTCCATGATCGTCTGCTTGCAATTGATCACAATTGAACGTGCGGGCCAGGGCTGCGCCATCGGCTCTGTGCTCTTCGAGCACATCGACCAGCCCTACGCATGGGAGGGCCAACGAACCGGAGCCCTGCGCTTCGGGGATCAACGCGCCATGGCCCTGGCCGGCGCACTGTGCGTCCTGCTGCATGCCGCCTCAGGCTTCACCAACAAGAGCCTTCGCGGGCTGGTGGCCGCGCAGCTCGGCTGCGATTACAGCGCCTCCCCGACGAGCTACGACCTGCGTCGCCGTCTTCTACACCAAGGTCCAACCCAAGCTATTGCTGCTGCTGCGCAACCCTGATCCCCACTCCGCGCCCCTAGAGTTGTGACGTGCTTTGGCCGCGTGAAACTTGTCACAGCGTCACGACTTGACGCCCCCAGGAAGGGCTAGACCGATCAGGCCGTAGCGAGCAGCAGCGGCAGTTCCAAGTTGATCACTCTCGTCACCGCAGGGTGGGGCCGGTTTCTGTTCGTAATGCTCAGTTTTTCTTGCCGTGGTGTCGATAACACATGCAAGAAAGTGAGCCAGCGGGGCGACGCGAGGTGTGGTTGGCGTTGGTGTGGCGTGCGAGGCCGGTGTTTGCGGCTGTTCTTGGCATCGCGCTTGTTGCGCTTCCCGTGGTTGCGTCAGCTGCCGCCGCGCTCTTCGTGGGGCGCCTTGTTCCTGCGCCCCGGGACCTGCTTGGCATCGCTGCGCGGCTTCTTGCGATGGTCGCGGCGGGAACCAGCGCGCTGGTGCTCGTCGAGCGTGTCGCGCGCCGTGTGGCTCCGCTTACCGTGCTGTTGAAGCTTGCCCTGGTGTTCCCGGGTGAGGCGCCGCGCCGGTTTGGTTTGGCCCTAAGAGCAAGCTCATCGCCGACGCGTCACGCGAAGACGATCCAAGCGAAGGCTGACGGTGCTTCCGCCAAGCCTGGTAGCGCTAGTCAGGCCCAAGCTGCAGCCGACATAGTTACGCTCCTGGCCCGCCTTACGGCTCATGACAGGGCGACGCGGGGGCACTGTGAGCGTGTCAGGGCCTTTGCGGATCTGCTCGGTGAGGAGCTGCGCCTGCCAAAGCCTGACCGGGAAAAGTTGCGCTGGTCGGCGGTGCTGCACGACATCGGCAAGCTCGGTGTGCCTTCGCACGTGCTAAGCAAGCCGGGGCGTCTCAGTGATGAGGAGTGGGGGGTGATGAAGGCTCATCCTGAGATTGGAGCTCAGATCGTCCATCCGATCGAGGCGTTTCTCGGCGGGTGGGCACGCGCCGTAGCGGAGCACCACGAACGCTGGGACGGGAGCGGCTATCCGCTCGGCATCGAGGGCGATGGGATCTCGTTCGGCGCTCGGATCGTCGCCGTTGCGGACTCCTTTGAGGCCATGACCGCAGTCAGGTCCTACTCCAGGCCGAAGCCGGCTGCGGCGGCCCGCCAGGAGCTGGTGTCGAACAGCGGCAGCCAGTTCGACCCGAGGGTAGTTCGCGCGTTCCTTTCCATCTCGCTGCCACGGATCAAGAAGGCTATAGGGCCTGTCGGGGTTCTTGCTCAGCTGCCGTTTAGCGGCTCTTTGTCAAGGGTTCAGGCGTTGGCGGTGTCGGGGGGCCGAGGGCTCGTTCTTGCAGCCGGGTCCGCTGTGACCGCGGGCGCTCTGGTTGCAGCCGGGGTGGCGCCGCTCGGATCCTCCGGGCCGGCTGCCGGCTCTGCCCTCACAGTGGGGCCGCAACGAAGCTTCGCAGGGCACGTGCCCGGCGGTCTCACGAGCATCCCGAGAGCTGGGAAGCCACCCGGCGGGGTGAAGCTCAGCATTGATGCTCGCAGGCCGCCCGGGGGATCGCCAGCCTACATGTCGGAGCCGTTGGTCCACGCGGCGTCAGGAGCGAGCTCAGGCGAGGTCGGCTTCCGGCAAGGATCGCCGCCCGGTTCGACGCCGGGCGCCAGTCACGGCAGCTCACCGAGCCCGCAGCCCAACCCTACCTCGGCGCCGCCACCGCAACCTCCGCGGCAGCCGGGTCCTGTTGCTCCTCCTCCGAGCTCACCGGCTCCGCCGTCGCCGAGGCCGCCTCCTGGCGCTTGCGCATTTCAAGTGACGGGAGATGCTCAGGCGCCAGGGCTCACCAGCGTGTGCGGCATCATCGCCGAGCAGCTACGGCGCCTCCGCGATCATGAAGATGTCAGATCCTGGCTGCAATGATCTGCGAGAGTGCCTCCTGGGCGCTCTGGGCAATGCCGATGCCATCCAAGCCGAGGTCGTCGAGGATCTTGTCTGGCTTAGCGTGGCGGATGTATGCAAGCGGCGCCCCGAGGGTTCGCACCGGAACTGCCCGGCCATCCTCGGACGCGCACCGTGAGACGGCGTCTGCGAGGTGAGAGCCGGCGCCCCCGACCTTGATGCCGTCTTCGACTGTCACTACCACATCGTGGGCCGCGGCATCGCGGATCATGCGCTGATCTACGGGCGCAACGACTCTTACGTCCCACAGAGTGGCTTTGATGCCCTGGCTCGCGAGCAGGTCAAGTGCTGTTTCAGAGCGTTCCAGCATCTTGCCGACGGCGAGGATGCAGACCGAGCCGTCGCCCGAGATGACTTTACGACTCGAGAGCCCTGACCCAACCTGCCCGGCTGCTGAGTGCCTGGCGGGGGTCTTCGGGAAGCGTATGGCAGAGGGGCCATCCAGGGTGATTGCAGTCTCGAGCATCACGGCCAGCTCTTCGGCGGACGAGGGGGCAAAGACGGTCATTCCTGGTATAGCCAGCGTGAGCGCCAGGTCGACGAGCCCATGGTGGCTGGGGCCGTCGTCGCCGGTGATGCCGGCTCTGTCCAGGACGATCACTACCGGAAGACCGTGCAGACCGACGTCCATGTTGGCTTGGTCGAAAGCTCGCGAGAAGAACGTCGAGTAGATCGCGACCACCGGCCGCAGTCCTCCCATCGCCATGCCTGCTGCCGCGGTGATGGCATGCTGCTCGGCAATGCCGACGTCGAAGAAGCGCCCAGGGAAACGTTCCTGGAAGGGGAGCAGCCCGGTAGGGCCAGGCATTGCGGCCGTGATGGCCACGAGCTCGGGGTGACGCTCGCCAAGGCTGAGGAGCGTCTGGGTGAACACCTCTGTGTAGCTGGTAGTGGTGGTGGCGCCAGCGTTCCCGTTCTCGGTGTGATGAGCGCCGGCGTCTTGGGCCTCGCCATCGTTCAGCGTCTGTGCCGTGCCCGCGGGGCTGACGCTGGGGTTACTGGCAGAGACGGGGCTGCGAACTTTGAAGTCGTGAAGACGTTGGACTTCATCCTGCTCAGCCGGTGCGTAGCCGCGTCCTTTGTCTGTGAGGAGGTGGACCAGGATGGGGCCGTGCCAGGCCATAGCCCGCGAGAAGGCAAGCTCCATGCGTGGGATGTCATGGCCGTCTATCGGGCCCGCATAACGCACGCCGAGGGCCTCGAAGAACGTGTGCGGCGTGACTGCTTCGCGCAGCGCAGAGGTGATCCCGTGGACACCCGAGTAGGCCACATTGCCAACGGCAGGAAGCCTTCGCAGGAGGTCGCGGCCACGCTCGCGCATCTGTACGTAGGACGGGCTGAGCCTCAGCTGGGTGAGGCTCTCCGAGAGCCTCGAGACCGTGGGAGCATAGGAACGGCCGTTGTCGTTCAGGACGATGATCACCGGTTTGCCCGAGTGACCGAGGTTGTTGAGGGCTTCGTAGGCCATCCCTCCTGTCAGCGCGCCGTCTCCTACGACTGCGACTACGTGGCGCACAGTGCCGGTCCTGCTCGCGCCATCGGTCTTCCCGCTCGTGCTTTCGCCCTCGAGCTCGGGGTCGCTCTTTCCAGCGCCCAAGGCGAGTGCTGACGCGAGCCCATGCGCGTAGCTGAGGATGGTGGACGCGTGGGAGTTCTCGACCCAGTCGTGCTCTGACTCCGCTCGGGACGGATAACCCGAAAGGCCGCCTTCCTGACGCAGGGTGCCGAATGCGTCGCGCCTGCCGGTGAGGAGCTTGTGCACGTAGGCCTGGTGGCCGGTGTCCCAGAGAATGATGTCCGCCGGGGAGTGGAACACCCTGTGCAGCGCTATCGTCAGCTCGACCGCCCCGAGGTTCGATCCGAGGTGGCCTCCTGTCTTGCAGACGATCTCGACGATCAGCGAGCGGAGCTCCTCAGCGAGGGTACGCAGGTCGTCTTCTGTGAGTCCGGCCAGATCGGAAGGCGCGCGGATGCTGTCGAGGATCATGTTCGATTAGCCCTCATGCTCCTACGCTAGCTCGCGATTGCCCAGCGGCAATCTCAGCTGGCGGCGCGGGCAATCTCAGCTGGCGGCGCGGGCAAGCTCGGCCTCAACGGCGAGTCGGGCTCCTCGTGCTCGGGAGCGTTCGCGTTAGACTATGGCGGTGCGCGTAGCTGTCGGGTCTGATCATGCAGGGTTCCGCCTGAAAGAGATGCTGGGAGATCACCTACGGGTGAGCGGGCACGAGGTGCTGGACCTCGGCACGCATAGTGAGGACCCGGTCGACTACCCGGACTACGGAGCAGCGGTAGGCCGTGCGGTGATGAGCGGGTCGGTGGAGAGGGGAGTCTGCGTGTGCGGCACGGGGATCGGGATCTCCATCTCTGCGAACAAGGTGACCGGGGTTCGTGCTGCATCTGTCCACGACGTGACGTCCGCTCGCCTCGCCCGCCAGCACAATGACGCGCATATTGCCTGCTTCGGTGCGCGCGTGACCGGTCCGGAGGTGGCCAAGGACGCGGTCGACGTCTTCATGGGCACCGCAGCCGAGGGTGGCAGGCACCGGGTCCGTGTGGAGAAGATTGCGGCGATCGAGGCGGAGGAGCGGTCATGAGCTCGCGTGACGTGCGGGCTATCAGTGAGCGTGACCTCCTCTCGGAGGCGATAGATGCGCTGTCGGGGGATCCGGAGATCTCGGAGATGACCGCAGCGGAGCTGGATCGCCAGTCGACGACCCTGCAGCTGATCGCGTCGGAGAACTTCACGTCGGAGGCGGTGCTCGCTGCCAGCGGATCTGTGTTCACTAACAAGTATGCCGAGGGATATCCCGGCAGGCGCTACTACGGTGGCAACCGGATCGTAGACCAGGTTGAAGATCTTGCTCGGGAACGGGCGAGATCGCTTTTCGGCGCCGATCACGCAAATGTGCAACCTCACGCGGGCGCCAGCGCGAACCTTGCGGCGTACATGGCGGTCCTGGAGCCTGGTGACACGGTGCTCGCGATGCGGCTGGACCAGGGAGGGCACCTGACCCATGGCTCGCCGGTGAGCATCACCGGCAAGACCTACCGCTTCGTCGCCTATGGCGTGACCGCTGCTGGTCCTGATGGCTCCGGCGAGCGGATCGATATGGACCAGGTGGCTGATCTGGCCCGCACCGAGCGCCCGAAGCTCATCGTGGCCGGCACCACGGCGTACTCGAGGATCATCGATCCGCTACCGTTCCGGCAGATCGCAGATGAGGTCGGGGCGAAGTTCATGTTCGACGCGGCGCATCCAGCCGGGTTGATAGCTGGAGGGGTGCACCCGAGCCCCGTGGGAGTGGCGGACATCGTCACGTTCACCACCCACAAGACGCTGAGAGGTCCGAGAGGCGGAGCGGTGCTGTGCGGTGCCGATCTTGCAAAGTCCATTGACTCAGCGGTGTTCCCGGGCCTGCAGGGAGGCCCGCTCGAGCACGTCATAGCGGCAAAGGCGGTAGCGTTCCGCGAAGCGGCACAGCCGGCGTTCCGTGAGTACGCAGCTGGTGTCGTCGAGAACGCCAAGGCTCTTGCGGCAGCGCTGTCGAGCGCCGGCTTCAGGCTGGTGTCCGGCGGGACCGAGAACCATCAGGTGCTGGTGGATCTGCGCTCCTTTGACGCGGATCTCACGGGTCAAGCTGCTCAGGAGCTTCTCGATGCGGCTGGGATCACCTGCAACCGCAACCAGATCCCTGGCGATCCGCGATCTCCGTTCGTGACGTCTGGACTGAGGTTCGGCACTGCGGCAGCGACCACGGCCGGCATGGGAACGGCCGAGATGGCCGAGATAGCGCGTCTCGTGGGCGAGGTCCTGCGGAGACCGGGCGATGACTCCAAGCGGGACGAGATCCGTGCCGAGGTTCGGGACCTCTGCTCGGCGTTCCCACCATATCCCGGGTGGTCAAAGCTGCGAGGAGATCACCTCACCAGCGGCAGCTGAAGCCGTGCGAGGGATGGGCCAGTGATCGGGTACTTGGTCATGTTCTTCGTGGCGGCGGCGGGCACCTACCTTCTCACTTTTCCTGCCCGCAGGTTGGCCCAACGTTCGGGCGCTGTGGTGGTGCCTGACGACAGGGACGTTCACACCGGCGCCACTCCGACTGCGGGTGGCGGGGCAATGTTTCTCGCGTTCTTGTGCGCGATGGTGGTGGCGTCGCAAATGCCGCAGTTCAAGCACGTGTTCGAGCGCTCCTCGGAGCCGCTCGGCGTAGTGCTTGCGGCTGCGACGATCTTCATGGTCGGGGTCGTGGACGACCTGAGGGAGATGTCTGCGCCCGCGAAGCTCGCCGGCCAGGTTCTTGCTGCGACCGTTCTTTACTTCCTTGGCGTCACGATGTTCCAGTTCAAGGTGCCGCTCCTCGGGTTCGTCGTCCTCTCCCCAGACATCACCCCTCTGGTCACTGCAGTGTGGGTGGTAGGCATAGCGAACGCAGTCAACCTGATCGATGGCCTGGATGGCCTGGCCGCGGGGATAGTCGCGATCGCTGCGGGGGCGTTGTGCGTGTACGGCTTGCGCCTCGAGGATCTCGGGTGGCTGTCGACGGGGAACATTGGCCCATTGGTGGCGGTGATCGCCTGCGGCATCTGCGTCGGCTTCCTGCCGCACAACTTCCATCCTGCACGCATTTTCATGGGCGACGCGGGCTCCATGTTGCTCGGGCTGCTGATGGCCGCGTCGACGATGGTGATCGGAGGCCGTACGCCTGATGTGAGCGGCGATGCGTACTTCTTCTTTGCTCCATTGTTCATCCCCTTCTTCATTCTGGGCGTTCCGATATTCGACATGGCGTTCGCGATCGTACGAAGAACGGCCAAGCGCACCG
>JAJYWA010000193.1 GCA_021791755.1 Actinomycetes bacterium | reverse complement strand
CGGATCCCGACGACCTCCACGTGCTCGCCGCTGCGGTGCACCGTCATCTCGAAGTAGATCGGCCGTAGTCGGTACGCACCTCGCGACTGCCTCCTACCGCGCGACGTCAGCGTCCCACTACCGCGCCGTAACCCTGTCTCCGAGGTGCCGGTAGGCAGGGGGCGCAGCGGGAGGGCAAGGGGCGTCACCGACCGCAACCGCACGCAGACCCCCGACGCCCCGCTACCGGGAAGATCGGCGGGCGTGAGCGGCCGCGCCGGGGGCTCGTTTCCCGCGGCCAGCTCGGTAGCGATGGCGGCCGGAGACTGCTCGGGACCGCCAGTTGCGATCCGGTACACAGCTTGTTGCTGCCAGGTCGGTCGGCCTGCCGCCCAGGTGATGATCTCCTCTTCCAGGCTCACGGCCCCACCCTTCCCTGGCTCGTGCATCGTTGTATATCTCTGAGCTATACGGTATCATCACGTCTGTGAGATGCCAACGCAGCCGACCACTGGGCGCAAGCCCCTCCGTGTGGTGAGCCAGCACCAGTGGTCGGACCGTCAGGAGGTGGTGGGAACGGCCTGCCCGATTTCGAGTGGGATGAGCACAACGAGGAGAAGCTCATCGAACGGCACGGCGTATCCGCGTACGAGGCGGAGCAGTGCTTCGCCAACCCCCATACCAAGCGTCGTCATGGGGACGACCTCGTGATGCTGGGCAAGACCGACGGCGACCGGATGCTGCTCCTGGTGTACGAGCAGAAAGCGGACGGCGTGGTCCGGGTGTACAGCGCCCGGGAGATGACCAAGAAGGAGCGGGCGGTGTACCGCCAGAACGTACGATGACCAAAGACCGCTGGGACACTCTGCTGGACCAGGACTGGTCCGACGCGTGGGAGACGCTTCCCGAGGCACCGGAGTTGGTGCCTCGGAACAAGACGGCGCAGATCACGTTACGTCTTCCGGCGACCCTTCTCGCTCGGATCAAGCGCGTGGCGCAGGTTCGCGCGCTGCCGTACCACGTCCTTGTCCGATCCTGGCTCGTTGACGCTCTGCGGCAGCCGGGTACTCCCAACCTCGTCGCTTCAGAAGCCGCTGCGCAGACGGAACAGCTCAACATCAAGCTGGAGCAGGCGGTCCTCGACGGCCTCAAGAAGCGCGGGCACGAGCTGGGTCAGCCTTACCATCGCATCGCCCGCGAGTGGATCGAGTGGGAGACCACGCAGGCTGAGCTGGCGCTCGGCATCGATTCGACGCCAGCGTCACAGCCCCCTATTAAGGAGCTGATGGTGCTCCTCCTCCACGCCGCCAACCAACAGGGCAACAGCGCCGTCCGAGGAATGACCCGTCTCCAGAAGCTCCTCTTCGTCGTCGAGCAGAAGCTCGCGTCGCAGAGCGCCTTCTATGCGTACAACTTCGGACCCTTCAACGAAGAGGTCAACGACGCAGAGCGGGCGCTCGAAGTCGCTGGCTTCATCAAGAGCGCTGAGCCCGAAGCGTCGGGTCCGCCGTCGTTCCAGGAGATGATGGCAACGGTCACGGAGCGTGCCACCTCCGACGAGGGCGGTTCCAAGATTGTGGAGTTCGCGCTCAGCACAAGGGGGCATGAAGCCGCCGAACGCCTGCGGCAGTCCAGCCCAGCGTACGAGCAGCTCTTTACGTTCGTGGAAGCGATCAAGAAGGAGTGGGACACGCCCAATCTCACTGACCTGGTTGCTCGTGTCTACGAGGCCTATCCGAAGTACGCCGAGAAATCTGTCATCCGAGAGGAGGTTGAGCGCCGGGGCCGCAGGGGTCGTCGCTCGCACTGATCATGGCCCGGACCCCATTGCACCACATCGTTCGTGTGCGAAGTTCCGATGATCTCACGTATATCCGCAGCGGCCTGATGGATGAGGTCGTCGTCAATGCCAACCAGTTGGAGAACAGCGTCCAGTCGACCGCCGCCTGCCTCTGGCGGACCGACCTCCCGTACTCCGTGGACCCGGTGCTCTGGCGGTTCCAGGTACCGGCGTGGTCCCGCAACGCCAAGGGTGACACCAAGCGCAACTACCAAAGGCTCGGGCTGGAGTACGGCAAGGGTACCGATCTCATCCTCGGTTCGGCCCCACTGCTGGAGACTGTGTCGACCGATGCACAGTGGCGAGCCCTGGCCGCCAACGTCATCGCGTACCAGCAGGGACGCCTCACCGACGTCCCGACGCAGCTCGAACTTCTCGCCGACCTGCGCGAGCTGCATCCGGCGCGGCTCATGGCTCCGGCGCTCGTGGCGTTCTCCCGCACGGAGGACCGGATCAATCGCCTGATGGTCGAGGCCGCTGCCACCGCAGCGGGCGAGCCCATCGCAGCGCAGGTCATTATTCCGTTTGATCGGCTTATCGAGGGACGCGAGTTGCGCACGGTCGTTACCTCGATCCCCACCGACGGCGTTAGCTCCTACTTCATCTGGACGCCCAAGGTGACCGAGGAACGGCTCCTCGCCGACCGCGAACTCTTCATCTCCCTGCTTCGCCTGGTGACTGCTCTTGCCGACCGGGGCGTGCCAGTGGGTCACCAGTACGCG
>JAJYWA010000059.1 GCA_021791755.1 Actinomycetes bacterium | reverse complement strand
CGAGCAGCGCAAGGCGAGCCCCCCGCATCACCTCCGGTGCGATCACAGCGGGCGCGATCCGTTCGCTCGGCGCCTGGAAGAAGGCGAGGCCGCCTGGGCGCAGGACCCGAAGCAGCTCTGCGATATATCCGACGGCAAGGTCTCGCCCGACATGCTGCAGGACGATCAAGCTCAGAGCGAAGTCGAAGCTGGAGTCGTCTAGCGCGGAGAGCCGGCGATCTGTGTTCAGGATGTACGTACAGCTACGAGGAAACCGGTTGTGTCGGTTGGCAAGCTCGATCATCGAGGCAGCGATGTCCACGCCGACGACCTCATCGAAGCGCTCGGCAAGCGCCTGCGTCAAGCGCCCGATGCCGCAACCGAAGTCAAGCGCCCTTCCGGTGTGCAGGCGGCGAGCGATGCCGGGTTCGGCCAGAATGGCGTCGACTCGCTCGCGGCCGGTCGCGAGGAGCTCCTCGACATCCCAGGGATCCCGCCGCTCCAGGATCGCGCGCATCGGCTGCGAGCGTCCGAGCGCTTCCCAGTTCCTCCGGAGGGCCGCGATATCCATATCAGTCGCTCAATACCATAGGCGCGACGGAACCGTAACGACTCACCGGCAAGGTCCCTCACACGTCACGTCTCCAAACTATAGATTCGCGAGGCGTTGCCGCCGACTATGGACGCGCGCTCAGCTGCTGGGATATGTCCGATCATCTCCTCGATGATCTTGCGCGAGTAGGGCCAGTCATTGCCGTGATGGGGATAGTCGCTCGACCACATCATGTTCTCGACCCCCACCGAGTGCCTGAGCTCTATGCCGCTCCGGTCCCTCATGAAGGTTGCCGCCATGTTCCGCCGCCAGTAGAACGAGGGTGCTTGCGTTATGGGGATCTCACCCCAGGACCTGTTGCGCCAGTAACGGTCGTCGAGCTGCTCGAGAAAGTGTGGAATCCAGCCGACGCCCGTTTCGATGAGGTTCACATGGAGCTCCGGGAAGCGTTCGAAGACCCCCGTGAAGATGAGCTGACCGATGATGGCCGGTACGACGGAGAACACCCCGCCGAGGCCTGCCACGGCCTTCGCATTCGAATTGGACGAACGACGGCGCTGTGCGGAGCCACCGGCCGGCTGGCTGGAGCGCCTCTCTGCAGCAGCGCGGCGCTGCGCCTGGCGCGCCCTGCGCGAGATCAAATTGATGTGAATGCACACCGGCATGCCCTCGTCGCACGCCGCGGACCAGAACGCGTCGTCGGCATCCGATATCGAGTCTCCACCAGACGGCCAGCACGAGATCACGACGCCTTTGAACGAACCCGCTCGCGCTTTTCGAAGCGTATCAATACAGCTGTCGACACCCGTCGATGGCATCTGAGCAAGCGGCACCAGACGCTTCGGATCAGGAGCGCAGAACTGCTCCGCGAGAAACGAATTATACGCCTCGACGCCGGCGTGCACGAAGTCGTCGTCCTCGTCGCCGAGAAAGTGACCGATCGTACGCTGAGGTGCGAACAGTACTGCGGCGTCCACCCCATCAGCATCCATGTCAGCCAGGCGAGCGGCCCCGTCGTAGCACCCCGGCCGGGCCTCGTCGTAGGTGACGCCGGTCCACCTGAGCTCATCGTAGGGTTTACCAGGCGTCGCAACCAGCCCGATCGGGTCCGGGTTCGGAGCGCCGGCAAACTGCCATGCGTCCCCGCCGTCGGCATCCTTGACCAGCTTTGGAGCTCGATCCTTGAAACGCGCCGGGAGCCACGCCTCCCAGATTCCGACCGGCTCGAGCACGTGTGTGTCGCCGTCCACGATCCTGTTCTCGCCCACTTGATCCTCCTTGCTTTATGTCCAGGTTCTACGGCCCTGCTCCGAGGTGAGCCCGTCTGGTGGCTTGCTTGGAGCAGGAGAACATTGTCCCAGGCGATCATATACGATGACGCTGACGTCAGTGCCACCGGCGCGGCCCTGGCGCGGCGAGGTACGGCCGGAGGCGACGTGGGGATAACTGTGGACTTGCCCTGTGACACGGCGGAATCCACACGGTCCGAAGGGTAGGGCGACTCCGCGAGGAGACCGTCGTTTCATACAGGACAACGCCCACCGGCGCTCGGCGACAGCTGCAATTGAGCCGGGCATGATGGTTGAATTGAGCCGCATCCTTGCGACCGGTCACCCCCTTGAACTGCTCCTTTGGGCCTCGGCTCTCTCGTGCACGTTGGAACCTCGATTCGGATCGCCGTTCGAGCCTGGCGACGAGCCGACTGCTCAGCCTGCGCTCGCCGAGCTTGTTGCGATGTTGATGGATGTCGATCGCCCCGAGGCGACGGCGCTCCTCGCAGGCATCGCCACCCTTGCTCCCGACGGAGCCATGAGCGCTCGGATCCGCCGCGGCATCGCCGGCAGGAACCACCACCTCCCCGCCTGGGTCGCTTCGCTGCGTAGCGCCAGCGCGGGTCGGACTGTCCAGATGACCCACGCGCTCGGGCGCGGCGAGACCATCATGGTCGAGGCCCACCTACCCCTCATCCGATGCCGCGGGCCACATCCTGTCGACGCTCATCTACGTTGACCACAACCTCGGCGCCATAGCGAAGGACGGCTTCGTGCTCCCAGGCGACATCGACGAAGTGTTGACCGCGTTCGAAGAGCCGTCCGGTTGGGAGGACGACGCTATCCTGAGCGACATCGACCCCACCTCCGCGCGGGCTCGAGCAACAGAGGCGATCCACAACGCTGACATCTCCTTCTTCCCCCTCACTAGCGACAAGTGGCCCACGTGCCGACCCCTCATCGAGTGGGTTGCGCGCCTGCTTCCAGACGGCGGGCGGGGGTTCATACGACTGGAGCGGGACGACGAGGCTAGGGCGACGCTCACCGAGGCGTTCTTCGCATCCTCGTATGCGAAGAAGCTAGATGGCTCCGATCATCGGGACCTGTTGGACTCGATTCTTTCGTTCGGTATCGCCTGGGCTCTCGGCGACCCGCTTCACTGGGGCCCGATCTCGGTTGACGCGAGGCGCTCCGGGCCTTCATCGCCTTTTCCCACGCGGAGCGCGGCATCCGGCCTGGGCTCACCTCGCAGACTATCGACGCGGTGCGCGCCATCGAGCCCGCCTACCTGGAGGCGATCCAGACGCCGGGGCTGGGATTGGATGAGGGTATATTGGCCGCACTCGAACCGCTCGATCGTGAGGGCCTCCCGGATGACCCTTGGGACGACCCAAATGATCTCGGTGACGCGGACGACGACTACGCGAGCCCGCCCGCCTCCGAGATCATTCTCGACATCCTGCGACGAGCCGTCGGTGGAGATGCCGCCCTCCACGATCTCGACGACGCCCCGCTCCCGGATTTTGAGCTGGACTTCGACGAGATCGCCGCCGACATCCGAGCCAGAGTAGAACAGGTGCTTGCGCTCTGCGATGGTTGCTGCGAAGAAGTGCTCGACCTCGAGTGCCGCACGGCATGCCGATGCTTCATCGGCTTGCTGGCGCGGACCGGACCCGAGGTCTTCCGCCGGCAGGGAAGGAACGAGACTGCCGCCGGCGCGATCTGCTGGATCGTCGCCAAGACAAACGCGTTCGCAACCTCCTCCGGCCGCAGACCGCTGGTCAGGGATATTGCCGGCCATTTCGGCCTCGCAAGCGGCAGCGTCTCGCAGCAGGCGTCCACCATGTTGAAAACGGCAGGACTCGCGCCAGACTCCGTGTAGCAGCACTCATGGGACATCGCACTTCGCGACCCGGGCATGCTGGTCTCTGCAAGGCGTCGCCAGCTCATCGAGCTGGCCAAGCTCTTCGGGCTGGAGCTTTAAGCTGCAGCACAGCCGCGCGAGTGCGCGGCACGGCTGCTGCAGACGCCAATGGCGTAGCGCTCCAGCAGATGTCAATGGTGTGGCTGCGATTCTCGGAAGCCAGCTGCCCGGAGGCCAGCTGCCCGGAGGCCAGCCGTCGGTGGCTGCCGATAGCTCTAAGTCGTGTCGCTCGAAGCGCTCGAGGTGCTCGAGGTGCTCGACGTGCTCGAGGCAGCGCCGCGTGCGGGACGAAAGACGGGCACGGCCGTCTTCTCTGCGATCTCCTCGAAGTCGACTTCGAGCGCCATGCCGACCTCGAGCTCGTCCAGCGGGCATCCGACCACGTTGGTCATCATCCTCGGACCTTCCTCGAGATCCACGACCGCGGCGACGTACGGGACACGCTCGCCGAACGGCGGCAGGTCGTTCTGGTGCACAACGGACCAGGTGTACAGTGTCGCCTTGCCGCTAGCGTCGATCCATGAGACATCGTCGCTCCAGCAGTAGGGACAAAAGGGCCGTGGGTAGTAGTGAACGCGCTTGCACGAGCCGCACGCCTTGAGCCGAAGCCTGCCTCCTGCCGCAGCATCCCAGAACTCTTGGGTGCTCTCATCCGGCGTCGGGAGATCGAACCTTACTGTGCTCATCGCAGCAATGCTGCCAATCGACGCGAGCGGTCGTCAACTCAGGCCCCGCCTGGATTCGCCCAACAGCATCGATGCGTCGCCGTGGGCCTTCGCTGGTTCGCCGTGGGCAGGCTGGCGGTGCGCTGCGCGATGATCTTGGTTCATGGATGCCCTACACGATCTCTCGCTCGGCGACGTACTACGCGAGAACGCACGCAGCTACCCTCGTCACACCGCAGCCGTCTGCGGCTCTGCACGTCTCACCTACCCCGAGCTGGACGATCGCGTGAACCGTCTGGCAAGTGTGTTGTCCTCCAAAGGCGTCGAGACCGGTGACCGAGTCCTCTGGACAGGCCAGAACTGTCACCGGCTTCTTGAGGCCCTGCTCGCCGCCGCAAAGCTTGGCGCTGTGCTGTGCCCGGCGAACTGGCGCCAAAGCGTCGACGAGCTGCGCTTCATCGTGGAAGACACCACGCCAAGAGTCGTGATCTGGCAGGCCGAGGAGGTGGGAGAGGTGTCCATTGCAGTCCGAGCTTCGCTGCCGTCGACTCCCGCCAACGACCGCATCACCTGGATATGCCACGACTCGGTCGAACCCGACGGGTACGAGAGCCTTCTCTCCAGAGCGTCGAACGCCGATCGCGGCTTGGATGTCGATCCCTCCGCTGCGGTTCTCGAGGTGTTCACGGGTGCGTTCGGCGGCCAACCGAACGGCGCTCTCCTCTCGCATACAGCGATCATCTCCCAAGATCTCGTGATAGGCATGCTCCAGCGCATCTCGAGCGAGACAGTGTTCCTCGCCAGTGGGCCGCTCTTCCATGTTGCAACACTCATGACAGCTCTAGCGACATTCCACCTTGCCGGAACGTTGGTCTTCACGAGACGCACCGATGCCGAAGAGGCCTGCAGGCTCATCGACTCCGAAGGGTGCACCTCCGCCTTCCTGATGCCGACCACCATGCACGAGATGATCGATCTGAACCGCGACGGCCGTTATGACCTGTCCAGCCTCCGCACGTTCCCCGGTGGCAAGGCCTGGAACGACATGGTCACGATCGACGACAGCCCTTGGGGACGCAATCCCGCAGGCTACGGCCAGACCGAGGTCATGGGACTGCTTACGTTCAACGCCATAGGCTGGCCATCCGATGGCGCTAGTGGGCGCCCATCCCCACTCGCTCAGGTTCGCATAGTGGACCCGATGGGAGATGATGTACAGGATGGCGAGACGGGAGAGATCGTCTGCAGGGGGCCGATCGTGATGAACGGCTACTTCGAACGTCCCGAGTTGAACACAGTACGCCAGCGCGGCGGTTGGCACCACACGGGCGACCTCGGGCGCAGGGAGCCAGACGGCTCCATCTCGTTCATCGCGCCGATGCTCCGAATGATCAAGTCCGGCGCCGAGAACATCTATCCGGCCGAGGTCGAGGCTTGCATAGCACGGCATCCCGGGGTGAAGGAAGTCGGGATCATTGGCGTGCCTGACCGGAAGTGGACTCAGAGCGTCAAGGCAATCGTTGCGCCAAAGGAGGGTGCGCACCTCACAGAGCAGGAGATCATCGAGCACTGCCGCTCCAGCATCGCCTCGTACAAGAAGCCGAAATCTGTCGAGATAGTAGAGGCGCTCCCCCGCAAGGGATTCGCCATCGACTACGAGGCCCTGGATGAAGCCTATGGCGGGGGCGGTTACCCCGGCATAGGCGGCGCCGAGGCCTGAGCACGTGTCCGACAGCGCCTCCACCCGGACGCTACGATGCGGTATGCGCTGGGATGGATCTGTCGTAGTCGTAACGGGAGCGTCGCGCGGCATCGGTGAAGCCGTGGTACGAGCAGCCGCGCGCAGGGGCGCAAAGGCGGGCCTCATAGCGCGATCCGAGGCCGAGCTCCGCTCCCTCCTGCAAAGCATTGGCAACAGGGGCGCGATCGCACCCGCAGACGTGGGTGATCGGGGCGCGTTGACCGAAGCGCTCAGATCATTGGCTGCCGATCTCGGGCCCATCGATATCCTCGTCAACAACGCTGGCATCGGTGCGTACTCATCAGTCGCATCGACGGACATCTCCGTGTTCGAGCAGCTCATGTCCGTCAACTACTTCGCGACGGTTCACGCCACAAAGAGCGTCCTACCCGAGATGCTACGTCGCGGCCGCGGGCACATCGTGAACGTCGCGTCGGTCGCGGGCCGGCTCGGCGCGCCCTTCGAGGCAGCTTACGCTGCAAGCAAGTTCGCGGTCGTCGGCTTCACGGAAGCCCTGTCGGTCGAGCTCTCACGCTCCGGGGTGGGCGTGTCGATGGTCAACCCGGGGCCGGTCGCGACTGACTTCTTCACGGCTCGCGGACACCCCTACTCGCGTAGCGTTCCAAGACCAATACCGGCGTCACGTGTCGCCGAGGCGGTGATGCGCGCCGTAGAGGAGAACCGCTTAGAGATCGTCGTGCCCACATGGCTGCAGCTCGGCGTCATCGCGCGCCACCTAGTCCCGGCGATGTACCGATGGGGCGCCGCCAAGAGCTTCGCAGCCGAGCTGGACGAACCCGATCCCGGCGAAGATCACCGATCCACTGCCACTTGAGACCCTAACCAACAAGGACTCGATCTGAGCACGTGATCGAGCCGAAGCGCTGATCAGGATGAGCACACGGCTAGCCGCACCACGGTAGCTACCTACGGCCACCTACCGTGGTGCGCCTGGTTACCGTAGTGCGCCTGGTGCATCCAGCCAGCGGTTCATGGCAACGGTCCGAGCATTCCTGCACACAAGAACGTGGTGCACAGCTCGGCGAACGCGACGTTGTTGATCGGGAGTGGTGACAACCTGGCGTAGCAGGTAGTCGGCAGCATCGCCATGGTCGGCCTCAGCATAGGCATGGACAGCGAAGTTCTCCACCTCCATGCCGTAATGATCCCGCAGGCCCTCGTAGAGCATCTTCGCATAGCCCGTGGAGGCTGCCAGTCGCTCCCCAGCCCAACCGAAGGCAGCCAGTCCCTCCTCGTAGGAACGTCGCATGTAGTACAGGGTGGTGAAGACTGCCCCGATGGTCTCCGGCATCGCCGTGTAGCACTCCAGCTCGTCGTCGGCTAGGCCAAGCTGATGCGCCCACTCGATTTTCATGTCAACGTGGTTCGCGTCACCCGCGTAGCCTGTCTCGTCGGCGAGGTTCTGCAGCCAGTGCGCGAAGTGTTGGCTCGCGTCGAGTGAAAGGTCATCTGCATCGGGAGCGTTTGCGACGAGCGACGCAAACTCGGATGTGTAGAAGCGTCCAAGGAAGTAATACTCCTTGCACAACGTTTTGAGCAGGTCCATCGAGAGCGACCCCTCTGCCACCGCCTCCCAAACGAGGTTCTTCGCAGTCATCACCTCCGCTTGGATCGCGGAGAGCTCCGCCATGAAGTCGTCCACATCCGCCGACGCGAGCGAACGCTCCCTGCTGCGGATGTCCTTGAGCTCTCGCTTGCTGTCCAATCGACCATCCTCCTAGCGATCCTGGCAGTTGTCGTTCGGCAGCCACTGGCGCCGATGCGTCGCCTGCGTCATCATCATCCATTGCTTCCCCAAGCCAATCGTTGCACACTCGACGATACAAGTGCATCCGCTCCGGTCATCATCTTTCACCGGCAAGCCCATAGGCGAGCCTGCCCACCTGCCCACCTGCCCACCTGCCCACCTCCCCACCTGTCCACCTGTCCTTGCAAGCTCTTGCGCCGACTGTGCGACGACACCAGCGCGCAGCACGAAGCTCGCCCTACGGTCGGAGCTCTGGTGTAATCCGCTCCGACCAGGATCAACTACGCACCAGCCGCGTTCAGAATTCGCGCACGAGAGGCGAGGGTGCGGGGCGGAGACCCGCTTGCGACATACGTCCCGAAGATCGCTCGCGAAGATCACTCCTGTACCAGATCACGCAGCTTCAGGAGTCCTGGCTTCGATCGCGACACGAATGGTCCGGTTCAGCAGGAAGCGTGGTCCGGTTCAGCGGGAGGCGTGTTCACTTGGACCGCTGTAGACTAAGTCCGTGACTAAGTCGATCGGCGTCCACGAAGCGAAGACGCATCTGTCGCGCCTGTTGAACGATGTCGCTGCGGGGCAGGATGTCGTCATCACCCGCCGTGGACAACCGGCCGCTCGCCTCGTCCGACCAGATGGGGGGACTCCTCGGGACTTCGGTATCGATCGCGGCCGCTTGGTCATCCGTGACGACTTCGACGCACCGTTCGATGACGATATCCTGGACAGCTTCGACCGCTGAAGGTGCGGCTACTGCTCGACACCCACGTCTTCCTGTGGCTGCTGGCCGAACCAGAGCGGCTCGGGGACAGGATCGCCTCACTCCAGGACCCGGGCAATCAACTGCTCCTCTCTGCTGCAAGCTCTTGGGAGATCGCCATCAAGGCCCAGCTCGGAAGGCTGAACCTGCCTGATGATCCCAAGCGATACGTTCCGGATCGTATGCGGACGATCGGAGCAGAGCCGCTAGCGGTGCAGCATACGCACGCTTTGGCCGTCGCCGATCTGCCGCCGCTTCATCGAGATCCCTTCGACCGGCTCTTGATTGCGCAGGCTCGGGACCTTCGCCTGCGCATTGTCACCGCCGACGAGCAAATAGCGCAATACCCGGTAGACACACTGATGATCTGATCGCTCGGTGCGCCGCAAGGCAGTGATGCACGAGACCGCTGCGGCGCGGCTCATCATCTAGCCGATGTCGACCTCCCGCTAGCCGATGTCGACTGCCAGCTTTGACAAACAGCAATTGCGCCGTTGCGTCCTGGCCGGCAGAACCATCCTGTGAACGCTATCCGTAGCCGTCAGTGCAGACTGTTTCGATCGTAGTGTCGCGTGAGCGCCCGGCGGTGATCATCCATGCTCAAAGGTGGCGTGATCCCGCTGCGGAGCTGCTCGAGCAGCTGTGGTCTCGTAGACAGCTCGTCCACCAGAGCTGCGATCTCGTCCGGACAGCCATCCTCGACCAGAAGCCCGTTCACGCCGTGCACCACAAAATCCGGGATCCCGCCGATCCGGGTGGCAAGCACCGGCACGCCGGCGGCGAGCGCTTCGAGGACAGTCTGAGGACCATTGTCTTCCCATCGGGGCGGGAGCACGGCGAGATCGGCAGGTCCAAGGATATCGAGGAGATCACTCTGGCTGAATGCGCCGTGAAAGTGAAGGCACGCCGCAGTTGACGGCGGAAACTTGGCAAGCATCACCTTGATCGCGTCCGCGACCTGTTGACTCAGGCCTCCGTATACGTGGGCTTGCACGCGCTCTGGGTGTGACAAGGCCCGGATAGCCTGCAGAAAGGCGAAAACTCCTTTTCGAGGGGTCAGGCTTCCGTAGAACACGGTGTGGAGTTGCTTCGCACCATCGATCTGGGCCGCCTGTGGCGCGCCGCTGGTTCGCACCGCTTGGCTGGTTCGTGCTTCACCCACGCGTTGCCAGAGATCTTCGGCTGCGACAGATGCGATGTGCTCAACGCTGAGCAGATCGCGACGCACCCCGTGCTCGGCGTAGATGTCTGCTACGCGCTGCGAGACCGCGAGAAGGGCGTCACAGGAATTGAGCACGTTGATCGCATGTTCATGGCGCTTGCGGTAATGGTGATCGCCAGCCAGGGTACCCAGGCAATTCGAGCATGAGCGAACGGACGGTCCTTCGCAGCGTTCGGCATTGGCAAAGAAGAGGTCGTCACGACTACAAAGGGGAAAGTAGTTGTGCAGGGACATCACTACCCGAGAACCGTGTGCCTTCGCTTCTCGGATCACATCGAACGATAAGCCAATCAGGTTGTGGATGTGCACTACGTCGGGGCAGACGTCACGGACTACGCGACCGAACGCCTCGCTGCACCGAGCGTCTTCACACTCACGATCCGGGTCCCAGAAGTCATGCATGTGCACTGGACGGTTCTGAATGTGCACATACGACACGCCAGCGATCACCTCACATACGGTTGTGTATGCTGGTGCGCCCGTCACCGCTCGATCACTCGCGCAAGCAATGATGCTCGTGTCTCCGGCGGCCGCCTGTGCCAATGCGAGTGAATGCAAGTAGACGACAGGACCACACCCCATCCAATTGGGAGGATAACCCCATCCCACATGAAGCACCTTCATAGATCTAGGCCCATAGATCGAGGCCCGTCCTAAGCCTGGCGCTGGGATACGAGTTGCTTGATCGTAGGACGTGGTTTTCGAAAATAGCCAATGAATGAGCCACCGCCTGGTCCATGTCAAGGTAGCGATACTTCCCCAGCCGGCCTGCGAGCACGACCCGATCCCCGATCCTCTGTGCCTCTTCGGCATATTTCCTGTACAGCTGGCGGCTCTCGCGATCCAGGAGTGGATAGTAGGGCTCGTTCATGCCCCTCACGTAACGCTGCGGGTACTCTGCCGTGATCAGCGTCGAGGCCCTTCGCATCGGCGAAAAGTGCGCGTGCTCGATCATCCTGGTGAAGGGCTCCGCGCCGGGAAAGTTCTTCACCGCTGTTTGCAAGACGCGATCGACGTGGATGCGAATGTTCTCGAACTGAAGGCTGCGGTAAGGAAGCCAGCCGTGCTTGCCCTCGAACAGCTCATCGACCTGTCCCGTAAAGAGCATTCGCCGGAACTTGACTTGATCAACGATCTCGCGGTAGTCGACGCCCGTCTCGATGGCCACATTGGGATGCCGAAGCATCCGGTCCACCATCGCGGTGTAGCCATCTGCGGGGATTCCCTGAAACTGGTCGTTGAAGTACCTGTCGTCATGAGAGACGATGATAGGCACACGTCCCGTTATTGAACGGTCGATCTCCTCGGGCCTTCTCCCCCACTGCTTCATCGTGTACCCGAGGAAGATCTTCTCGTACACGAGCTCGCCAAGTGCACGCAGATCCGGGTCCGGGTGCTCGATCAGCGTGAGCACTGACACGCTGGAACCGGCTCCGTGCGCTTTGATCAGCCGTTCTCGCAGACGCTCTCCCGCATTGCCGGGCACGAGAGCGAGAACGGTGGTCAGGTTGACGGGCACCGGCAGGCTCACACCGTCGACCTCCGCTACGACTCTGTGAACGTACGGAAGCCATGCAGTAAAGCGAGAGAGGTAGTCCCACACCTTTACCGACGACGTATGGAAGATGTGGGCCCCAAACCGATGGATCCGAACGCCATACTCGTCATTGGCGTCGAACGCGTTCCCACCAATGTGCTCACGACGCTCGACCACGAGCACCCGCGCGCCCGCGACGTTAGCCGCACGCTCGGCGAACGTCGCGCCGCTCAACCCGGCTCCGACCACAAGCCAGTCGACCTCGATCAAGACGCCCATCCCGGCACACGTCCACTATATTGACCGCAGCGCAATGGATCGCGTCTGAACGCCGCGATATGGAGCCTTGCCATGGCACAAGCCAGCAAGTCGAAGATGCCGTCGCGGTACTACCTGCTGAACGGTCCTCGTGACTCTGCCCCAGATCGATGCCAGATGGATGCGGGATCGGACAGGGTCAGGCCGCGCTGTCACGCATGCAAGCCGGCCTGGCAGAATAGAGGAATGTACCCCTACTCTCCGCACGGGCATGAACCGAGACAGTGGTTTGATCGGACCCAGCCTCAAACGCTCCAGATAGCCGTCATTTTGCTATACGTAAACGCAGGCCTGACGCTTCTCATGCTCCTCTTGCTCGGCGCCGCCGGTGCATTCGGCAGCGTGGCGCTCCTCTACGCTCTCGTGACCGTTGCGAACGGCGTGCCGGCCTTCGGGATTGCCAACAACCGCAAGTGGGCCTACATCGCGGCTGTGGTCCTCAGTTCGATCAGCCTCCTGCTGGTTCTGGCCAACTTCGTCACCACAGGTCCTTCTTCCTTGGATTCACTCTTGAACATGGCCTTCACCGTCGCACTGTTCGCACTGCTAGTGCACCCCCAGAGCCGCGAGTACAAGCGCATCTGGTTCAAGTGACTGCGAACCGCCCGGGTGTCGGTATGCCTGCACGCGACCAGAGCGACTGTCAGGCCCCAGGTGCGCCTAGCGATTCTCGTACGCCGGAGCACTCCGGACACGATCTGACCGCAGCGTTCGATGATTCCGGACCGCTCCCGTCCGGCGTAGAGAAACAGCGCATGGTAAGGGCGATGTTCGACCAGATTGCGAGCCGGTACGAGCTCGTGAACACGATAATGACATTCGGCTTCGACCGCCGCTGGCGCCGCAGCCTCGTACGGTCATTGGGACTCGAACCCGGGGCGACAGTGCTTGACATCGGCTCCGGCACCGGTGACGTCGCGCGTGAGCTCGAACGGCGTGGGTATCTAGCTGTAGCTGCTGACATCTCCTGGGGGATGCTGATTTCGAGCCGCCACCAAGCCCATCGCGCTGGGGCGGCGGACGGCCCTGGGCGGCGGATGATGCAAGCGGACGCAGCCGAACTGCCCGTCGCGACAGGGTCAGTCGACGCGGTCGCCTCCGCGTTCGCGCTGCGAAACCTCGGCGATCTTGCCGCCTCACTAGCTGAGGCTGCTCGGGTCCTGCGCCCCGGCGGCCGCATCGGCCTTCTCGAGGTCTCCGTCCCGCACAACGCCCTGCTCCGCGCTGGCCACGGCGTCTACTTCAACCGGATCGTACCGACGCTAGGTGCGCTACTCTCGGACCGCAGTGCGTATAGGTACCTGCCACGATCGGTCGCGTATCTGCCGCCGCCGCGCGATCTGCTGCGCATCCTTGAAACAGCCGGCTTCGAAATGCCTGAGCGCCGCCAGATGACCGGAGGCGTCGTCCAGCTTTTCACGGCACGCCGGAGTGTCGACAGCAATGGCGGGGGTCCGCCACAACAATGATCTCCGCAAGCCTGCCATCACTGGCAGATCTCCCTGCTGAGCTCAGCGTGAGCGTGATTGACGTCACGCACGCGGTGCCGCAGAACCTGCTAGAAATCTGCACCGACGACTCCTTTCTCTTCGCTGGCAGCGACTTCACGCTGCTCGCGAGGGGCATAGCGCACGCTTTCCGGCTTCGTTCTGGACTCGACGATCTGCACGCGATCGAGGACATCGTGGCCGTGCTCCGGGCGATACCGGTTCGTACCTCGTCACTGCTCGGGAGCACACCAGGACGTGGCCCAGGCGACCTGTTCCCCGCACCGCCCGTGGTCATGGCCGCGATGCCATTCGACCGATCAGCCGAGGCCCAGCTGGTGCTACCACAGGTCCTCATAGCAGTGCCCAAGACCAACGCCTATCGGTCGCATGACGTCGACGGTTTCCGGCAGGGTTCCAGACGGGACCTGGCCAGCAGCAGCGCACCCGCCCGTAAGTTCCAAGCCGTCGCGATAG
The DNA here is from genome assembly GCA_021791755.1 of Actinomycetes bacterium. Lineage (GTDB taxonomy): Bacteria > Actinomycetota > Acidimicrobiia > Acidimicrobiales > JAJZXF01 > JAJZXF01. The sequence continues at coordinate 1,427 of JAJYWA010000059.1, read as the reverse complement.
TGACTGGAAACTCCTCTGACCACCAAGCCCTCCTCGAGCACCACTTGGGGGTCATGCTGGGGAGCGCGCGGTTCCATGAACCTTCCAGCTCTGGATCGAAGGCAACGTTCAGCGTTGCCGACGTCCTGGCACGCGATCGCTTCGTAGACATCGTCAGCTTTGCGATAGCGATCATCGGTCCTGCGGCTCCAACTCCCCTCGGCTCGAAGGCGTCGCTTGCCACATCGTCGGACCCGGGCCGACACCCCTCCAGCCACCGGATCGACGAGGTCGAGCTAGCGGCCATCCGCGAACGCATCACGCGCGCCGGTGTCAACCTGGCGAACCTCGAGGCTGCCTCAGCGCTGGACAAGCTAGAAAAGGTCGTTCTCGCACGCGAGGTAATCGTCACCGCTGACCGGCGTCTTTCGCCACGCTCTATCGCCACCCGGCTATCGGCGCTCGAACTGCACTCCACCGTGTTCGCTATCGACGGATTCGTCGGCGCCAGCCCAGAGCTGCTGATATCCCGATTCGGGGCCCACGTGGCCTCCCGTCCCCTTGCTGGTACACTCCCCCCCTCCACCAGCGCGCTCGCTCGTTGTGCGACGCGAGAGACCGCTTCTGCTGGCAGCCATACCCGTGACGGCGCCGCTGAGCAAGCAGGCAATGCACTGCGACTACCGCCAAAGGATCTCGCTGAGCACAGGTTCGTGGTGGATGCCGTCGCGGCGGCCCTTTCACCGCTCTGCAAAGACGTCGACGTGCCGGCAACGCCTGATATCGTCCATCTCCACGCTGTTTCACACCTCGGTACGCATGTAAGCGGGCTGCTGGAGCAACGGCGCGGCCGGTCAGGCTACGTCGCGCTGCCGAGCAGTCTCGAGCTGCTGGCTCGTGTTCACCCAACGCCGGCCGTCGCCGGCACGCCACGGACAACAGCTCTCAGGTTCATCAGCGCGTTGGAAGGTTTCGATCGAGGCCGCTATGCGGGTCCAGTTGGCTGGATGGACTCGAAAGGCAATGGTGTGTGGATGCTCGGCATACGGGGCGCAACTCTGGCTGGCAACGCCGCCAGGGTCGCGACGGGCGCTGGGATCGTGGCGGGCTCGGATCCACTCACGGAGCTCGAAGAAACCGATCACAAGCTCTTGAGCACGCTCGACGCGATCACAGGCGCCACCACGGCCCCGAAGGCAATCGCCGGCGCTCACTCATGACCGCGACAGGGCGGCGGCGAGCACCTCACTACCACGTCATCTAAGCACTCATCTGTTGCCGGCAACGAGCTCGCGTGATCTGCGCCATGACCGTTCCTAGGCACTCAGCGGAACTGAGTCCCGCCTTGCGGATGGCCCCGAACGGTCTTGGGCCACACGTCCCACCGGGGGTACTCGCTCACCCGTTCGGGTCTTGTGCCGCTGGTGCGGTTGCCCTCTGGCCTTGCG
>JAJYWA010000058.1 GCA_021791755.1 Actinomycetes bacterium | reverse complement strand
ACGGAAAGGGCTACTGGTTCGTAGCCTCTGACGGCGGTATCTTCAGCTGCGGGGACGCGAAGTTCTACGGCTCGATGGGAGGGAAGCACTTGAACGCGGGAATAGTAGGCATGGCAGCCGATCTGGCAACAGGGGGCTACTGGTTCGTAGCCTCAGATGGCGGCATATTCAGTTTCCACGCTCCCTTCTACGGCTCCATGGGAGGAAGGCGGCTCAACAAGCCGATAGTCGGCATGGCAGCCGATCCGGCCACAGGGGGCTACTGGTTCGTAGCCTCTGACGGCGGCATCTTCAGCTTCCACGCGCCCTTTTACGGCTCCATGGGAGGAAGGCGCCTGAACGCGCCGATCGTCGGCATGGCTGCGAGCTGAGCAGGGGGCGCGGTCAGTTCCACCAGCCGGGCAGCGATTGAAGGCGCAGGGTCTGATGCTGGAAAAGCAAGGGACCTGGCAGGTACCGTTGTGCCGTCAGGCGAGAGGTGCTAGGAGGCCACGGGAGGGATGCGAAAGAGAAAAGACGGGAGCGAGCGCTTCGTGGCCAAGCCAAGGGGCGCTAGAGTACGCCTCCTAGCCGAGGCAGGTTTCCTACTTGCCCTCATTGGCTTCGTGGCAGGGGGAGCGTTCTTCGGAACTAGCAACCTTCCATTATCTCCACACATAACCTCTGACGATTACGCTCAAGAGACCGACGCCACGATCGGGATGACGGCCTATACCCTCGCAGGAGGGCAAGCTGGTGTGTCGTTTAGGGGAGTAACCGACAAAGTCGTGGCGCAACACATCGAGACGGCGCCCTTCTGGCTGCTTCCACCTGGCCAGCCCGTATTGCCCTTCGTGCCCGTCAATCATCTCATCCTTAGCAGGGGCGCTGTGCGCAAAGCCACGAAGCCGGTCTACTACAAGTACAATCCAGCAAAGCCGAACCAGCCCGTCGAACGACTGGCCATGGTTGCCTCTCTTGATCTGTGCGCTGACGGGAGCAGGTGCCAAGAGATGGTCGTCGCATCACGCGGTTCTGGCAACGACTGCTGGTACGAACGCTCTGGGGTGGGCTCGAAGGTGCTCGCGCGCGAGGGTCGCCTGCTGATAAGACACGAGTACGTAGAGACAACCGGAACACGTACCTGTAATGCGAGCAAGGCTCCCCGATCTGGGTGGACGCCAGGGTACCCACCATGGGCCAGTGAGTGACGAGTGAAGACCCACAGATCAATGACGAGGGAAGAGATCCGGTGATGATCATGACCGCGGTCTCTCGACATCTTGGCGCCGAGGCTGCTGAGCGATCCCGGATCAGGCCATTGCAGTGATCGCGTGTGCTTCGTGTATTCCCGGCGCGTTCCTCAGCTCTGTCAATGTTCCCTTCTCGACACCTCTGTCAGTGGACAGCACCATCAAAGCGGTGTGGTCCCTGCCGAGCCCTGTCGATGGTCCAACCGCCATGCTGGAGATGCTTATCCGCGCCGCTCCGAGCACCGTGCCCACCGTGCCGATCATCCCCGGGCGATCGTCGTTGCGGACGACGAGCATGTGACGTGCAGGTGGGACTTCGATCGGGTGATCGTCCATCATCACGAGGCGCTCCTCGCCCCTCGCTCCGGTTAGGGTTCCGGCCACGGCATGGCCTTGAGAGCGAAGCACCATCAGGTTGACGAAGTCCCTCGTTGTGGAGGTTGATGCCTCGGTGATCTCCAGGCCGTGCTCCTGGGCGAGCTGGGGCGCATTCACGTAGGTCACGGGCTCTTCGCTCACGCCGCCGAGGATGCCCTTGACTGCCGAGAGCGTGAGGATCCCAGTGTCATACCCGGACAGACCTCCCTCGTAGGTGATCTCCAGCCGCTCAGGCAGCCCTTCGTGCAGGCAGGCGAAGATCCTTCCGAGGTGCTCGGCGAGGGGGAGGAACGGCTTGATGGTCTCGGAGGCGGCTGCAGCGCTCACGTTGACGGCAAAGGGAACGAACTCGCCTGCGAGCGCCAAGTTGACCTGCTCGGCTATCGTGACGCCCGCTTTGTCCTGGGCCTCGACGGTGCTGGCCCCGAGGTGTGGGGTCGCGACCACCGAGTCGAGCTCGAAGAGCGGTGACGACACGCACGGCTCGTGCGTGAAGACATCGAGCCCTGCGCCGCCGACTGTTCCATCGCGGATCGCCTCGGCAAGCGCCTCCTCGTCGATGATGCCGCCTCTGGCCGTGTTCACGATTCGGATTCCGGGTTTCGCCTTGCGGAGAAGATCTCGGTCGATCAGTCCCATCGTCTCGGCCGTCTTCGGGAGGTGGATCGTGACGAAGTCAGCTGTGGCTACGAGCTCGTCGAGGCTGAGCATGGTGACGTTCATCTGGCGAGCGCGGTCAGGCGACACGTAAGGGTCGTACGCCACAAGCCGCATACCAAAAGAGAGGGCGCGCTGGGCCACCAGGGCGCCTACCCTTCCCAGCCCGATGATCCCGAGGACCTTGCCGTGCAGCTCGACGCCCTGCCAGCGAGACCGCTCCCACTTGCCGGCGCGGATCGCAGCGTAGGACTGAGGCACGTTTCGCGCTTGAGCGAGCATGAGCGCCATGGCATGCTCTGCCGCCGAGAGGATGTTCGACTGGGGAGCGTTGACGACCATCACACCCTGTTTGGTTGCCGCGGCTACGTCTACATTGTCCAGGCCTATTCCTGCCCGGCCTACGACTACGAGGTCCTTTCCTCGTGAGAGAACGTCGGAGGTGACTGTGGTTGCAGAGCGAATGATGAGAGCGTGAGCACCGGCCACGACGTCGAGCAGCTCTGCGGGACTTAGGCCGAGCCGCACATCGACGTCATTTCCAGCGGCTCTCAACACATCCAGCCCCGTCTCGGCCAGCTCTTCAGTGACTAGGACTCTTGCCATTGGCGTTGCAACGCTCCTTTCATCGTGGGTGCGCCTACATCGTGGCCCATCATTGGCGATCATCGCCACAGGTCGTGTGGCTGATAGCAATCTTGCCGCTTCAGGCTGTCAGCCCGCACACCGTCAGCCCGCACACCGTCACCCCGCACACCGTCACCCCGCACAGCGTGCAGGTTGCGCCCGGCGCACATGGCGACGTTAGCGTCGTCATGGTGGATGGTCGAGAACCTCTTGGCGACTAAGGTCAAGTGTTGATGGTTGATGTCACAGATGCCACCTTTGCAGTAGAGGTCCTCGAGCGTTCCGAGAAGGTACCCGTCGTGGTGGACCTCTGGGCTCCATGGTGCGGGCCATGCAGGACCCTCGGTCCTATCATCGAGCGGGTGGTGGGGTCGATGGATGGGGCAGTAGCTCTCGCCAAGGTTAACGTGGACGAGAACCCCCAGGTGAGCGCGGCGTTCAAGGTGCAGTCGATCCCGGCGGTGTTCGCCCTGAAGAACAAGCAGGTTGTCAACAGCTTCGTTGGCGCGCTGCCAGAGAGCTCGGTTCGCGAGTTCGTGGAGCAGCTCGTGCCGGCTGCCCGCAGCGAGGTTGACGATCTTCTGGACGCCGGAGATGAGGCATCTCTTCGAGAAGCGCTGGAGATCGACCCGGCGAGTGAGCGGGCGAAGTTAGCGCTAGCCGAGTTGGTGGCCGAGGCGGGCAAGGCCGACGAGGCGCTTACGCTGATAGAGGGTCTGCCGGAGTCTCCTTCGACGCGGCGAATCGCGGCACTCGCAAGGCTCGGACCCGGAGCGCTCTCGTCTGACGGTATGGAGAATCGCCTGGACGGGTTGCTGGAGCACGCGAAAGAGGATCATGCTTCGCGTCAGGAGCTCCTTGACATCCTGGAGATCTTGGGGCCAGAGGACCCGAGATCATCGCGGTATCGTAAGCTCTTGAGTGCCCGGCTCTACTGATATTGCTCTTGCGGGACGACCCCGGATCGACGGCGACAGCCTGTGGCGGCAGGGAGCCCCGTAAAGCCCAGCCCCGCACATTCGAGCCTTGCACCGTCCAACTTGGCGACCGGGTGGTCGACCTCCAGACCAGAGCGCTGGTGATGGGCATCCTGAACAGGACGCCGGACTCCTTCTTTGACAAGGGAAGCCACTTCGAGATGGACCGCTTCATCGTGAGGGCCGCACAGCTCGTCGAGGATGGTGCGGACATCCTCGACGTGGGCGGGGTGAAGGCGGGGCCGGGGCCGGAGGTCAGCCTCGAGGAGGAGCTCGATCGGGTAGTCCCCGCGGTCGAGGCGCTGCGTTCACGTTTCGACCTCCCTGTCTCGGTCGACACTTGGAGCGCTCGAGTCGCCCGGGAGGCGTTCGCGGCGGGGGCCGTTCTCGGCAATGACATCAGCGGGTTCGCAGACCCGGAGTACCTGGACGCCGCGGTTGAGGCGGGCGCATCGGTGGTTGCGACTCATATCCGCCTTGCGCCGAGGGTAGCCGACCCGGAGCCCACCTATCATGACCTGGTGTCCGAAGTGGAGAGCTTCCTGCGCGACCGGATCGAGGAGGCCAGGGCCAGAGGTATCACCAGCAATCGCATCGTCGTAGATGCCGGCCTTGACTTGGGCAAGACACCCGAGCAGTCTCTGGAGCTGCTGCGCGCCTCGGATCGCCTCTCATCGCTGGGGTGCCCGCTCCTTCTCTCTGCGTCGAACAAGACGTTTCTCGGCGGCGTCTTGTCTCTCGATCTTGCGGCTCGAAGAGAGGCGTCGCTTTCTGCCGCGGCGCTCGGGATATCGCTTGGTTGCAGGTTGCTGCGTGTTCATGACGTCGCCGGTACGAGGCGGGTGCGAGATACGATCGAGGCTGTGTTGACGGCATGATGGCCGCAGGATCATCGCAGCAGGCGGCAGAGCAATTTCCTGTCTACCTCGTGAAGGGGGACGATCCGTCCCTCGTGAACGAGGCGGCGCACGATCTTGTTGCGGGCCTTGTGGGAGAAGAGAACCCCAGCTTAGTTGTCGAGGAGTACGCTGCTGGCGAGGCGGACGTCGCCAGCGTTGTGGACGCCTGCAGCACCCAGTCAATGCTCTCTGCCTCGCGCGTCGTCGTGCTGAGGAACGCTGGGCGTATGGGAGCGCACGAGGGTGAGCAGGTCGCGGCCTACCTCAAGGATCCCGCGCCGGGCGCCACGCTCGTGATCGTGGCGACCGGGGGAGCTGTACCGGTCAAGGTCACCAACGCGGTCAAGAAGATCGGGCGAATTGTCGATGCCAACCCTGGCGCCGGCCGCGCGAGAACCCAGTGGATCGCGGAGCGTCTTCGCAGTGCCCCTGTTCACCTCGACCGCGCTGCCGCGGACCGGCTGAGCGACCATCTAGGTGATGACCTTGGGCGATTGACCGGCCTGATGGGTGCGCTGGCGGCAGCGTACGGCGAGAAGTCGAGGGTGACTCTGGCGCAGTTGGAACCATTTCTGGCGACTGCTGGATCCGTCCCGTCATGGGACTTGACAGATGCAATTGATGCTGGTGACACCGCGCGGGCGATAGGAGCGTTGCGACGGATGCTGGGCGCCGGAGGCATGCACCCACTCGCGATCATGGCGGTGCTGCACACTCATTTCTCGCGGATGCTGCGCTTGGATGGGGCTGACGTCGCCACCGCCGAGCAGGCCGCTACCGTGCTCGGCGTAAGGAGCTCATTTGTCGCAGGCAAGGTGCTGGCCCAAGGGCGTCGTCTTGGATCTGCTCGGATCGCACAGGCGTTCTTGCTGCTCGCTGGAGCCGATCTGGATCTGAGGGGCGCCACTGCGCTCGATCCCGAGTTGGTGGTCGAGGTGCTGGTTGCAAGGCTGAGCCGCTTGTCGAGGTCGCGGCCCGGGTCCAGCAACCGGGCGCGAGGCGTGGCACGGGTCGCCTCGAGGCGGGGCTAGTCCCCGGACGCCGCTAGCCGGCGTGTGAGCCGGGACTTGCGCCGGCTCGCCTGGTTCTTGTGAATCACGCCCTTGCTTGCAGCTTTGTCTATGCGTTTGATAGCCATGCGAAGCGCTTCGCCGCCGTCATCCTCTCCGGATTCTCCCGCCGATAGTACGTTCTTCACCCGAGTCCTCATCTCGGATCGGACAGCCTTGTTGCGGAGGCGGCGGCGCTCGTTCTGACGATCGCGCTTCATCTGACTTTTTGTGTTTGCCACTTGGGTACCTCGAAAATGAGTCGTCGGTTCTCTTGCTCAGGAGCTACGGGCATGAAAGCTCCCGCCTCAAGCTTGACTGCTCTAAGGATCGTAGCCTGAAACAGGCTTCCGGTTGCAATCGCGTGGAGTGACGCGCTCAGGGTCTCTCGTCGTCAGACGCAGGCGGTTGGCTGGGAGGCGCCGGAGGAGGAGGTGGCGCTGGCGAGCCCGCAGGCGTGCCGAACAGGCCGGAGGTTCCAGGTTGAGCTGATCCTGGAGCGGACGGGTGCGCTGGAGCCGGTGGTGGGCCGGGAGGCGGCGGAGGTGGGTGTGGCGCCCCTGGAGGAGGCGGAGGAGGCGGTCTGTTCGGCCCGGCTGGTTGGGGGTATCTCGGAAAACCAGGGTATCCCTGCGTTTCAGAGAACCCGGGAGCAGTGGGGTAGGTCGGCATGGCGCCCGCCGGGTACTGGGCGCTTGGGTACTGGGCGCCTGGGTACTGGCCGTAGGGTCCTGCGAGGCGCCGCTGGCGTGAGCGATTGACCAAATGGACGATAAGGATCACGATGCCGACAATCACCGCGAGGCCGACGACGGCCGCGATGACGAGGAAGACGAGCGCTGCGACTGCGATGCCCTTGGCCCCGTGGGCGAGCGCCTGACCCGCGGTGAGCTTGCTGAAGCCAGTGGGCCGTGCTCCGAGGACGGCCCGGAGCTGGCCAAAGCTCCACGAAGCGGTGACGAGGCCTCGCAGCTGTACGTTCAGCTCTGAGAACCTGTAGGGGTAGTTGTTCCAGACGATGGATGCGACCTGGAGTGGCTGTGAACTTGCAGATGGCGCCGAGCCGCTGGAAGGGAGCGGGGTTGTTGAGGGCGTCGATGCGGACGTCGCCGGCGCTATCGGAGAAGAGCGCGAAGACAGCGCGTCAACGGTGACGTTGATAACGTCCCCCGTGCTTGACGATGACGAGATGTTGACCTGCGGGTCGTTGTAGCCGGCTTGCGCCAATGCCTGGTCGGTTCGCAGGACAGCCGTTATTTCGCTGCAGCCCGCAAGCACTATCACCGCGCAGCAAAGCCCAGCAGCGATAGCGAGCCTGTTCCGCCTTCTGGAGGCGAGCTTGCGCACGAGCGTACCTCGCGTGCTGCGGTCTCTCGTGTTCATGGCGCCGATCGTGCTCATCATGCCCGTGCTCCTCATGCAAGATATTGCATCGACAAGTATACGAGATAGGCGCCTCACATTGCGGAGTTGAGCTGCGAACGTATGCCGGAACGCAAGCCGCCAGACGTGACCACAGCGTCTATGTAATTGGCGGCGCAATAATTGGCGGCGCGATGTAGGTTGCCTTTGCGATGTGGCTCTGCTCGCCGGCGCTGAGCACCCAGGTAGAGCCCTTCTCCCATCGTGGCTCGTGCCGCGAGAGTGGCACCCCGCTCGCCTCGAGGTCCATGATGAAGTTGGCGATCAGGTCGCCGTGCGTGACACAGACGGCGGCGTCGCGACGGCCCGAGGTCGTGATGAGGGACGCGACGAGCTCTTCGTCCAGCCCGGCGCCGCCTTCTCCAAGACGCTCGTCGGTCTCGATGTCGATTCCGAGCTCGCTGGCCAGTGGCTCCACGGTCTGAACGCAGCGCACATACGGGCTCGACACGATCCGTCGTGGGTTGTACGGCGCAAGGACGGTGGCCAGAGCACGTGCGGTCACCTGTCCCGTCTTTGAAAGGGGACGGAGGCGGTCGTCTCCCCTCCAGCGCTCTGGGTTTCCCGCATGGGCATGACGTACCAGAAGTAAGGTCATTTGGATAGTTTGTCGCGAACGGAGCCAGCCGGCTTGCGAGGGTGACGCTCGGAGGGATTCTCAACTGCCGATACTCCCCCAATCTATGCTAAGCGGTGATGAACTTGGCTGAGTGGGCTGAGGCCCAGAACATCCACACACAGGCCGCCTACTGCTGGTTCTGGCAAGGCAAGCCGCCGGCTCCTGCTCGTCGGGTGGGTGGGCTCATCATGGTTGGGGACCTCTCCGGCGACAGCCCACAGCCTGAGGAGATGACCGCCGTCTACGCCCGTGTCTCCTCGGCGGACCAGAAGGCCGACCTCGACGCCCAGGTGGCGAGAGCAACCGCCTGGGCCACCTCGAACGGGTGCTCGGTCGACCAGGTGGTGACCGAGGTCGGCTCTGCGCTCGACGGCAAGCGGCGCAATTTCCTGGGGCGGCTTGGGAACCCCACGGTGACGGCGATCATCGTCGAACATCGGGACCGCTTTGCGAGGTTCGGGGCCGAGCACGTGGCCGGAGCCCTCGATGCCGGGGATCGCGGCATGGTGGTTGTCGATGATGGAGAAGTCGACGACAACCTGGTGCGGGACATGACCGAGTTGATGACTTCGCCGTGCGCTCGCCTCGACGGGCGCCGCTCGCCATCCCATCAGGCGGCCAAAGCTGTCGAGGTGGCGACGAGCGGAGCCGCGGTCGGAGGTGGTGGCGATGACTGAGGTGGCGGCGCTCGACGGAGCAGCGGCCCAGCCGGCGGCGCCCGCTAAGAAGCGGTCGCCCAAGGAGACGTTCGCCATCCCCGACGGGTGGATTGCCCGTGGCTTCACCTTCGAGGTCACATGGCCGACGGCCTCCGAGGCCGCGATCAAGGTCCGCTCGCACTTCGGCGCCCGCCGTTTCGCCTACAACTGGGCGCTGGCCCAGGTGAAGGCCGACATGGACGCAAAGAAGGCCAACCCATCCCATAAGTCGGCGCCGTGGAACCTCTACGCGCTACGCAAGCGCTTCAACGCCGAGAAGCCCGTCATCGCCCCGTGGTGGGGTGAGAATTCGAAGGAGGCATACGCAACCGGCATCGCTGACCTGTGCACCGCTCTCAAGAACTACTCGGAGTCGAGGTCGGCCAAGCGCAAAGGCCAGAAGGTTGGCTTCCCGAGGTTTAAGTCTCGCCACAAATACCAGGCCAGGGTGCACTTTTCGACCGGGACCATCCGGGTCACAGATGACCGGCGGAACATCACCTTGCCGGTGGTGGGGCCGCCTGTGTCCGATGGTGCGCTGGGTGCGATCAGGCCCCAGCTCACCTACAAGATGGCGTGGAGAGGAACCACGCTCACGGTCGCCGACCGCTGGTTCGCCTCCTCCAAGATCCACCACGGGTGCGGCTGTCGCCTGATTGAGCCGAAGAAGCTTGCCGTACAGCTCGTCTGTGCTCGCACGGGTGAGTTGGTCCACCGGGACATCAACGCAGCGCACAACCTCCGTGACTGGCCGGACAACGCCAGTTGTGGTTCAGTTGGAGCCACGGCCCCGATGCCCAGCAGTCCCACCGAAAGCTGTGGGGGACTTGGCTCTGACGCCGGATCATCCGGGGCCGGAGGAGGGGACGTAAGACCTTTGCAGTCTCAAGAGGCCGTCCCCAGTGAGGCCAGAACCAATCCTGGCAACAGGAGAGGAACCCCGAGAAGTGGTGCAGCGTGAGTGCTCACTATCACTCACTCGGCTGTAACGGAAGGAACCATGAGCGCGAAGATGACGGAGGATACCCCGATGGGGAGCACCCCCACTAAGGAGCGGGAGATGTCGGAGCGGGAGAAGTCCGGAACTGGCACGGCCAGTCGCCAGGAGACCGACTCGATGGGGGCTATCGAGGTCCCTTGCGACCGGTACTGGGGAGCTCAGACGCAGCGCTCCCTGGAGCACTTCTCAATAGGAAATGAGCGCATGCCGATCGAGGTGGTCCACGCTCTTGCGGTCTTGAAGAAGGCTGCAGCGCTGGTCAATGCGCGCGCCGGTCGTCTACCCCAGGAGAAGGCCGATCTCATAGTTGCAGCTGCGGACGAGGTGATCGCCGGACGCTTGGACTCGGAGTTCCCGCTGTACGTCTGGCAGACCGGCTCAGGTACCCAGACGAACATGAACGTGAACGAGGTCATCGCAAACAGGGCGATCGAGATGGCCGGCGGCAGGCTGGGCTCGAAGGACCCGGTCCATCCGAACGACCACGTCAACATGTCCCAGTCATCGAACGACACCTTTCCGACGGCGATGCACATCGCCGCTCTCAGGCAGATCACGGCTCGACTCGTTCCTTCCGTGCGGGCTCTCATCTCATCGCTGACGGAGAAGTCAGAGGCGTTCGCCGATGTGGTGAAGATCGGCAGGACTCACCTTCAAGATGCGGTTCCACTCACGTTGGGGCAGGAGTGGTCGGGGTACATCGCGCAGCTGAACGGCGCGTTGGATGGGATCGCCAGAGCGTTGCCGGGACTCTGCGAGCTGGCGGCTGGCGGCACCGCGGTCGGGACGGGCATCAATGCGCCACCGGACTTCGGCCGGGAGATCGCCGAGAAGATCGCTGAGCTGGAGGACCTCAAGGTCGTGACCGCTCCCAACAAGTTCGCCGCACTTGCGTCGATGGATCCCGTTGTGGGCTGCAGCGGCGCCTTGAGGGTGCTTGCGGTGGCGCTGATGAAAGTCGCGAATGATCTACGTTGGCTCGGGTCGGGGCCGCGGTCAGGACTCGGCGAGCTCGTGCTGCCGGCAAACGAGCCTGGATCGTCGATCATGCCGGGCAAGGTGAACCCTACGCAGTGCGAGGCGTTGACGATGATCTGCTGCCAGGTCATCGGCAACGACGTGACCATCGGCATGGCTGGATCGCAGGGTAACTTCGAGCTGAACGTCTTCCGCCCGGTTGCGATCTACGACCTGCTCCAGTCGATCCGCCTTCTATCCGATGGCTGCGACCACTTCCGCCGGTACCTGGTAGAAGGCGTGGAGGTGAACATGGACCGGATTGCTGAGCTACTCGGCCGCTCGCTCATGCTGGTGACCGCTCTCAGCCCAGAGATCGGCTACGACAAGGCAGCCGAGATCGCTCACAAAGCTCTACATGACGGCACGACACTTCGCGAGGCCGCTCTGGAGCTCGGTTACCTGACGCCCGAGCGCTACGACGAGCTTGTACGGCCAGAGCTCATGGTCGGGCCGTCCAGCTGATGCCCGGCGTTGCGGTCATGTGGTCGCGACTGTGCGGTCTGGGGCGGTCGAGGCGCTGCTCACGGGCGCGATATTGCGGGCGCCAGCGGCGTCTCCGTCAGCTGGGGGATGAGTCCGGGCTGTGTCGGTGAGCTCGTGCATCTGGGCCAGCAGGTCGGTCAGGCTTATCGTTTCCTCCGCTTGGAGCCGTGCCAGCACAAGATCGTTCTCCTTGGCTACGTGGGCGCTGAAGAGTGCGGCGATCGAGGATGCCATTGCTGCAACTTCGGTCGGCTCCTCTGCGGCAGCCAGAGCCTGGACTGATGCGGTCAGCTGCTCGTGCTCGAGGAGCAGCTCGGCGACGGTCTTCTCCAGGGCAGGGACGGCGATGGCGGCCAAGTAGATTGACTGCTCCTCTGCGGTAGCGTGTGGGAGCACCTCTTCGTTGAAGTGGGCGACCAGGTCTGCGACTGCCAACGGATAGGAGCCTCCGGGGCCTCGTGTCCCGCTCGCGCTCGCGGTGGCGCCAGCCACGGCGGCCGCTCGCTCTCCCACTTGCTTTTCGAGGTTGCGATGGTGCGCCAGCATCGCCTCGAAGGCGTCGGTCTCTGTCATTGTCACTATATGGTCCTCCTCGCGTAGAGGTCTGGGCGGACGGGACAGGACTTCATGCAGACCCTTATCGTGTCCTTCTCACCGATAGTAACTCTAGTCTGTACTGGAGAAACAAGCGTGTGGGTCGAGCTCGATCTCCTGGCGCGTTGGCTGCCACTGATGACCCGTGGCATCGGCTCGCCTCGTCCCTTCAGGCAATGAGGCGCCGTCATGTGCGTCTGTGCCGTAAAGTGCTGGTGTGGGCCTTTCTCAAGCGTTGCTCGTGGACCTGTACGAGCTGACCATGGCGGATGTTTATCATCGCCATGGCATGGCTGATGAACCGGCGACCTTCAGTGCGTTCGTGCGGTCGTTGCCCGAGGGGTTCGGCTACCTGGTGGCCGCGGGCCTCGATGATGCGCTCGGATGGCTCGAGGAGCTGAGATTTGATGACGAGAGCCTCGAATCGCTCGTGAGCTTGGAACTGTTCGACCCAGCTTTCCTCGACTGGCTGTCGGGAATGCGTTTCAGCGGATCGGTGCGGGCCGTACCGGAGGGCGCCATCGTGTTCCCGGGAGAACCATTGCTCGAAGTGGACGCTCCACTTGCAGAAGCCCAGCTTGCGGAGTCCTTCATTCTCAACCGTCTCGGGATGGCGAGCGCCCTGGCCAGCCGTGCTGCACGGCTGCGGTACGCGGCTCGAGGGCGTGCTCTCATGGAGTTCTCGCTACGGCGAACGCCGGGGATCGATGCAGCCATTCAGGTCGCCCGTTGCTGCCGGCTAGTCGGGATCGACTCGACCAGCAACGTGGCTGCCGCCGTTCGGTTCGGCATGGCGCCGAGCGGGACGATGGCCCACTCCTTCGTCCAGGCCCATCGTCACGAGGAGGAGGCGTTCCGCTCCTATGCAGAGGCGTTCCCTGGCTCTGCGGTGCTGCTCGTGGACACCTACGACAGCGTGCAGGGTATCGAACGTGCGATAGAGGTGGCCCGCTCTCTCGGTGAGAAGGGACATCGTCTCCATGGCGTCCGGCTCGACTCGGGGGACCTGGCCGCACTGGCGGCGCTGGCTCGCCAGCGGTTGGACGCAGAGGGTTTCCGAGGCGTGTCGATCATCGCGACCGGCGGACTTGACGAGCACCGTATCGACCATCTCGTACGCGTGAGGCAGGCGCCTATCGACGCGTTCGGCGTAGGTGCAGCCCTCGGTGCTACTGCGCCCCTCGACACCGTTTACAAGCTGGTGGCGGTGGGTGAGCGGCCTGCCAGGAAGACCGCAGTGGGCAAGGAGACTTTGCCGGGCGCGAAGCAGGTCTGGAGGGAACGGGGCTGGACAGCCAGGGGAGAGGGGCAAGCGGGAGAAGAGGGGCAAGCGGGCGCACAGGCAGGACAGGGCGCCGGCGCAGGACAGGGCGCACAGGGAGCGCACGCGTTCTGTGACGTGCTTGCGCTCGCAGGCGAGCCGCCGCCTTCCGACAGCCATGAGCCTCTGCTCGAGCTGGTGATGACGAATGGCTCTCGCACCGCGGCGGGGCGCAGGGATCTCGGCGAGGCGAGAGAGAAGTTCGAGGAACATTGGCCGAGGATGCCTGCTGAGATACTGGACTTGCGCCGGCCGGTGGCTCCGCCGGTCCGGGTCTCTCAAGCCATCCGCGATCTTGCTGCACGCACCGATCTAGAGCGGCACAACTCGGAGCGGCGCGAACATCAAGGCCTTCGATCGCCATTGGACGACATCACCCTGGACAGTGCGAGCGCGCTTGTGGTGATAGACGTCCAGAACGACTTCGCTGATCCCGCTGGCACGCTGTATGTTCCTGGAGGCGAAGAGGTGGTGGAAGTGGTGAACCTGCTCGTAGAACGAGCGCTCGAGGCGGGCGCCACGATCGTCTACACCCAGGACTGGCATCCCGCCGATACGCCGCATTTCGCATCCGGAGGCGGTCCGTGGCCTGCTCACTGTGTCGCGGGGAGTTGGGGGGCCGAGCTCCATCCCGGCCTCGTGGTGCGCGGTCCGATCGTGCGCAAGGGCGTGAACGGCGAGGACGGCTACTCAGGTTTCAGCGCCCGCGACCCGGCCAGCGGCGAGGAGACCTCTACGGAGCTGGACGAACTGCTCCGCAATCAGGGCATCGAGCGATTGGTGGTGACTGGCCTAGCGAGGGATGTTTGCGTGGCTGCCACCGCGGCAGACGCTCGGCGGCTCGGCTATCGAGTTGCACTTCCTCTCGCGGCGTCTAGGCCGGTCGAGCTCCACGAAGGCGATGATCACCGGGTCTTGGGCGATCTCGCAGCGGCTGGCGTGGAGATTCTGTAACAGCCGCGACGGCTGGGCCCATGCCGGGGGCTGGATGCCGGCCGGCCGCCCGGGGGCTGGATGCCGGGGGTCCACGCCGGGGGCCCATGAAGCAAGCACCCCGCGGTTGGATGGATTGGGCGCCGCGGGCGCTGGATGGAGTGGGAGTGGGAGGACTCGAAACGCGTTCGGCTAGACTCGCCTACGCCACCTGGCCCCATCGTCTAGTGGCCAAGGACACCACCCTCTCAAGGTGGAGACACGGGTTCGAATCCCGTTGGGGCTGCCAGTCTTGAGCGTGTTCGAACCGCGCCCGGTACCCGGAAACGGGGCTGGACGAGGCGGCCGTCGTGCACGTCGACCGAGGCGATCAGTTCGCGCAGCACCGACTTGACGGTGGCGGTCTCGCCACGGGTCAGGGCGGCGTCGAGCTGTTCCCGCAGGGCGGTGATCTGCTCCCGGTCAGGACCGTGGGGCTGGTGCTCCTCGATGTCGGCGATCTCGTCGCGCCGGGCTTGTAGCTGGCGGAGGCGATGGGAGAGGTGCTCCAGTCGAGGGCCGCACTGTGCCGGGGACATCGTCCCGTCCTCGAAGGCAGCGAGGTAGCGGTCGATGGCGGCTTCGGTCTTCTTCAGCTCGGCGTCGATCCTGGTGGACTCCTCCTGGAGGGTGTTGGTCGCTGCGTGGACGCGCTCGACAGCCTGTGCAAACGCGCGGTCAACGAAGGCGGCGTCGGCGTACAGCGAGCCGATGGCGGCGAGGATCGATTCCTCGAGCTCTCTTGCTGGGAGGCGGTCGGCCGTGCATCCGATCTTGCCGTACCGCTGCCGGGAGAAGCAGACGTAGTACTCGTAGCGGCCGTTGCGGCCGTTGCGGCCGTGGGCGGCTGCGCCGACGTAGCGCTTGCCGCACATGGTGCACACGAGCAGCCTGCTCAAGATGTAGTCGTAGGAGTTGGAGCGGCATGCGGCCTTGTCGTCACCGTGCTCGGCGAGCAGGTCGTGGGCGGCGGCGAAGGTGGCGGTGTCGATCAGGGGGGTGTGCGCCGAGGCGTGGTACGAGCCCCGGAAGAGAACCTCGCCCAGGTACGCCCGGTTGCGCAGGACGGTGAGGACGGACATGTGGCTCCAGGGTCGGCCGTTTCTCGTCCGGTAGCCCTCTTCGTTCAGCCGAGCCGCGATGGCGTTGGCACCGAGCCGATCTTTCACGTAGAGCCCGAAGACGTACGGGACGAGCGTCGCCTCGTCTTCCTTCACAGCGAGCGTGCTCGTCGCCTTGTCGACGAGGTAGC
>JAJYWA010000057.1 GCA_021791755.1 Actinomycetes bacterium | reverse complement strand
CGCACGACCTGGGACAGGAGCGAGTCGAGCACGTCCCGGTCGTCCGGATCAGCTGCCCCTTCCCACCAGTAAACGACGACAGGGTCAGCGGGCCGAACTGTCGGGTAGTAACGCGCCTGCCGACCTCTCGACTCGGCAAACATTTGACCGGCCTTATCCACGTCTGACATCGACATCGGGCCCCTACTCTGGACCATCGAGTTGACGTCACGCTCCTTGCGAACGACAGCCGCCCCAGCCAAACCCTGCGCTAACGCATTGCCGATGCGCTCGTAAAGACGTTGGTACTTCTGCGGGCTGGTGAGGTCTACGTCGTTCACCGGGACGAAGTGGATTACCGGGCTACGATACGACACCGACTCCGTGGCGAAGATCTCCGGGTTACCGAGAAGCTCCAACCACTCGAGCGCGGCACGTCCACCTTCGCGCGACCCGTCAGCCCCCCACGCGTCGACCAGCGCATAGTACACACGAGCCCAGTGCGGCGGCCATTCGAAGCTCTGGCGATCGTTGAACGCCGATGCCGTGTAACGACCACAAAGGAGCTCAGCGCGAATGCCGAAGCCCATCAGTCTGCGCCTGTCTCTTCCGCAATGATCGGGTCGCGCGAGCGCTTGATCAGATCAATCAGCTTAGGTGATGGCACAAGTCTCAAGCTCCCGGATGACCAGGGAAGACCGGCTTCTGCCGTACTACGCGCGGCGTCTTCGAGCAATCGCGCGGCGCCGTGACGGTCCGAAGTCACCTCGATCGGATCGCTCCCGTCACGATTGAGAAGTTCCATGCGCGGCGCACGCTTCGGGACGAGCAGGCAGCGCGAGCGCAGATCGAAGTCCATCTCGTAGCTGTAAGCGAGCGCGGCCACACCGAGCGCAGCAATCGCTGCTCGCGCCGATATCTCAGCTTGGTTGCGCACATCTCCCTGCAACGGCGCTCCCGAGTGGTCAACCGGGAAGCGCAGCCGACGCAGGGCGGCAAGAGACATGACTGCGACCTGCTCGATACGCGAGGCCCTAATGCCACCAGCACGGGTGTCAATCGAAGGCGTCACGTTACCGTGATTGATCTGCGATGGTCGCCCCTTGTCGCTCGTCTTGCCGTAGAGAACGTGCTTGCCCTTATCATCAGTCTTCGCCTTTGCCTCGTCGATTACCCACGCCTCGTCGTGCTCTGCAGCCTCGTAGATCTTTGCCGCCGAGCGCTCGATTGCGAGCGGGTCAATGCGGCTCGCAGTCTTCACCCCGAGCGTCACATCGAACGCCATGATCTCCGAGCTGATTGCCCGCTGAAACTTTGCTCCGAGACCGCCTTTCGGCCCAGTCGAGTCCCAGACACCGAACAAGAGGGACGTCGGAGAGTGCACGAACATCCCCGTCGCCGCCAGCGGTCTGGCTTCGGTAACTGCCCTGCCGGCATCGCTCAGACGGAACAGCGTGCCGTCGAGGAGGCTGTCCCGGAAGATGGCATCGGCGATACGATGAGGGGCGTCTAAAGCCGAGACTTGTCCCAGATCAACCAGCTCGGGATCCACGGTGAAGTCCACGTACGCATTGGGGAACGTGAGCTCTCCAGCCTCCCATCCCGCTCGAAGCGCCTGTTCAAGGCGGTTGGCCTGCGAGGCGACGGAATCGACAACAACGTCGGTCACCTGACGACCGTCAACCGTCCTCGTCTCCACCGCGTACTTCGTCGGGGCCTGGTCCTTGACCCCGTAGGTCGGTGGAAAGAACTTGTCGTCAGGCCCACCAGCCGGAGCCAGCTCAGTCCGCATTCGCAGCGCGACAGCCCCACCCGCCACTGCGTCACGTAGCGCTTCGTATGTCAAGTACATTGTTTCAGGCCTCCTTGTTGGTAAGTTGAGATCATCACGTTTCGGCGTGGGACGTCGCACGCGCATTGACCGTCGTCATCATGCCATAGGGCAGTGACATTCACACGGGAGATATCCGCCACCAAGAGCCGATCAGGGTTCCGCACCTACAGCACGGCGGTCTCGGTACTGGCGGAACGCTGTCATCGCAATAACGTTTGGTGGCGCCTCGGGGCTTCACCAGGCAATGCAAGGTGGCGAATCCCCTGGGAGCACAAGTACGCCCGGGCGACCGTGAGACCACGAGCGTGATCGCGGTCTGATCCTCTATTCGGCCTTCGATTGCTGTCAATACGTATGCTGTCTCGCGCACCCGGGATCGTTGGACACCGAATAGAGGAGGGCCAAGATGGTACTTATGACAGTGGACAACGATGGAACCAGCGACTTCCGCTCCAACCCGAGGTGGTCAGCATCCAAGAAGATGGACGTGGTCCTGCGACTGCTCCGAGGCGAGAAGCTTGAGGAGCTCTCCCGCCAGCTCGGGGTGGAAGCTCACCGGATCGCGGCCTGGCGAGACGAGTTCTTGGAGGCCGGCAAGGAGAGCCTGAAGGGCAAGCACGCCGGCACCCAAGAGGACCGCCGGCTCCGAGAGGCCGAACGCAAGATCGGCGAGCTCACCCTCGAGAACGAGATCTGGAAGAAGGTGGCCGAAAAAAGGGGGCTTCAGATGCCGCCGCAGAAGCGGCCGAGGTGAGCACCGAGATGCAGATCCCTCTCGCCACCGTCTGCCGGGTGACCGGCGCCCCCCGATCGACGATCTATTACCGTCGTTTTAGGGGCGCCGAGCTCGGCATCCGTCCAGGCCCCAAGACCGAGATCTCCGACGACGAGCTCCTCGAGCTCATCGGCCGGGTGATCGTGGACAGCCCCTTCGCCGGCGAAGGCCACCGCAAGGTCCGGGCCCACCTGCGGCGAAAGCACGGCCTCTTCGTGGGCAAGAACCGAGTGTTGCGCCTGATGCGCACCGCCAGCCTGCTCGCTCCCCAGCGGGCTCGTCGCCGCCGGGCTCCCCGGCCTCACGACGGACAAATCACCACCGACGCCCCCAACCTGCGCTGGGGCACCGACGCCACCATGGCCTGGACCAGAAACGACGGCTGGGTGTGGGTGTTCGTGAACGTCGACCACCACACCGACGAGGCGTGGTGCCACGTGGCCAAAGTGGGCAACCGCTTCGCCGCCCTCCAGCCCATCTACGACGCCGTCATCGACCGCTTCGGTCGACTCGGCCCCGACGTCGCCCGGGGGATCAAACTCCGACACGACTGGGGCAGCCAATACCGGTCACACCACTTCTTGGGTTCGCTCGCCTGGTTGGGGATCCAAGATGACGCGGCCTACGTCGGTGAACCCGAGTGCAACGGGGTGGCCGAGCGATTCATCCGGACCCTGAAGGAGCAGTGCCTGTGGGCCGAGCTCTACGAGGACCTCGACCACCTGCGACAGGCGGTTGGCACCTTCACCGAGGCCTACAACACCGAGTGGCTCATCGAACGTCTCGGGCATCGGACGCCACGAGAGGCCTATGCGGCGGCGACCTTAGAGGACGCGGCATGATAGTCATGGAAACTGTCCAACGAACCGGGGGCGGTTCAGCTGTCAATACGTAGTGTGGCGATAGCCATCCTCGTGATCGTTGGTAAGCCGCGAAAAACTCGAGCACTAGAGCGAAATGCTGTTGTCGCGCACGTCTCCCTCAGGCTCACTCGCGTCGATGGCCGCAGACGATCGCGGAAGGTTCAGCTAGGTAGGCTTGACCATCCACGCGGGCGCTGTCAGTGGCACGGGAGATGCACTGGCTCAGATGCTGTCGGCTATCAGCCCATCCTGACAAACAAGGGGGCGGCTGATGTTGAGCACAGAGGCCGACGCGCTAGGCCGAGGTGGCATGATACTCGTAGCGCAATCCACCGGAGTGACACGACCGACCGTCCACCCGACCTCGTCAAGTTCGTAGAAAAGCCCGCTCGTCGTGCATGGACTGATGACGCTGCCCGGAGCCAGGCGGAAGAGAACAACCAAGGGAAACCTGATCTCGTCGTAGTGGAAAGCGCAGACCCAGGCGGTGGCGCCCACTTCGGGTGGTCAGCGCCGCTCTCCATCCCGAGCGCGCCATACAGGCTCCCCGGCAGATGAGCACCCTAACCACGCAGCGCCTCGAGCCAGCGCGCCCCGTTACGCCGCCCTGGACAACCTGGCAACCAGATCGCTCGACAGCAGGACGGGCGAGCATCACCAGCCCGCATAGCGCTCCGGTCCGCATAGGCCTCAAGTCCGTATAACCTGGCTCATGATGGCTCGAAAGCAAGGTTACCTGGACGCGGTGCGCGAACGCGTCGTCATCTTTGATGGCGCGATGGGCACAAACCTGCAGCTCGCGAACCTCAATGCGGATGACTTCGGCGGCGATGACCTAGAGGGCTGCAACGAAGTCCTCGTAGCCACACGACCAGACGTTGTCCAGGAGCTGCACCGGTCATTCCTCGAGGCTGGCGTCGACGTCATCGAGACTGACACCTTTGGCGCATTCCCAGTCGTGTTGGCCGAGTACGGGATCGCAGACAGGGCACGCGAGCTAAACCTCGAGGCCACACGGCTCGCACGTGAGGTCGCCTCGTCATACTCGACTCCAGACCATCCGAGGTGGGTGGCCGGAAGCATCGGTCCAGGCACCAGGTTCCCTACGCTGGGACAGATCAGCTTCGAAGAGCTTGCGAAATCCTACGAGCTCCAGGCGCTGGCCCTCATAGAGGGGGGCGTGGACCTCATAGTCATCGAGACGGTCTTCGACCTCCTGCAAGCTAAGGCTGCGATCGACGCTTGCCGCAGCGCAATGTCCTCCCTCGGCAGGAAAGTCCCCCTACAGGTTCAAGTCACAGTGGAGCTCACCGGCCGCATGCTCCCTGGGACCGAGATCGGCGCTGCGCTCTGCGCGCTTGACGCCATGCGGCCGGACGTGATCGGGATGAACTGCGCCACCGGTCCTGCGGAGATGAGAGAGCCGTTGCGCTACCTGTCGGAGCACTCCAGGATTCCGATCTCCTGCCTCCCGAACGCCGGGCTCCCATCTGTTGTCGATGGCAAGATGCACTACGACCTGACCCCAGCCGAGCTCGCCGGATATCACAAGTCCTTCGTCGAAGAACTTGGCATCTCGGTGATCGGGGGGTGCTGCGGGACAACGCCGGACCACCTCTCCGCCGTGGTCCAAGCCTGCAGCAACCTCTCCGTTGCCGAGCGCACGCCCCACCACGAGCCGGGAGCCGCATCCATCTACTCGCACACGCCCTTCGAGCAGAGCACCTCGTTCCTCGTCATAGGCGAGCGCACCAACGCGAACGGCTCCAAGCGCTTCCGCGAAGCCATGCTCGAAAAGGACTGGGACACGTGCGTTGCGATCGCCCGTGACCAGCTCGCCGAAGGCGCGCATCTCATCGATGTCTGTGTCGACTACACCGGTGCTGACGGGGTCGCGAACATGAACGAAGTGGTGAGCCGGTTGGCCACCCAGTCGACCGTTCCTCTGGTCGTAGACTCGACGGAGGCTGACGTGGTGGAGGCGGCGCTTCGCAAGACCGGAGGTCGGGCGGTCCTGAACTCTGTGAACCTCGAAGAGGGCGACGAGCCCGGCACCCGCCTGGACCTGTTCTTCTCCCTCGCCCGGCGCTATGGCGCTGCGGTCGTGTGCACCTGCATAGACACTGAGGGCCAGGCCAGGACGGCCGCATGGAAGCTGAGGGCTGCCAAGGCGATCTATGACATCGCGGTCGACCGCTACGGGCTGGAGCCATCCGACCTCCTCTTCGACCCACTGGTCCTCCCGTTGAGCACCGGTATGGAGGAGAGCCGCAGGGACGGCATAGAGACCATAGAAGGCATCCGACAGATAAAAGCGGAGCTGCCCGGCAGCTACACGGTGATCGGGCTCTCCAACATCTCGTTCGGGCTCAGCCCGCCCGCGCGCCAGGCTCTAAACTCGGTCTTCCTTCACGAGTGCGTCGAGGCTGGCCTCGACGCTGCCATCGTCAACGCGGCACGCATACTCCCACTTCACAAGATCGATGACCACGTGCGTGAGGTATGTCTCGATCTGATCTACGACCGGCGCAGGCAGGACTACGATCCGCTTTCGGAGCTGCTGAAGCTGTTCGAGGGAGCCAAGACGACGAGCCGCGAGACCGATGACCTCAGCCTGCTCCCAGTGGAAGAGCGCTTGGAGCGCCGCATCGTCGACGGAGACAGGAGCGGCATCGAAGCAGATTTGGACGAGGCGCTCGCTCTAGGTCATGAACCGCTACACATAATCAATACGTTCCTTCTCGCTGGCATGCGCACCGTTGGGGAGCTCTTCGCCTCGGGCGAGATGCAGCTGCCCTTCGTGCTCGGATCCGCCGAGACGATGAAGACCGCCGTGTCGCATCTCGAGCCCAAGATGGAGCGTACCGAGCACGCGAGCAGGGGGACGCTCGTGCTGGCAACCGTCCAGGGGGACGTGCATGACATCGGCAAGAACCTCGTAGACATAATCCTCTCGAACAACGGCTACCGAGTGCGCAACCTTGGCATCAAGGTTGGTATCGGCGAGATGATCGCAGCGGCACAGGAGCAAAGAGCAGACGCCATCGGGATGAGCGGCCTCCTCGTGAAGTCCACGTTGATCATGCGCGACAACCTCGAAGAGCTCAACAGGAGGGGACTCTCCCACATTCCTGTGCTGCTAGGAGGGGCGGCGCTGACCCGCACCTACGTCGAGAAGGACCTCCGGAAGGTCTACAAAGGCCGCGTCTTCTACGGCAAGGACGCGTTCGAAGGACTGCGCACCATGGATCGCCTGATGGAGATGACAAGGAGCGGCGAGGACGACCCAGAGCTCGGCCGAACCCCGAGCGGAAGGAACCTTCCCCCACGCAAGAGCCAGCTGACCGCGGATGCAGATCCTGGAACCATCCCACCTCGTTCGCCCGCAGTCGCCGAAGACAATGAGCTCTACCCGCCTCCGTTCATTGGAACGCGGATCGCCAAAGGCCTGTCGCTGGACGAGGTCGCGAACTACCTGAACGAGACGTCCCTTTTCCGCAACCAGTGGGGGTTCCGTCCCGAGAAGGGTGAGGTAGATGCCGACTTCAAGACTCGCGTCCGTGCCGTCCTGCGCCAGGAGCTCGAAAAGGCGAAGTCGAAAGACGTCCTTGTTCCCCAGGTGACTTGGGGGTACTTCCCGGCGGGCGCCGACGGTGACGACCTCGTGCTGTTCACAGATGACTCCCGCTCGACGGAGCTGGAACGGTTCCACCTTCCCCGCCAGAAGAAGGAGCCGTGGCTGTGCATCGCCGACTTCTTCCGTCCAGTCTTGTCCGGTGAGAAGGACTGGGCGGCTTTTCAGGTGGTGACGATGGGACCCAAGGTCTCCGAGGAGACGGCCCAGCTGTTTCAGGAGAACCGGTACCAGGACTACCTGATGCTCCACGGCTTGGGCGTTGAGATGGCGGAGGCCCTTGCGGAGTACTGGCACCGGCGAATCCGCGAGGAGTGGGGGTTCGTCGGCGAGGACGGCCCGAGCCTCGGCGGCCTGTTCCGCCAACAGTACAGGGTAGGGCGTTACTCATGGGGCTATCCTGCCTGCCCTGATCTCGCTGACAATGCCAAGGTGGTGAAGCTGCTCGGCGCCGACCGCATCGGCATTACGGTGAGCGACGGCTTCCAGCTCCATCCCGAGCAGACGACCCTTGCTATCATCTCGCATCATCCCCAAGCGAAGTACTTCGTTGCCTGACAAGCCACCCAGCGCTCGAAAAGCCGACCAAGGCACCACGCCACCAGCCGGCCATGCCAGCGTTCGCATCGAGGCTGCGCTCGCAGATATCACACAGGAGCGTGTCGACGCGATCGTGAACGCCGCAAACCGCTCACTGCAAGGCGGCGGCGGAGTCGATGGCGCTATCCACCGCGCGGCAGGTGCGCGCGAGCTCCATGCGGCATGCGCCGCTCTCGGCGGATGCGAACCAGGGGATGCCAAGGCCACACCTGGCTTCGGCCTGTATGCGCGCCATATCATCCACACGGTGGGCCCGGTGTGGCGGGGTGGCGGTGAGAACGAGGCCGCGGTGCTGGCTTCCTGCTACCGGCGATCACTCGAGGTCGCCGGGGAGATCGGCGCCCGCTCCATCGCTTTCCCCGCGATATCAACCGGGATATACGGGTTTCCATCGGATCTTGCCGCAGAGACTGCGATCAGCACGATCACCGGCCTCACCAGCACGCTCACCAGTCCTACCGATCTCACCAGCCCCACGCGCCAGCTAGGCCGCTACTCACCGGTGGAGCTCATCCGCCTGATCGCTTTCGACCAACTCACCCTGCGCCTATACCAGGACCTCCTGCAGAGCTGAGCATCCTCGGCAGCGTCTCGGAAGCCTCCGGCTACGCTCCGGGCAACATCTCCCACGACGCCTCCTGCAATGTCTCCGCGCTCCCGGATGCGGCCTGCCTGGCTTCCTTCGCGTGATAGCTGGATCGGGTGAACGGCGATGCCTGCACGTAAGCGAACCCGATCTCCATGCCGATCCGTGCCAGCTCATCGAGCTCATCCGGTCGCCACCAGCGCGAGACTGGCAGGTGCTTCGCCGTCGGCCTCAGGTACTGCCCCAGCGTCACGATGTCCACACCGACAGCGCTCAGATCCCAGAGCGCGCCCACGACTTCCTCGAACGTCTCCCCGACGCCGAGCAGCATGCCTGACTTCGTCACGAGCCCGGCTTCCTTCGCCAGGGCGAGCACGGCGAGGCTGCGAGCATACCGGGCAGATGGCCGGACCCTTCGCTGGAGCCGGGCCACCGTCTCGATGTTGTGGTTCAGCACGTCCG
This sequence comes from Actinomycetes bacterium, assembly GCA_021791755.1. Taxonomy (GTDB): domain Bacteria; phylum Actinomycetota; class Acidimicrobiia; order Acidimicrobiales; family JAJZXF01; genus JAJZXF01. The sequence goes on along the minus strand of JAJYWA010000057.1, from coordinate 6,585 downwards.
GACGCGCTGCGAACACGGCGTCAAGGGCAGCTGCCACGCCCTTGAAGTCCGGAACGAGCACCTCGATGCTAACGCCTGCACAGCGCTCCCGAACCGCTTTGATCGTGTCGACGAAACCCGAGGCGCCCCCGTCACGGAGATCATCACGTGCAACTGCTGTGACGACGGCGTGCTGCAGCCTCATGCGAGATATCGCCTCGGCGACCCTCGATGGCTCTTCCGGGTCTATCGGCAGCGGCCTCGACGTGTCCACCAGGCAGAAACCACACGCTCTTGTGCACTGGTCGCCGTTGATCATGAAGGTGGCGGCACCAGCCTCCCAGCACTCGAAGATATTGGGGCAGCCTGCTTCCTCGCACACGGTCGAGAGCCCGAGCTCCCTCACCATGCTCCCCATGCCAATGTACCCCTTCTCCATCCTCGCCTTCACACGAAGCCAGCTCGGCTTCGCTGCCCCGAGCGGCGCCCCGGCGCTCTCGTCGTCCTGCGAAGCCCGTCTCGTCACCAGATGGCGAGAGACGTCCTGGCGCTCGTAGACGCCTCCGGGCGCCCAGGCCTGTCCACCGCGGCGGACGATTGAGTCCACAGCGTCAGGCATCGAGACCGACAGGTGCTCATTGGCCAGGGATGTCACGCCCATGTCACGTAGCCCACAGGGTACGATCTCGGAGAACCGGCCCAGGTCCGTGCTCACGTTGAGGGCAAACCCGTGCATGCTCCGTCCTCGTGCGACCTTCACCCCTACGGCGCACAGCTTTCTCGGAGAGCTCGATCCAGGTGCGACCCACACCCCTGGAAAGCCGTCCAGCCTGCCTACGTCATCGAGGCCGAGATCTCGCACGGCATCGATCACCACCTGCTCGATGGCGTGGACATGGCGCGGGATCGCCCCAGGAGCCATCTCCACCGGCACGATTACATAGCCCACGAGCTGGCCAGGACCGTGGTAGGTGACGCTGCCGCCCCGGTCCGCCCGCACCACATCGACACCGGCAGACTCCGGATCGACCAGCATGTGCTCGGGAATCGCACGAGCCCCCATGGTGAACACGGGCGGATGCTCGAGCAGCAACAGGTAGCGCCGACCGCGTTTGGCATGCATCGCGCGCTGGAGCGCGTAGGCGTCTGCGTACGGCACGGTTCCGAGCCAACGCACACGCAGGCAATCCGCTTCGACTTCGACTCCGGGCCCCACTGGAGCTCCCGGGGCCATTAGAGCTCCTTGGACCACTTCGAGGCCTGGCTCCACTAGAGCTCCTGGGACCAGTCTCTCCCCTGGATCAATCTCGCAAGCTCAGCAAGGAAGCGCGCTACGTAGGCGCCATCGACTGCTCTATGGTCGAAGGTCACAGCCAGCACTCCTACGGGATGAATCACGATTCCCTCGGTGCCGTCCGCCATCTCCACGACGACCGGCTTCCTCTTGATGCCGTCCGTAGAGAGCACAGCCACCTGCGGCTGGTTGATGATCGGAGCGGTGATCAGAGTACCGAATGGGCCAGGGTTCGATATCGAGAAGGTCCCTCCTGAGATGTCGTCAGCGCTCAAGCTTCGAGACCTGGCCTGTGCGGCAAGACCCGCGATCTTGCGAGCGAGCCCGAGCAGAGTCATCGCCTCGGCGTTGTGGACCACCGGAACTATGAGGCCGACACCGTCCAGGTCGACCGCTATCCCGAGGTTGATGTCATGGTGCACGACCAGACAGTCGTCTCCAACAGACGAGTTGAGGTAGGGGTAGATCCTCAGCGCCTCGACAACCGCCCGTGCTATGAATGGGAGGTAGGTCAGACTGAAACCCTCCTGCGCCCTGAAGCGCTCCTTTGCGCTCCGCCTCGTCCTCTCCACGTTCTCGAAGTCGGCTTCGATAGCCATGAGCGTGTGCGCCGAGACGGCCTGTGACCGGACCATGTGCTCGGCAGTCCTGCGCCTGATATTCGTGAATGGAACTACCTCGTCGCGAGGACCAAGCCCGCCATCTCCAGCTACAGCAGCTTGCGTGCCTATGTGCGGGCTCGTGGGGGTGGACGCAGGCGCGGCCATGCCCGCTGGCGGGGTGGCCATGGGTCCCCGAGGCGCCACGATGCCCTGCGGAGGCCCAATCTCTACGGACGGCTCCTCGCCGTCCGACTGGCCCCGAGCATCCAGGAAATCGAGGACGTCGGCACGGGTTATTCGCCCGCCAATCCCGGTCCCGGGGATCTGCGATGCGCTGATCCCATTCTCGGCCATCATCCTGCGAACGACTGGCGAGAGCAGCACTCCGGGGCCTTTGACGGGAGCGGGCGGAGCCGCAACCGCAGGGGCAGCAGGAGCCGCCGGAGCCGCAGGAGCGGCAGGTGGCGCAGGAGCCGCAGGAGCAGCAGGAGCCGCAGGAGCAGCAGGAGCGGCAGGTGGTGCTGGAGCCGCGGGTGGCGCTGGCGGCTCATCCACGGGTGCAGCAGGCGGAGTAGCTGGCACGGGCGCCACGGGAGCCGCCGGAGCAGGAGCCGGAGCCGCGGGGGCAGCCGTCGCGCTGGCCGACGACGAGATCGTAGCCAGCCTCACTCCAACGTCTCTGGTCTCGCCCTCCGGTACCGATATATCAGTAAGGAATCCCGACGCTGGGGAGGGGACCTCCGTGTCCACCTTGTCAGTGGAGACCTCGAACAACGGCTCGTCCCGCTCGACGGGGTCACCCACTTTCTTCAGCCAGCGAGTAACCGTACCCTCCGTAACGGTCTCTCCGAGCTGTGGCATTGTGACTTCTACAATCTCGTCAGGCAACGTGCAGTCCCCTTCCTGTCAGCGCCATGACCGTCTCACCAAACGCCTCCGAGAGCGTGGGGTGAGGCTGCACGAGCTCCGCGATGTCGTCGGGCGCCGCTTCCCAGTTGACTGACAGGTACGCCTGTCCCAGCTGCTCGGTTACGAGCGGTCCGACCATGTGCACCCCCAACAGGCGACCGAGACGCCCACCAACGCCTCGCTCGGCGATGACCTTCACCATTCCGTCGGTCTCGCCAAGTATGCGAGCTCGGCTGTTGCCGCCGAATGGATCGCGCTTGACCACGACATCCAAACCGGCAGCACGGGCCGCCTCCTCGGTCAAGCCACAGAAGGCGACCTCCGGATGCGTGTAGATGCACCAGGGGACCCGACCATAGTCGACCGGAACTGCCCGTTCGCCCAGGAAGTCCCGGACTGCGACCTTCGCCTCCGCAAAGCCGACATGGGCTAACTGCGGCGTGTCGACTATGTCACCGACCGCGTAAACGTGATCAGCTCCCGTGCGCATGAACCCGTCAACCTCCACGAACCCCTTCTCGTTGACCGCCACGCCCGGCACGCCGTCTGCCAATCCTTCGGTGACCGGGGCCCGACCGACCGACACAACGATGGCATCGACCACCAAGTCGTCCTCACCCCCCAGGTGGACAACCGTCCCGCCGTTTCGACCCGGCTCGTGCCCTAGCGCCGACACCCCGGTGCGCACCGCGATGCCCTTTTTCTTGAACAACCGCGTCATGATGGCAATCACGTCCGAGTCACAGCCAGTGAGCAGCGTGGGCATCACCTCCAGGATCGTCACCTGCGTCCCCAGGTCCGCCATCATCGACGCAAACTCGCATCCGATCGCGCCTCCTCCGATGATCGCCACCGATGACGGCAGCCGGTCTAGGTCGAGAACCTCGTCGGAGGTCATGACCACGGCTGCATCGACATCGAAACCAGGTATCGTCCGCGGCTTGGATCCGGTCGCAAGGATCACCCCCCGACCGGCCAGGTCCGGACCACCGTCCACCTGAACAACGCCGGCTGCTCCGAGTCGTCCAGCGCCGGTCACGATCTCGATCCCCCGCGATCGCATGACACCAGTCAAGCCCCGGTGCAGCTGGTCCACGACCTTCTGCTTCCGCTCTTGAGTCACACCGAAGTCGATGCTCGCCTGCCCGGAGCTCACGCCGAACTCTTTCGCCGTCTCCACCGTGCGAAAAACGTTCGCCGTCTCGAGAAGCTCCTTCGCTGGGACGCAACCGCGGTGAAGACACGTGCCGCCAACCTTGTCCTTCTCTACGACTGCGACGGACAACCCGGCAGAGGATGCGTAGAGCGCGGCGCCATAACCGGCAGGTCCGCCTCCCACGATCACGAGATCAAACTGCTCTGGCGTTGTCACCACCTCCTTGTGCTTGTGTAGTTATTGGCCAATCCTGAGACCAAAGCCAACTCTCAGCCTAGCGGGACCTTCCCCCCTGCGGCGATGACGGCCCGATGCGACGGCGGAAACTTTCTTGAAAAGAAGCCTCTGAACAGCGCATACCTGCTTGTCAGAGGTTCGCGATTGCTGGCCAGGTGGCGCACTACCCAGAACACGGCCTCGGCCCTCGGCCTCGGAAGGCCAAGGGGGACGGATGTCCTAAGAGCCTCAGCGGATAGGGAGTGGGGCTAGCGAACAGCGATTACGCCAGTCGATCAGCTTGGCCGTGAGCAAGAAGACGACCGCCAAAGCGAACTGAGCAAGTCGATGAACGTTTCTTCGATCAGTGTTCCTGCGTAGTTGGCCGAAGTTACTGAGCCACGAGTTGGTTCGCCCTACAGGCCAACGTAGCCCCATTGGTTGGTTGTTCTTTACAGCCTTGGCTGCACCACGTTTGCGTTTCTTCGCGATGATCGCGTCGGTGATCTCGCGCTCTTTGAGGCGCTGCCTGGTAGCGTCTGAGTCATATCCACGATCCAGCCAGATCGTCTCGATATCTTCGAGCAGTCCCTTTGCCTTGGCATCGTCCAAGGTCGGGGCAAGCAGGACCGAGTCGTTTCGGTTGGCGCCGTCGATCGCTACACCAATAGGGACACCGTTACTGTCAGTGAGGATGGACCATTTCCATCCAAGCTTGCCTCTATCCGTCGGGTTCTTGCCCGTTCCCTCGCTGCCACAAGGGCTTTTGTGCAAAGAGCCATCGACGGCCACGTCATCTAGCCTGAGACCGATGATCCTGTAATAGCCTGCGAGGGCCTCTGCTAAGACGTCGTCAAAGACGCCGGCTCTAATCCATTCCTCACGCCGGGAACGCACCGTGGTGTCCGACACCAACTTGGCGCACAAGCGCTCTGCATCCTCTGAACTGCATCCTGTCCCGAGACGCACCAGCATCACCTCAAAGCAGGCCCGGTTGGACTTGCGCCGGCGGTGACCGCGGAGGGGATGGGTATCCACAGGGATCGGGATCCGCGGCTCGACAGCTGCCCACACGGCATCCATCACTTCAGGGTCAAACGCGCGCCTAAGAGCCAGGACCTCCATTCGATTGTTGGGTTTGTGACGGCATCCATTCTTCTGGATGCACCCCAACAATCGGTGGATGGTCACCTAAACGCGCCATCTGACAGATAATCCCTGGTCCAAGGCCTATTTGCCTATCCGCGCTGCCTCTTGTCTACGTGGTCGAGCTCGCCAAGGTGCGGGGCAAGCTCGGGAAAGCGTGCAAAGTACGGCTTTGTAGCCTATCTCTCAGCACTCCTGTCCGGATCACTCCATAGTGACGCAACCATGATCAGGGGCCACCATCATGCGGAAGAGGAGCTTGCGTGCTACTGCGCCCCACCTGCCGGTACACTAGCTGTCGTGCAACAGTTCCGTCTTCCGGCTTGCCGTGAAGGAGAAGGGCCGCACGACGTTGCCTGCCGGCTTGCAGCGAGCGTGCGGCTTCGCGCCAGGCGCCGATCTGCATGCTCGGCCTCTCGGGCCTGGAAGGTTCATCGTCGAGAACAGCGATGCGGTCATGGAGCGCATCTGGTCCAGGCTTCCGTCCGAATCGAACGGTGATGCTATCGAAGACCTCGCAGAATGGCGAACGATGACCGACCTTGCTCGCCAGGCTCGGCTCGATGACACCGACAAACCTGATGAGGGCTCCGACCACCGCCAAGAGGCACTGCTCGAATCTCTAGGCCTCTGACGTGGCCCCGAAGGCGGTAGGCCTCTGACGTGGCCCCGAAGGCGGTACTTGATGCCTCAGCGCTCGTCGCGCTCGTTCATAGCGAGAATGGGCACGACACCGTCCGCCGGATCATCGAAGCCGGCTTCGCCGTAACGACTCCCACCGGGCTGGCGGAAGCCCTCAATACTCTCGGCGCAAGGGCTACCGGGGGACGCGGGAGGATCTCAGAGACGACCTGGCGGAGCTTGGACTCAAGGTCGAGCCCATCGTTGAGGAGGACGCTGTTGTGATGGCCTTTCTCCTTTGCCGAAGCGCCGAGCTTGGCGCAGCCGGAGGGAAGCACGCCGCCAAGCTAGGCAGCGTTAGCCTCGGTGATGCAGCGTGTCTCGCGGTGGCCCTGCGTCTCGGGATCCCCGCGGTGTGCTCCGACTGCGCCTGGGAGCTCCTCGGCGTCCGCGGGTTACGCGTGATGCCGTTCCGTTAGGGCCACCAGACTGACGCCGCTACAGAGACCATCGCTCCCCCACTTCAAGATCCTGGAATTTCGGCTAGCCTCGATCCTCGGAAGCCTTGTTTCAGTAGTTGAGCTGAGGTTTCACCGTGGAGGGAACCCGAAGTGGAGCTTCCTGCCTCCCCACCATGGGATCTCGAGGTCGAGCTCACGAAA
>JAJYWA010000056.1 GCA_021791755.1 Actinomycetes bacterium | reverse complement strand
GCTACGTGAGGCATTCGAGGTGGCGTTCATGCTCTATGCAACCGACCTCAGCGACGAGGTCGTCGCCCTCGGGCGCCAGCCAGACCTTCCAGTGCTGCCCATATGGGGATGCTTCGACAGGGTGTCAACGGCACGCACCGCAAAGCAATTCGAGGGTCTGAGCGGGAGGCATCTTCTCTGGGTTCCAGGCGGCCACTCGTGGATGCTTGCGAGACCCTCGGGCCAGGTAGAGATACTGAGATGGCACCCCAGAGGCCGCGAGTTCTTGTCCGGCGTGATAGCCCGCCTCGGCGCCTAGTATCGTCTCGGTGACAAACGAATATCGCTAGACGCCTGCAGGGTCAGGCGCACCCAGGTAGGAGCTGATCACGGCCGGATCATCAAGGACGGCTTGGACGCTGCCTTCTGCGATCACGCTTCCGAGATGCATGCACATCATCCGGTCAGCGACTGACGATACGAGAGGCACGTCGTGCTCGATCAGTAGGAACGTGGAACCTGTCTGTGCCCGCAGGTTGACCAGTATCTCCGCCAGCGCCTCACTCTCACGCTGTGCGATGCCGGCTGATGGCTCATCGAGAAGCAGCACGTCCGGCTCGTGGGCAAGCGCACAGGTGAGCTCCACCACACGACGCGTCCCCGTGGAGAGCTCCGAGACGAACGACGATCGCCACCGGCCAAGCCCCATCATCTCCATGAGCTCCTCGACGCGCGCCGAGACCTTCCTCTCCGACTCTTTCGCCGCGGCTAGGCCAAGCATCCCAGCCAGGGGATCCTTTACCTCCACCCGCCGTTCGAGCGAGACTGCTATCGCTTCAGGAACGGTCATGGACCCGAACAACTGAGCGTTCTGGAACACTCGCCCAAGCCCCAATTTTGACCGGCGATAGGGACCCATTGCCGTCACGTCTAACCCGTGCAGCTTCACGCTTCCCCCGTCTGGACGCAGGAACCCCGAGCACACGTCGAACAGCGTCGTCTTCCCGGCTCCGTTAGCCCCGATGATCCCCAGTATCTCGCCGCTGGCCACCGAGATGTCTACGCCGTTCAGCGCGGCGACGCCACCGTAGAACTTCGTGATGCCCCTCACCTCCAGCGCCCCCCGGTCCCGGGCAACTTCCCGCGGTGAGGCATTGCTTGCCACGTAGCCGGCTTCGGGATGGCTGGCGGGCGCCGTTCGTTCGCCGTCGCCAGACGCTCTCGATGCAGCGCTGGGACGTTCGGCAACCCGCAGCAGCTTAGATCGCAGCATCTCGGGCTGGCGCGCCAGCTCTGGAGTTCGTCCGGAGAAGGTCACCCGACCTCTCTCGATGAACACAGCTCGGCTCGAGACAGCAGTCGCTACATTGACCGACTGCTCCACGACAATGGTCGTAACCCCTTTGTCGGCGAGCGATCGGATGACCTCCATCAATCGCGTCACGACGGCTGGCGCAAGCCCCAGCGAGAGCTCGTCCACCATCAACAGCCGCGGACGGCACAGCAGAGCAAGGGCAAGCCCAAGCATCTGCTGCTCTCCACCGGAGAGCATCCCAGCTTTCGTGTCGAGCCTGCCGGCGAGTGGCGGGAACAGCTCCAAGAGCTTGCGGGCCGCCTGCTCTACGAACGCCGGGTCACTACGCTGCGCTATCCATGCTCCTACTCGAAGGTTCTCAGCGACGGTGAGGGTGGGGAACACGCCTTTGCCAGCCGGCATGAGCACGAGACCTTCCCTGACCCGACGCCCCACGCTCCAGTGAGCAATGTCAGCCCCCGCGTACTCGAGATGACCGCTCGACGACCTCAACGCTCCAGAGATCACCCGCAGAAGTGTCGTCTTACCGGCGCCATTCGTGCCGAGGACCGACAGCACCTCGCCTTCGCCCACCTCCAAATCGGTGCTGAACAGGACTTGGAAGTGACCGTACGCGGCATCGAGCCCAGCGCAGGACAACAGCAAGGGACGCTGCATGGCCGGCTCGCTACCGGCGACCGGCAATAGGACATCAGCGCCAGCGGGCACGCCCGCACCTCCCGCAGCCTCGACCGAGTCAATGCCTGCGGTCTCGATCTCCTCGATTAGCAAAGCTCCGGCGTCTACCAAGCCGCCGCGCCCTGGTTCGGCGGCTTGCGCGGCTTGCGCGTCTTCGGCAGATCCGGCATCTCTGTCAGCTCCCGCTCGGCCAGCGACGTCTGGGCTGGCCGCGGGCGCCAGCTCGCCGGATGCATCTCCCTCGAGCACCTGCTCCCAGGAGATCCCTCTCATACGCGCAAGCATTCTGAGGCCGAGATCACGCAGGCGATACGCCACACCACCGAGGCCTTCCGGCAAGAACATCAGCAGGACAAGCACCCCCACGCCGGTCGCAAGCAACTGCCAGGCTCCGCTCAGCGAGTACAGAGCCCACTCGACATATGCCGCGCCCAGCACCGCTCCCAACAGCGAGCCAAGGCCGCCGATCACGACCATAGTCAGCACCGTAAAGCTCGTCTCGGGAGAGAGACCGCTGAAGCCTATCCCTCCCAAGCTGACTTCATAGAGCCCCCCGGCCATCCCGGCAAGCGCTCCTGCCAAGGCAAAGGCAATCAATCGGGCTCTTAGTGGGCTGATCGCGTACGCGGCAGCTGCACGGGGGTTGTCTCGGGCAGCCACCACCGCCCTTCCGGATCGAGATCGGCGGAAGTTCCGCGCGGCGACCAGCGTGACAGCGAGAACGAACAGGCACACGTAGTAGAAAGTCAAGCTGTCGTGAAGGTCAAAACGGCCAAAGAGTATAGGCCGCGACACCCTCGTCGGATTGAGCAACGGAAAACGCTGGCTGCTGAGCAAGAAGGTTGAGACAGGAACGGCAAACGCCATCGTCGTGACCGCGAGCAGCAGCCCGGGGATACGGAGCGCGGGCAAGCCGATAGCAAGGGCCACTAACGCCCCGGCGACCGCGGCGACCGCCATAGCGACGAAGAGGTCGAGATGAGAATGCACGATCAGCGCACCCGTGATCGAGGCACCTATTCCCACGAAAGCGAACTGTCCCAGGCTGAGCTGGCCTGCCCATCCCATGAGGACGACCATCGACACCGCGACAACGGCAAAGATCGCAACTCTTGAAAGCGCCGTGATCCGCGGATCCGAGAGCAAGACGGGCACGAGCAGCGCTGCCGCGAGGACGATGCCCAGCAAGCTCCAGCGGGCAACCTTCACCTCGCGCAGGCGGGCAAGCATCAGGGGAACCGGCTTCGGCTCTTTCACAACCACACGCTCGGCGTCTTCAGTCGTTGCGCCGCCGAGACGCCGCCTGATCATCGGCTGTACGAGTAGAGCGACGAGTATCAAGAGGAAGAACACGACGTCTACAACCGGTGACTGCGGGTAGGACCAGAACACTGCCTCGTTGATCACCCCTATCACGAGAGCCGCAACGAACGTGATCGGAAGGCTCTCCATGCCGCCGATCACCGCGGCCGCCAAGGGAACGAGGAGGTCGACCGGGCTCGTTGCCGTGCCGAGAGTCGAGCCGTTGATCTGCACGGCAAGGATCGCACCAATACCGGACAGTCCTGCTGCGACCATCCACACTATGAGCGAGAGCCGCTTGACTGGGATGCCAAGCAAGCTTGCGCGATCGCGCGAATCAGCTACTGCCCGGATCGCGACACCAGTATCTGTCCGGGACAGGAACCACCACAGACCTACCATCGCCACCGGCACGACAGCCATTGCGAGCACATCATTGCCGGTGAACGTCGCGGGGCCCAGCCCAAAGGTCAGATGGAACGGAACGGTGAAGCTCGACGAGGGCGATAGCGTCGTAAAGAGGTGTGGGAGCTCGATCTCTGCTGCTCCGAGCACCTGCACGAGGCCGATGGTGGCAACCGTGAGCACCAGGCGCGGAGCGTTGGCGAAGCGCCTTATGATCACGAGCTCCATCACCGCCCCCGTAAGAACTGCCGCGACAAATCCCAACGCTATTCCGGCAAAGTAGGGAAGATGCCAGCCGGTCACCATCACGAGCGCCACCGATGCCGCCAAGCCGCCGATGCCGACCTGGGAAAAATTGACGATCCGCACCGCCCGGTAGATGAGGACGAGACCCATCGCTGTAAGAGCGCTCAGCCCACCGACCACCAGCCCCTTGACCCCAATCCCCAGTGGAAGCCCGTTCGGGAGGAACGCTCCAGCGAGGAACCATGCGGCAACCACACAGACGGCCGCGGTAACGCTCGCGTACTTCTGGGCACGAGTAAAGGTCGAGGTTTGCAAGGCCCTACGGCATCCCGAAGCAGCGCAGCTGCGTGTGGGCAGGCAGGCTCGACGGCGCGCTGTAGAAGTAGTAGCTCTTGCCGCCGTTGCAGTTCAGCCAGGCGCCCTTGTGACCATCGAGACCGCTGACCGCACTCGGGTCCCACCAGACGACCCGGAAGTTGGCAGATGGATCGAAGATGCCCTTACCGAACCGCCATGCGCCGAACATCCCCCCGGGGATCGACGGTGGAAGGGAGGCTACCCCCCTCGCAAATGTCTGCGGCGTCAGATCTGGCCCGGCAGCCTGTAAGCCATCGAAGAGCAGGAGCACAGCCTCGTAGACGAACGGGAAGCTTGGCACGATCTTCCCCGTCGGGTCGCTCATATAGAACGCCTTGTACCCTTCTTGATCAGTTGCCTGTGGCTCTTGCATGCCAAGTGCGATCGCATGCGACCACTGCGCCTGGTTTGGTAGCCGGCTGAAAGCGTCCATGAAGTAGTTCGCGATCCACTCGGGATGATAGTTGGCGACGTTGGCGGCCTGGGTCAGGAAGATCGGCGTCACGAAGTCACAGGTGGCGCAGATCACGGTGGTGACTCCCGCAGCCTTGAACTCAGAGATGATCTCCGATGCCTGAGACGTAGCCTGAGAAAGATTGAACGAGTAGGAGATCACCTTGGCCGGCGTCACGCCATACTTAGCCTTGAGGACCTGGTCCATCAGGTCGGTGCAGGTAGCGTCGGACGGGATGGAAGGGGTCAGCACGCCAAAGACCCGCTTCTTCGTACGCATCGCCTTGCTTCCCGCGAATACAGCATTAAGGCCTGCCATCTCCCTTCCGATGACTGCAGCCGTTCCTGCAGCGGATCTCTGGCAATCCGGAGCAAATGAGTACTCGTACGGTGCAAACTGCGCAAGTTGCGAACGTGTGGAGCTGTAAGGCGAGAAGGAGACGATCTGCTGGGAGGCAAGCGCCTGGTCGTACAGCGGGGTCGAGTCCACGATGGAAAGGTCGGCAAATGCCCCAAGGCTATGTGCCGTGACCGCGTCAGCCTGGGCAGCGCTGGCGCCGGCGCCGTTCAGCTCGTTCACGAAGTCACCCTGCGCCGGAAACGACTTGAGAACCACCTTGCGGCCGTAGAGCTCGAAGGACTTGTTGAACAGATTGATGTATGCCTGCATGGACTGGACCACCTCTGCGTTGGTGCCGATCACGCTCTTCGGCACCAACGAGTAGAGGAGGGCAAGCGTGGAGCTCGCAGCCTCCCGGTAGGTGATGGTAATGGTCTTCGCCGTGACGCCTGGCGCAGTCGATCCGCCGTTGTCGCCATGCCAAGCCGGCTCGCAGATCGGAGCGTAGTGAGACCAGGTCACCTGGCGCACGCCAGGTGCGCATCGGATGCCGCTCACGGTCGTACCAGCGGACCCAGGCGCTGCCGGGGGAGTAACGCCGACGGGCAGGCTCGAGCTGGTAACCGGCCCCTGAGTCGACACCGCCGGGACAAAAAGCAGTACGATCACGAGGATCGCGAGCCCGGTCAGGAACGCCACATACCTGCGAGCCAGCCTGGCTATGCCTGCAGCCACGCCTCCCATTTCGCTCGTGGCGCCCGACCGCTCGCCCGCCTTCCAACCGGTGCTCACGCCGCCGACACTCCCATCCGCCTCGCATGTACCCGTCTCGTGCTCATCCAGCCCTCGTCATCTCGTCCAAAGCCAATGTGCCATGCACCACACTCTTACCACTACCACCTCCACAACCACCACGACGACCTTCGCCCCTGGGTCTGCGCGGCCCGTGTCCCTGCGCCTGTCCCTGCGCGGCCCTTGTCCCTGCCCCTGGGTCTGCGCGACCCGTGTCCCTGCTCCTGCGCGGCCCTTGCCCTTGCGCGGCCCTTGCGCTCTTCGTACCCTTGCGCGACCAGCGGCACCGAGTCCCGCAGACTGACCCACTGCCCAGTCGGCGTCGCCACGCGCATGCCAAGGTCACTATAGCCACCAAGCGCGATCGTCGGCTGCGATTGGTGGCCATGAACACAATCGCTCGCAGGAACAGTAGTCGATCGAAGCGACCGAAGCGTGCCGCGCCCGCGCGGCACTCCTGCGCGGCACTCCTGCGTCAAAGACCAGTGCGCCAACCCGTAACAGCAAGTAAGCCACCGTTACCCGTAGTAGCCCGAGTGGATGTAGATGCAGTGCACACCTTCTTGTCTGAACATCTCACGATTGCGCGGATCATCCTCGAATGCCAGGCACACCTCGAAGCCGTAGCTGCGCAGCGCGGACAGCGCTGATCTCTTGTAGCTTGCAACCGCGTCACGGTCACCGTCGACACGCATAATGAGGAGATCCCAGCGAAGCCCGTTGCGCTCCAGCCAGCGTCGCGTTCGCCCCAAGACTCTCGAAGGCCGCCCGGTCAACAGCACGACGGTCAAGCGCCCGTCGAGCAACTCGAGCAGCTTCGCCGTCTCCTCTATCACCGGATCCTCATCGCAGGACTCGAAGAAACCATCCCAGTTGCGGACTGGACCCTCGAGAAAGTGCTGGCGTCCGGCGGCTTCCGAGATCACACCGTCGATATCGAACACAACAGCCCGCTCGGGTGAGACAGGGCCCTCACGCCAGGTCCAGCCGAGGTCGGACGGGCCGGGCGCAGATAACGCACAGCCGGCCCGAGAGCCGTCGCTCACCCGAGATCGCTCACCCGAGATCGAACGGCTGCCGCCGACGCCGACATCGACCCCCACCCCAATGTCGGCACTGCTTGCGGTTTCGGTTCCGTAGCTCAATCCTCCGTCGGCGAAGTCTGAGCCCTCCGGCGTATCTCCTCGACCACACCTGCATCCGCCAGGGTAGTCGTGTCGCCAAGGTCTCTCCCCTCCGCGACGTCGCGCAGCAGGCGCCTCATGATCTTCCCACTCCTCGTCTTCGGCAGCTCCTCGGTGAAGATGAGCGCCTTCGGCCTTGCAATCGGTCCGATGCGGCGCGCTACGTGGTCCCTGAGCTCACGGGCGTGCTCGGCGGACGCCTTGATCCCTGCCTTCAGGGTGACAAACGCCACGATGCCCTGACCTGTGGTCTCGTCCTTCGCTCCGACGACCGCGGACTCCGCAACGCTTGGATGGTCCACCAGGGCGGACTCAACCTCGGTTGTCGAGATGCGGTGCCCCGAGATGTTCATGACATCGTCCACCCGGCCGACGAACCACAGGTACCCATCATCGTCGACCTTCGCACCGTCGCCTGCGAAGTACCTCCCCGGAAACCTTGTCCAATAGGTCTCGCGGTAGCGTTCCAGATCGCCGTAGATGCCGCGCAGCATAGCCGGCCACGGACGCGTCAGCGTGAGATAGCCACCTCCACGCTCCACCTGCCGACCCGCATCATCGACCACTTCGGCCTCGATGCCCGGTAGGGGGAACGTAGCAGAGCCGGGCTTCAACGTCGTCACTCCGGGCAAGGGGGCAATGAGTATCGCTCCCGTCTCAGTCTGCCACCAGGTGTCGACAACGGGGCAGCGGCCTCCGCCAATGTTCTCCCAGTACCACACCCACGCCTCGGGGTTGATCGGCTCTCCTACCGAGCCAAGAAGCCGGAGGCTAGTGAGGTCATGTGCAGCCGGGTACTCCGTACCCCACTTGATGAACGTCCTGATCGCCGTCGGCGCCGTGTATAGGGTCGTCACACGATAGCGCTCGACGATCTCCCACCACCTGTCCTTGGCCGGGAAGTCCGGCGTTCCCTCGTACATGACGCCGGTGCACCCATTGGCGAGAGGTCCGTAGACTATGTACGAGTGCCCGGTAACCCAACCACAGTCAGCTGCGCACCAGAACACATCCGACTCAGGCCTCAGGTCGAACACGTAACGGTGGCTGAAGGCCACCTGCGTTAGATAACCACCTGTCGTGTGCATGATGCCTTTCGGCTTCGCCGTCGTGCCGGAGGTGTACAACAGGTAGAGGAGGTCTTCGGCGTCCATCGGCTCGGGTGGGCAGTGAGGGTTGGCGCCGGCAACCAGATCGTGCCAGAAATGATCTCTGCCTGCTCGCATCAGTCCTGAGACGTCCTCGCCGGTCCTGCGCACGACCACCACGTGCTCGATCGACGGCGTCTCCGCCAAGATCGACGCTGCGTTCTCGAACAGCGGTGTCGCCGCACCGCGACGCCAGCCGCCGTCTGATGTGACAAGAACCTTCGCAGCCGCGTCGTTGATCCGATCACGGAGCGCGTCTGGCGAGAAACCACCGAAGACCACGGAGTGAGGGGCCCCGATGCGAGCACACGCGAGCATCGAAACGACGATCTCCGGGATCATTGGCAAGTAGATCGCGACGCGGTCACCCTTGCTCACACCAAGACTCCTGAGCGCGCTCGCAAAGTGCTCGACTTCATCTAGCAGCTCGGAGTAGGTGATCACCCTCCGATCGCCGGGCTCCCCCTCCCAGTAGTAGGCCACACGACCGCCATTGCCGGCAAGAACGTGCCTGTCCAAGCAGTTGTAGGAGACGTTCAACTTTCCGCCGACGAACCATTTAGCAAAAGGCTGATCCCAATCGCAGACGGAGCGCCATCGCTCGAACCAGTCCAACTGCTCCGCCTGCTCCGCCCAGAAACCCTCCCAGTCCGACGCCGCGGCCTCGTACAACGACCGGTCCGTGAGGATGGCCTGCGCTTTGAACGTTTCGCTCGGCGGGAACAGACGACCCTCGTGGTAGTAATCTTCGATGGCAACGGAGGCCTTTGCGGCCTCGATATCATCGGGTGCAACAGACATGGTATGCCACAATAGCCGCAGGCCCGCTGCTGCACAGGCACGGCGAGCAGGTATGTCTTGGCCTGGCGCACCAGAGCCGAACAACCGCTCCGTAAAGTGCAAGGATGGACACCGAGGAGCACCAGCATCATCGATCATGGACACTTCACCAGCCGTCCCGCACGAGCAAGACAACGAACAACCAGCCGTCCCGCACGAGCACGAAGAGGCGGCCTGGGCAGGCACGCGTACGGTGCTCGACGTCGAGGTACCAATGGCCACCAGGGTTGTGGTCGCGGGAAACCTGTTCCTCGAGGAGACAAATGCCCTCACGTCAGAACGAACCCTCGCAGGCTTGGCTGCGATCCTCTCAGCATGGGAAGGACCCGGCGTTCTCGTTCTCGCCGGGAACATCTTCGACGTCGAGCGCGCCCAGCTGCTCGGCCAACGCCATGATGAACCCGCAGAGAGCGTCGGAGAAGCCTCCAACGCGGAACGTGACTACGCCGTTGCCTCCCAGCTAGCCAGCACGCTGAGAACATTCATCTCCTCTGCGCCAGCTCGGCGGGCAATCGTGCTCACGAACGACCCGGGGGCGGACTTGCTCCCCCGAGACCTGTTCCTTGGAACCGGCGATCAGGACGGCGCGACCAGCGCAGCTGTTGAACTCGCGCCAGCTGTGAACATCATCCTCGAGACGGCCAGGGGACCAAAGACCGTGCGGGTGGAGCCACGAGCTCCCCGGAACCCAGGCATCAGCCTCGCTGGGCTGCTGCCGCCTCGGGGATCCTGGGCTGATCCGCGCGCCGGCTGGCTCTACGGCGTCGACAGGTTGTGCGATCCGTCATCGCTCCCCCGGTTTGTCACATCCCGGCTCTTCTACCGGCATCTGGCGCGATATGCCTGGGTTCTCCTGCTCCCGTTTGCTGTAGCGCTCGCGCTCAGGCTCCCGTTCGTCTACGGAGTCTTGTCGCACTCGGCCGCACGCCACCTGATACCGGCAAGCGACGTCTACCGTGCGCACTTCGCTACATGGGGTGGCAGGCTTGCGGCCGCGGGAGTGTCCACGCTCATCGTGCTCTGCGTTGCCGGTCTCGCGGCGGCGATCGTCGCCCGACGTACATGGAGCGTGATAAGCGGCACGCTCCTCGGAAGAAGCATGCTTGGAAGCCCCGGGCTTGCAACAAACGACTCCGGGCGCGCCAGAGCCCGAGAGCTCGTCACGTCGGGCTTCTCCGGGTTGATCACCTGCGACACCCCGCAAGCAGAGCTGACCCATCTCGACACGGGCTTCTACGCGAACATCGGAGCGAGCACCGAGATCGTAGAGGAGCTTCCGGCCCACATGGGCCTCCCGAGCGCGTTCGTCCTCCAGCTTCAGCTGTCCTGGATAGAGCTGGAACCAGGCTCGGAGGTCCATGCGCGCCTGCTGATAAGCCACGAACGGCGCAGGGCGGCGACCCGCCTGGAGCGTGCTGCGACATCGAGGGCACCCCACACGGCCGCCGAGCCCGCCACCTCGGCGCCGCCGACGCCCCACGCAATAGGGCCGACCGCGGGCAGCTTCCTGCCGAAGACCCGGCTCGATCATGCGGCCGTTGTAGCATCGTTCCCGCTTGGAGCGACGTGGCCACCCGAAGACACCCCTTCACGAGCACGCCTGCGAGTCAGGCGCCTTGCCGCAGGGCTGCTCGCGCTCACCGGGATCCTCGACATCGCGTCGGTAGCAAGGCCTCCGCTCCAGAGCCACCTCCAGGTGATCCTCTCGGTCCTGCCTCTGGCCGTGACCCAGGCCGCCTCCGCATTGATAGCGCTCGCGGGACTGGCGTTGCTCGCCCTAGCTCGCGGTGCGCGCCTTGGCCAGCGACGCTCCTGGTTCGTCTCCGTGTACCTGGTGGCGGCCACCACGGTCGTGCACCTGATCAAAGGCGGCGACATCGCGGCGGTGCTGATCGGGCTCGCAGTAGAAGGCGTCCTCGTCTCCAACCGCCGGCACTTCCAGTCAGCGTCCGACAGGCAGTCCCTGCGATCCGCGCTCGCGATCCTTGCCGGGGGCGTTCTGGCGACAACCGCGATCGCGGCCATCGCGCTGGAGGCCGTGCTCGCTCTGCGCCACGGGCACGTGCTCCCGATCTGGAGCGCCATCGTCGCGACGTCCGAAAGGCTGGTTGGCCTTCAGTCGGTCGCTGTTCCTCGGCAGATCGACCACTTCCTCACTCCGGCGCTCTTCGCTACAGGCCTCACGATTGCGGGCGTCGCGCTCTTTCTCGGCACGCGGCCGGTCATCATACGCGGACGTGATCTTGCCCGCTCGGCCGAGGACAGGGCTCGTGACGTCGTACGACGCCATGGCGCCGGGACGCTCGACTACTTCGCTCTCCGCGAAGAGAAGCAGTACTTCTTCGACCGGGACAGTCTCGTAGCGTACGCAGTGCTCGGGGGCGTCTGCCTCGTCTCCCCGGATCCGATAGGTCCCGTTGCCGAGCGCGAGCACGTTTGGCAGGCATTCCGGCGCTTCGCCGACTCGAACGGTTGGCCGGTAGCCGTCATGGCGGCAGGCGAGGAGTGGCTGCCGATCTACCGTGGAACCGGGATGCACGACTTCTATCTCGGCGACGAAGCGATCGTCGATACGACGACCTTCACGCTGGCCGGCGGCGCGAACAAGGGATTGAGGCAGGCGCATAGTCGCATTGCCCACCACGGGTACACGATCTCGTTCAAAGACCCAGCCCATCTGGACGCGAGCACCATTCACGAGCTCCGCGAGATCATGACGAAGAGCAGGAGAGGAGATGAGGAACGGGGATTTTCGATGACCCTCGGACGAGCCTTCGATCCGCGAGACACGAACCTGCTGCTCGCAGTCGCGTCAGGACCCGAAGGCCGGCCGGTTGCCTTCTGTCAGTTCGCGCCGGCGCCAGGCATTGACGGCTACTCGCTGGACCTCATGCGTCACGACACTGGTCCCCACCCGAACGGGCTGATCGACTTCGTCCTCGTGGAGACGATCTTCCATCTTCGCGCCATCTCCAAGCGCGGCTTGAGCCTCAACTTCGCCGCGATGCGCTCTCTGCTTGCGGCCAACGACAACGATGGCATCTCGCGAAGGATGGAGCGATGGTTCTACCGCAAGATGTCGGACGCGGTCCAGATCGAGTCCCTCTGGCGATTTACCGCCAAGTACCACCCCGACTGGAAGCCGCGGTATGTAGCGTACGAGTCCGTCGAGCATCTCGTTCCGATCAGCATGGCCATCCTCAGGGCGGAAGCCGTCTGGGAGATGCCCCTGATCGGCCGGTTGCTGACACCGAGCTCGCAGACGCCATCCGCCGATATCTCGCCGCGGGCGCCAACTGCAGGCGCAACCGCAGCAAGCACAACTGCAGCGGGCGCAACGTCAGCGAGCGACGATCCCACCCATTAGCGCCCACAGAGCGCTCTCACCCAGGAGAGCGCGCCCAAGCCGCGAGCATCCGAACCAGGGCCGTCAGCTCAAGGTCAGAACAGCAAGGTCGCAGCGTGGGCGAAGTTGACAAGCGGAGACGCGACGATCCCGAAGAACACGGTAAAGGCCACCGAGGCCCCTATCACGCAGGCCGTCGCAAGAGGCACACGAGGCGCCTGCGCCTCCACCACAGCGACCTCCTCGCTGCTCCTCGAGCTGTAGGCATTCCCTGCTCGGAGCCCGCTTGAATCTCCCGCATCCGAGGCTGCGCTCCGAGAGGCCAGTGCCGTGGCAACGCCGCGGGCGCCGGCGGCGGACCCCACCTCGGCGCCGGCCGCCATCTCCGTAGCAACCGCCTGGCGAGACGTGGCGTCACCCAGCACGGCGCTCGCGCCGGTAGCGCCCGCCGGCCGAGCCACCGGAGAGAACAGCGCCATCACCACTCGCAGGTAGAAGAACGCCGCTATCACCACTGACATCATCGCTACGACGGCCAGCGCATCAGATCCGCTAGCTACCACGGCCGAGATCACATAGAACTTCGCGAGAAACCCCGCAGTGAACGGCACGCCTGCCTGCGCCAGCAAGAGCAGCGCAAATGCTCCTGCCAGCAAGGGCTGGCGAGAGGAGAGCCCCCGGTACTTATCGATGTCGTTGCCGTTCGGGCCTCCCACCACGTTAACGACGGCAAAGCTGGCTATCACCAAGACCGCGTACACAAAAAGGTAGTAGAGGGCCCCCGACATTCCCTTGGAGGTCGCAGCCTCCAGGCCGAGCAGGATCAGACCTGCATGA
This sequence comes from Actinomycetes bacterium, assembly GCA_021791755.1. Taxonomy (GTDB): domain Bacteria; phylum Actinomycetota; class Acidimicrobiia; order Acidimicrobiales; family JAJZXF01; genus JAJZXF01. Next base: position 2,216 of record JAJYWA010000056.1, on the reverse strand, counting down.
TTGATCGAGGAGTACGCCAGCATGCGCTTTACGTCCCGCTGGACAACAGCCATGACGGCGCCGACCACCATGCTTGCCACGGCCAGTGCCCAGATTATCGGCTGCCAATCCTGACGAAGGGTGAACAGCGACGAATAGAAGACTCTGAGCAGCGCCGCGAATCCGCCTGCCTTGGCGACAGCGCCCATGAAAGCTGTAACAGAGGTTGGAGCTCCCTGGTAAACGTCCGGCGTCCACATGTGGAAAGGAACCGCCGCGACTTTGAACCCAAACCCCGCCACCAAGAAAGCGACCCCGGCGAGAAGAACGCCATTGGAGACGAGCACGTTCTGAGACAGGAACTTCGCTATCTCTGCAAGATTGGTCGAGCCAGTGGCCCCGTACACAAGAGCTATGCCATAAAGGAACACGGCCGAGGAGAAAGCTCCGAGCACGAAGTACTTCATAGCTGCCTCGCGGGACTCGCCCCGGCGCACGTCCATGCCGACAAGTACGTACAACGCTATCGAGAGGATCTCCAAACCGAGAAAGATCGCTATCAGGTCGGCAGCGCTCGCCATCAGCATCGCCCCCGCACACGCGAGCATTGCAAGCGCGTAGTGCTCTGGTCCCCGTATCCGCTCACGGCGCAGGTAGCCATCTGCCACGAGCGCCGACAGCAACGACGCCGAGCTCACCAGAGTGAGAAAGAAAGCGCTGAACCCGTCCGCCGCCACTGACCCGTCCATCGTGGCATGCGCTCCAGTATCCCCTACCGAGTGCCACAGCAGGAGCGACGCCACGAGCGCCCCAACGGACACGACCACCGCCACTGCAGTGTTGAAGGTGGTGCTCAGCCGCCTCCGCACGAGTGACGAGGCGAGCACCAGCGCCAGCGCCCCTCCAATCATGAAGAGCTCCGGCATGATGGCCAGGTAGGTAATGTGAGGGATCGAGATCTCAGACGTCACGAGACTCCCTTCCTGCCGGCGCCGGCTGCATTGTCGACAAGACCAGATGCCGTGGGGCGAACCGCAACCGGAGGCCTCGTAGCCCTTCCGCCGGCGACGCCACCTGTCCCCGGACGGCCTCCGGCTCCTTTGGAAGCTGCTTCCGGAAGCGGCCCCGACCGGCCGGCCGCCGGCCGGCTGCCCGCCGGCCCGGAGGCGCGACCCGCACTGCCAGACCGCCGGAGCGCCTGCGGATGGTTCGTCTCCACCTGCTGAACATGGTGCACGAGCTCTTGAACCGAGGGCGTGATCCTGTTCAGGACCGGCCCAGGATAGATGCCGAGAACTACGATCAGCGCGACAAGCGGCGCCATCATTGCCCCCTCTCTCCAGGTCATCTCTTTCACCACTGCTCCTCCTGGCTCAGCGGGCTTGCCATGGAAGACACGCTGGTAGGCCCAGAGCATGTACACCGCGGAGAGCACGACCCCGATCGCGGCCACTACCGCCCACCACCGTCTGGTAGCGAAGGTCCCCAGCAAGACCAAGAGCTCCCCGACGAACCCGTTCAGGCCTGGAAGGCCGATCGACGCGAGCATCACCACCGTGAAAACGGCGGCCAGCACCGGGGCTGGCTTCTGCAGACCCTTCAGCCGTGGAATCTGCCAGGTTCTTGCTCGCTGGTAGATCATCCCGATCAACAAGAACAGAGCCGCCGTGTAGATGCCATGGTTCAACATCTCAACCACCCCGCCGGTTAGGCTCACCGTCGTCAGGGCGAACGCGCCGAGAACTATGAAGCCTATGTGGGCAAGGGACGAGTACGCCATCAGGCGCTTCAGGTCCTTCTGGGAGGCGGCGACGATTGCTCCATAGATGATCCCGATCACCCCGAGCGTCAGCAACAGCGGAGCCAGCTCTACCGAAGCCTTGGGAAAGAGATTGAGATCGAAGCGAATGATCCCGTACGTGCCCAGCTTGGCCATGACGGCGGCAAGCACGACCGAGCCTCCGACCGGCGCCTCGCTGTAGGCATCGGGAGACCACGTGTGCAGCGGAAAGATCGGAGCCTTCACCGCGAACGCCGCCGTGAACGCAAGAAAGAGCAGGATCTCTGTGCCTGACGACAGATGCGTGTGAGCCAAGGCACTCAGGTTGAACGTCAGCACGCCTGTCTGATGTTCGTGGACAACAGCCACAACCAGCACTCCCACCAATAGGAAAGCGGATCCGAGGAAGGTGTACACGAAGAACTTGATGGCCGCGTACGCCCTTCTCTCATGCCCC
>JAJYWA010000192.1 GCA_021791755.1 Actinomycetes bacterium | reverse complement strand
CTGCCGCTTTGCCCGTTGCTCGCAGACCAGGTAACGCTCCAGGCCACCGTGGCAGTTAGTAGAAAGCCCGCATCATTCGGACCACCACCCGAGCTCGGCTGCCCCGCCGAGGTCACTGCGTACGCATGCCCACAGTAGGTAGACTGCCACGCCCATGGAACCAGCGGATTGTACACAGAGCCTGGACCATCGCATGTGATCTGATAGCCGTCGCCGGTCGTCCACAGGACAGAGGTCGGATCCGCAACTACGGTGGCGCTCAACCCTCCTGCGCTCGCCGTCGCAGAGTAAGCATGCCATATGGAAGGATTGACCCAAAGCCAGGTGAGCACGTTCACAACCGTTCCGGACATGCCACCCACTTCATCTGGATTGGTCTGTATCGTCGGAGACGGAAGCGACACTTCACTCTCTGCCTCCTTGGCCAGCGTGCCAGCGCTCGGCTGCGAGGCGCCTCCAAGCGGGTACTCGACCCAAATCACCTCCCAGGTCCCGGCCCCCGGGCCGCCAATCCAGTACTGGGTCGAATAGCAGACCTGGAAGTACCAGGCCCCTTGTACCTGACCCGCTGGCGGCGCTCCACCTGACGGGTCTGGTGACCAAGTGCAGTTCCACTGCGCTGGACCAGAGCCCCCCGTCCCACCTGGCGGCGCGCCCGTCGAGCAGTACGCAACGGGGCATCCAGGGCCACCGGGGATCGTGACAACAACGTAGATCGTCCCTGGCCCTTCTCCAGTCGAGGTTCCGCTGGCAAACGCCGGAGTCCAGCTCCCAAGGACTGCGGTGAGACCCACGATCGCAGTGAGACCAAGGCCTGCCGTGAAGCGCAGGATCGTCGTGAAGCCAACAGCCAACCACGCCGCAACAGACCAGCGGCTTGCCTGGTTGCTCGTTCGCATCATGCTCTTCCACCAGAACACGCTGGAACCACCCGTGCAGTGGTTGAATAGAGGAGCCAGCTGCCGCTGGCAGTAGCAATCATCGTTGAGCTCACCTCGATGTGGTCTGGCACGCCTAACGGACCGCTGACCGGCAGGTGGGAACGCTGAGCAACGGCGATCTGTGTATCGTCGAAGCACGTTGCCACCAGGGCGGAACGAGCGTGAACAACTGTCACGACAGGATGACCAAGGCTCGACGGCGGCTGCGTGCCCACCCAGCCGTTCATCTTCATCGTCATAAGTGTCGACGCGATCCCCGTGAAGGCTGGCGAGCCAGGAGCGACTGACGCATCGAGCGCGGGAGTAAGGCCCGTTGCGTCCACCCGGCCAGGAGCAGCGAACGCCTGCTCGAATGCACTCTGCGAACGCTTCCAGGCCGCGACTATCTCATCGACCGTGCTGCTCGAGCCGTTTGTGCTGCGCGAGCTACCGAGACCGGAGCCCGTAGCTCCAGCAGGGCGCGCGCTCTGAGCACCTGCAGGAAATGCCCTGGCGTGCTTGCCCTTGCCGGCCGGCGGCGTCGCCCCAGCAGAGCCCGTGACACCGGCCGAGCACGCCGACAGAACACCCGCCAGCACTAGGAGGCAAAGCAGCTGACCCAACCGAGTCCATCTGCCGAGCTCACTGCCGGGGCTTGCCACACTTCTGCGACGCCCGTGGCGCCAGAACTCGACGTTCGGCAACCGGCCGCGGTCGCACCCCTGCCACCCGACTGCAATCCACCCACCCACCATGGGACAAGTAAGATGCGTAGCACGCATATTGTTTGAGGCGGGCTCCCGCCCTGCCAAGTTCAACATGGCTCGCAATATCGATCCTCCTGCTCACCAGGAACCTTGCAGGAAACCTTGCAGAGAACCTTGCAGCGGCGTTTTTGGGGCCTCCCGGCATAGATGTGGGTCAAATTCAGGGATCTGAGCCCCGGCGTTGTTCATGCGGAAGGACGTGCTCGATGGGTCCGAGGGTGAGCATGATCAGCCCGAGTGCCGCATTGGCTGAGCGAAATCTGTAGGCGCGGTTCACGATGAGGCGGACCCGTCGGTTCAGGCCTTCGTGGCGGGCATTGTTGACACCGAGGCGCACCGCGGCCAGGATGCCGGCACGGCGCTTGCGGATCGTCTTGGCCGCGGTGACGAAGGGTTTCAAGCCGGAGCGGGAAGCATTCGAGCAGAACCGGTCGAGCAGGATAGCGACATCTTCTTCGGACAGATCGCCTGCAAACACGGCCCGGAGGGCCTCTTTCAGCGCATACGCGCGCCACAGCTCCCCGCCCCGACGCTTGAGCTTGCGAAGCGTGGCCGCCTGGTCGTCGGTCAGGTCGCATGGGTCCTTGAGCAGTGCCCAGCGAGCCCCCTTGAAGCGCTTGGCCGCCTGTCGGTCGGGGAGCTTTCGCATCTCCTGCCAGACCGACCTGCGGACCTTGTCGAGCGCGGTGGTGGCCAACTGCACGACGTGAAATGGGTCGTAGCAGATGACTGCGTTGACCGCGTGGCCTTCTTTGCGGGCGGACTTCTCGTAGGCGGGACCCATGTCCATCGACATCGCGGTGATCTTGGCCGAGCGCTCCTCGCCGAGCTCGTCGAAGAACGAGTCCAGCGTGGCTGCGTCCTTTCCCTCCTTGCCCCAGACTAACTTGCCGGTGACATGGTTAGAGACCAAGGTCAAGTACGAATGGCCCTTTCGCCAGGAGACCTCGTCTGCGCCTGCGACGAAGAGGTTGTCCAGGCGTCGTCTGTCGAGCCCGGTCGCCATCACGCGTT
>JAJYWA010000191.1 GCA_021791755.1 Actinomycetes bacterium | reverse complement strand
TGTCGGTCGGCAACCGCTGTCCCTTGATTGGTCCTTGAGCAGCGGGCGAGCGAACGCCGCGCAGGTCCCTGTCAACGCATCCAGAGCGTTCTGGCCGACGGGCTGACGAATGCGTTGGCGGTTTTGCCGGAACGACATCTCATTCGTCGGTCTGGCGACGGTCCCGCCGCAGAAACACCGTGCGGTCGCTCCAGTCCAACTCTCCAAGACGCGCCTGAAGTTCGACGAGCGCTCGAACCAGGCCGCCGATGTCATTGGGTGCAATCGTCCGATGGTCGATAAACACGACGCCGGCGTGACCACGTCCGCCCTCGCCCCACAGCCTGAGCAGTGGCGGGATCGTTCGTTGGTCATAGGTCACCAGGACACGATGGTCAGCGGCGCCAGCGGTGAGGATCGCCTCGTCGGAAGCCTCCAAATACCGACCGTCATGCCATGCGGTTAGGGCGACAGCATCCACGCCCCTTTTGACCAACGCATCAGCAAGGGCGGGACCTAGATGCTCGTCAAGAAGAAGCCTCACGGCTTGCCGATGGTTACGGTCTCGAGTCCTGGCAGCGCGCGGCGCAGGGGCTCAGATCCGCGGTCGTTGTCGGCGATGGCCATTTCGATCTCCTCCGGGTAGGCCTCGGCATAAATCAGCGCCGCCTTCACCTTCGCGCTGGGCCAGCTCAGGTGCGTCGCAAGCGCCTTCGGGTCGCCCGCGAAACGTCGGGCGAGGAAGACCACTTCCCAGACGGCGAGGCTGGTGCCGATCACGTACGCCTGCCGGCCGACCGGAGAGTCGCGGAACTGGATCAGTCCGAACTCTGCACTTCGCAGGGCCTCATCCAGGAGCAGAGCAGAGGCTTCGCTCGGCGTGCGTCCGAGCCGCCTAGCCATAGCCTCCAGGCGGTCCCATAGCTGTGTCTTGAGCCTCATGCTCACCACTTTGGACACGCTGGGTTCTCCTTCCGGTTCGCGCGGATTCGAACGAAACTAGTGTAACTGTCGGTTACATCCGCGTCAATGGACGTCGTTGCTAGCACCGGTGCCCGCTTGTCCGCTCCCGCGTTCCGATGAGACTGCACCGCTTGGCGTCGGGGAGAACCACCCGCGACCGGTGATCGGTCCGCCGTGACATATGGCAACGCCGAATTCAGGCGGGTGGCATGGTTTCTAGGCGGCCGCAGGGCCGGGCGGCGGACCAGTCATCGCCGCGACGACTGCGGGGTCGAGGTTCTCCGAAGGAGGATCGACACCAAATCCGTGATCGTGATCGAGGATCTGGCGGTGAAGAACATGGTCCGAAACCGCCATCTCTCGCGCGCCGTCTCCGACGCCGGGTGGGGCGAGTTTCGCCGGATGCTGGAGTACAAGGGCAAGTGGTACGGCTGCCGGATTGTCGTCGCCGACCGCTTTTACCCGTCCTCCAAGACGTGTTCAGGCTGCGGCGCCGTGAAGGCGGAGCTGGCCCTTTCTGAGCGCGTCTTCGCATGCGAGGCATGTGGGCTCGTGATCGACCGCGATCTCAACGCGGCGATCAACCTGGAGCATCTCGCACAGGCAGTTTAGACTGCCCGTCGCCCCGAGTTCCGGGGAGACGCTAAACGCCCGTTGAGGTGACGTAAGTCCTCCGAGGGAGGCAGACGCCGAGGAAGCGGGAAAGGGACGTAGCCATAAACGGCTACGTTTTCTGGAACGGCTCAAAGTTCCATCCCCGACCGAGGGCCTGAGGAAACTCGAGCCCCCGTCTGTGCTTAGGTCAAGGCGAGGAGACGCTCGGCGTTCCCGTGCGCAATGCGCTCCCGGTCGTGCGGGCTCACGGGCAAGCGCTCGAGGAACTGGCGTCCGTGCTCCATCGAGCTGTATGGGTAGTCGACCGAGAACATGATGCGCTCGACGCCGACCTCGAGCATCAGGTTGAGGTAGGGCGGCAGGAAGTTGAAGCCGCTGAACGTGTAGTGCAGGTTCTCGCGTAGGTAGTCGCCGATCGGACGCTCTAGCCGGGTGAGCGGCGGCGGCATGCTGCGGTTCAGACGCTCGAGCATGAACGGCAAAGCCTCGCCCAGGTGGCCAACGATGAGCTGGAGCTTGGGGTAGCGGTCGAACACGCCCGCGAGAATGATGCGCAGGATGTGCGTGGCCGTTTCGATATGCCAGCCCCAGCCCGCCGCTGCCAACTGGGCCGTGACCGCAGGCGAGAAATTTCCCGTGTAGCTGGCGGCGATCACCGCCTCGGGCGGTGGTGTCGGATGCAGATAGATCGGCACGCCCAGGGTCTGCGCCTGCTCGAAGATCGGCCAGAAGAAGGGGTCGTCCAGATATCGGGCGCCGATATGGCCGTTGATCACGGCGCCCGCACAGCCGAGGTCCCGAACCGCACGCGCAAGCTCCTGAACGGCGGCGTCCGGAGCCGCGGTCGGCAGGGCAGCGAGGGCCACGAATCGCCCGGGATGGCGCCGTACCGCCTCGGCCGCAACGTCGTTGACCTCGCGGGCGAGGGTGATGGCATCCCGAGCGTCGAGCTGCTCGGTGCCCGGCGAGGTGAGGGAGAGAACCTGCGTGTCGATGCCCGCCTCGTCCATCTCGGCAATACGAAGCGTGTCCAGATCGACAAGGCGCTCCACCACGCCGGCCATGAGATCCCCGGCTTGGGCCGAGTGCAGGCGGGCCGTGAGCTCCCGACCCGGCCCGGCCATAAAGCCTGGACTGGCGAAGTGCTCCTC
>JAJYWA010000190.1 GCA_021791755.1 Actinomycetes bacterium | reverse complement strand
GTCCTGCAACTGCGAGCGGCCGTGAATTCGACCCAGGCGACGTATCGTCATGTACGGGCGCTGCTGGACGCAGACCCGATCGCCGACATCGGCACGCCGGGTTTCGCAGCGCGAATTGCGATCCAGATGAACGATCTCGTGGTACCTCTCGAACACGAGCAGGCTGACCTACTCAATTCCGCGGTCATCGCAGCCGCAGGGAGCACGGCCACCAAGCTCGCGCTGGCCATCACGCAACTCGTCTACGTCTGCGGATTGGCCTACGCGGGCGCCCAGACGATCGCGACATGGCACGAGTACGAGGTCGGATTCGACAGCGCGTTGAACTCCTACAACGCGGACGTGGTGAACCTCGCCGCGCGCCTCGGTTTCACCGTCACGGGGCTATAGCAGGGACTGTCGGCGTTCCCGAAAGTGGTACTCCTGCAAGGGTGTTTGAGCGTGTGGCAAGGATGCCGCGCTCGGTCGTTAGTTCTCAGCCCACAAGGCTCTACGCGACCAGGCGTGGGGAACGCCCCCTGATTCGTGCAGTTGGGCGAGTCTCCCATTGGACCCCTGAGTGGAGCAACAGCCGCAGCCGATAGTTCTCGAAGTTCCGAAAGCCATGACCGATCCGCCGGATCTTCTCGGTCACGAGGTTCTGGGCTTCGACGGGTCCGGTCGAGATTCGGGTCGTGTGGTAGCTGAGGACCTCTTGCTCCCAGCGCGAGATGGTCGTGGCGAGCCGGGTGAGCTCTGGGACCTCGGCCTCGGCGACGTAGCCGTAGAAGCGCACGAGCCGCCAGTGGGCTCGGCGCGCTGTCGGCGCAGCGTAGACCTCGCGCAGCAGCTCCTTGCCCAAGATGGCCGCTCCGACCTCGCCTTTGGGGTCGCCCTCTTCGAGTGCACCGAAGAGCTTGTCGCGCTGGCGATCGCTGAGCCGTTCCCATCCGCGCGTCATGAGCCGGCGGGTCCGGTACAGCGGATCGTCCTTTCGGCCGCGGTGACCGAGCTCGGCCTGCTGGATGCGCCTCCGCACGTCGTCGACCATGGCGTTGGCGAGGCGGACCGCGTGGAAGTGGTCAACCGTGACGGTGACATCGGGGAGGGCCGCAAGGATCCCCTTCAGGTACCCGGCGTGCGGGTCGATCGCGACCGCTTCGATCCGTTGTCGCCAGGCCGGCTTTCCCTGGGAGAGCCAGTAGGCCACGTCGTCTGCGCTCCGGCCCCGTACGACGTCGAGCAGCTGTCCGGTCACTACGTCGACGAAGCTCGTGGCGTAGAGGGTGTGGTGGTCCTCTGCGGCACCGAGCACCTTGTGCTCGTCGATGCCGAGCGCCCTCGTCGTCGTGATGCGGCCGGGGTCCTCGACGAGGGGCTCTCCGTGGCGCCGGACACAGGCCATGGCGCTCGCCCAGCCAACCCCCATGTCGCGGGCCACCTGGGCAACCGAGTGGCCGTCTTGGCCGACCCTGCGACAGATTTCTTTCGCCGCCCGGGCGGTGAGGCACCCTTCGACCTCGGGCGCCTCTTCGGTGAAGCTCTTGGCCGGACAGTCCGGGTCAAGACAGATCCACCGGCGCTTGCGCCAGACGAGCCGCACGGGCCGTCCGCCCATCGCAAGGTCTCGGACCTGGACTTCGCTTCTGCCATGCCCGGTCGCGCGAACCCCACAGACAGGACAGCCCGCCACGTCAGCAGTCGTCTCGACGAGGATCCAGATCTCGCCGTCGCCTTCGGTCTGAGAGAGGACGACGAAGCCCTCCATCCCGAGCAGCGCGCTCGCGTCCCCACTACGGTCACCCATTGCCCTGTCGCCTCCGTTCTCGCTGGTGCTAACCGCAAGAATCGGAGGTGCAGGGCACCAAGTGGTGGATACCTATGGGCGGGTCGCCTGTCTGGTACCGCCCCACGCCTTAACGCGAAGAGCCGCTTTGGCACTCAAGCTCCTTACACAGGCGACTCAGAGTACATCTCCTTTGAAGACGTCACCCAGAACTGGACGGCAGGATTCAACGGCAACGCGTTCGGCCTGAACATCATCCGTTGGACGCCCACGAGGATTAGCATCAAAGGCTTCAACGACGCAACCCCCAACGCGGGAGACCAACTTCAATTCATGGTCTGGAATCCCCAGACCGACGCCGGACCGGGTATCTTTGATGCCAAAGTCGGCACCGCTGGCGGATCTTACCTGGCACCTCCCGGTGAGTCCGCTTCTCCACCTGGGGGGCATGAGATAGTGAACGGGTTCGCCGTCACAAAGTCAGCGAGCGCCTACGCCGTCGCTGAACGCCACATGCTCACCAGCATGCCCAGCCATTCAGTTGTACCTGCATCGGGCAGGACGGTCTGCACGCTGCAAGCCAGCGCGGCTGATCAGGTGCAGCACGGCACAGGTCTGCTCATCATCTGGGTAGTTGCCCCCTCCAAGGAATATCTGAATGAAGCAGGGGCCGCCCGTCTAGACAACGCCAATGTCGTCAACTCGTACCTGGATGCACTGTTGAGAAATAGCAAGAATCTCTACACCGATACCTTGAAGGCGAGCCGCGTGCCCCCGGGCCCCAAAGACCTCTCTAACTGGTGGGCGGTGCGCGTCGAAGCACTAAGCACCACGAACCAGCTCATGTACTTCCAGTTGACGAGCTACAAGGGGACCGTCTCGGCCAGCTGGGCCAATGTCCACGGGGTGAGCAGCACGACCAGCCAAGCTCTGGCACCCGATGCATTGGCCAACTTGCTCTACTAT
>JAJYWA010000189.1 GCA_021791755.1 Actinomycetes bacterium | reverse complement strand
GCACGTTGCATCGACGCTGTGGAGCAGGCTTTTCCTGCGAGGCTTCGCGGCAGCTGAGCCATGGCCTGTCGTTGCGTGGCAAAGATCATCTGTTACGGTGCCTGAGGGAAGCCGAAGCATTGCCAGCGCCGTCACTCGTAGGGCCGAGGTCGCCGCTGGTGCGGACTGGGGCCGGGTTGATCCACCTACAGCATCGGAACAAGAATGTACAGCGAGCGATGTAGGGAGTACGAATGAGAAGCATGAGACGTGGTCGAGCAGGCGCAAGCAACCTTCATGAGTGGCTTGTGACGGCGCTGAAGGCGATCGTGGTCATGATGACCGGAGTCGGCGCGGCTCTCGTGTCAACCGCCGGAACGGGAGCGTCCGCGGCGCCTTCGCGGGCAGGAGGGAGCGTTCCGTTGGTCGCAGTCAATGCCGCGCAGCGGTTGCCAGAAGGCACGAAGGTCGTGGCCGCTCTGGCGCCCTCTGTGAAGATGCACCTGGATGTGACCTTACGCCCAAGGGACCCCAGTGCACTCGCTGCATTCGTCGCCGCTGTCTCTACTCCGGGGTCGCCCGAGTACAGGCGCTTTCTTGCCAAGGGCGCGTTCGGCCCGCGTTTTGGTGCGACACTCGCTGACGTGGCAAAGGTACGCTCCGGGCTTCGAGCGCTGGGCCTGACGCCAGGTAACGTCTCCTCGGACCAGCTTTCGATTCCAGTAACTGCGAGCGCCAGCGCGGTGGACACGGCGTTCCATGTAGCGCTTTCCTCCCTCCGCCTTCCAAGTGGCAGGGTCGCATTCGCGAACACAGAGCCCGTCAGGCTTCCCGCAACGATCGCGCCGATCGTCCAAGGGGTAATCGGCCTGTCGAACGTTGTGAAGTGGCACTCACAGATGATCCCCGGGCGCAAGCGTGCTCACCCTAGCGCACCGGCGCAGGGACCGGTGCGGGGACCAGCGCAACGAGCAACCGCCATCCGGCAGCCCTCTTCTCCCAGCGCTTTTCCCAACATCTACAGCGGCGCTCCGTGCAGCGCGGCGTCCTCTACTGCCAGCAGTAGCGGCTCTTATGCAGCCAACCAGCTTGCTCAGGCATACGGCTTCAATCACCTCTACCAGAGCGGCCTCACCGGCCAAGGAGTGACCGTAGGCCTCTACGAGCTGGAGCCTTTTTCCTCCAGTGACATAGCGACCTTCGAGAGCTGTTATGGCATCAGCACATCGGTGTCGACTGTCCAGGTGGATGGCGGCGCAGGAACGGGCGCCGGCTCCGGTGAGGCAGCGCTCGACATCGAGAACGTTGCGAGCCTCGCTCCAAGCTCTAGCATCGTCGTCTACGAGGGGCCGAATTCGGGAAACGGCCCCTATGACGTGGCCCAGGCGATCGCCAACGCCGACGTGGCCAAGATCGTGAGCACCAGCTGGGGGGCCTGTGAGCCACTGTTGATCGGAAGCGGCGCGTTGAGCTCCGAGGAGGCGCTATTCGAGCAGGCCGCTGCGCAGGGCCAGACCGTTCTCGCGGCTGCAGGTGACGCCGGGTCCGAGGACTGCAACGGGCAGGTGTCGAGCTCGAGCGCTGAGTCGACGGCTCTTGCGGTGGATGATCCGGCAAGCGATCCATACGTCACGGGGGTCGGCGGTACGACCATGACCGCGTTGGGGCCGCCTCCCACAGAGCAGGTCTGGAACGAGGCTGCTTCGACCGCTGGTGCAGGAGGAGGTGGCATCTCGGCGCGCTGGACGATGCCGTCCTGGCAGCGGGCGCCAGGTGTGATGAACACCTACACGAGTGGTTCTCCTTGCGGAGCTCCCACGGGCCAGTACTGCCGTGAGGTCCCCGACGTCTCTGCGGTAGCTGACCCGTTCGACGCCTACGTGGTCTACTACACCGGAACTGGCACCGGGACGACCGGCTGGCAGGCGATCGGCGGGACGAGCGGCGCCACGCCGCTGTGGGCCGCACTCTTGGCAGATGTCGCCCAGAGCTGTCCGGGGCCGGCGCCCTCCACTCCGAGCCTCGGGTTCGTGAACCCGGCCCTCTATTCGATGGCCGCGGCCGCGGACCCGGTGGTCAACGACATCACGAGCGGCAACAACGACTACACGGGCACCAACAACGGCGCATATCCCGCGACGACCGGCTACGACATGGCGTCTGGACTTGGAACGCCGATAGGTGGTGGGGTCCGCAAGTACCTGTGCGCTCTGGCGACGTCGGTGACCAGCGTGACCGCCCAGCCGGTGTCACAGCCGAACGTCACGGCTGCTACCCAGACCTACCAGGTCGGTTTTGTCACGAGCGCATTCAACGGCGCCCTGGCGAAGGGTGTGGGAACGATCACCATCGATGCATCTGCAACGGCCTCCGGTACGGTCTTTCCTGCCACCGCGTCTGACTACGTGGTCAAGGATCTCACCTCCAATCAGAGCGCTACTGTCACGCTGGCGCCAAAGCTCCTGAGCTCCGGGCAAGAGGCGACCATGACCACGCCGATTGCGGTATCTGCAGGCGACAAAGTCCAGGTGGACATCGGGGGCGTGAAGAACCCCGCCCAGCCGGGAGACTACGCCTATGATGTGTCGACTTCGTCAAATCCCGCCCAGATAGCGTCCTCGCCGACCTTCAGCGTTGTGGCCTCTAGCACGCCGCCTCCTCCCAAGGGCGCGGCTAGCGGCTATCGTTTCGTAGCCTCAGATGGCGGCATCTTCAGCTTCAACGCCCCGTTCTACGGCTCCATGGGCGGCAAGCGCCTGAACGCTCCAATAGTCGGCATGGCAGCCGACCC
>JAJYWA010000188.1 GCA_021791755.1 Actinomycetes bacterium | reverse complement strand
TGGTCTCAGGTCAACTGCCCTTGGGTGGGATGAGCCGGTGAGCAAGCCAAAGTTGAAGGAAAAGGACAAGCCGTTCGACATCTCCAAGCGTCGACGCAAAAATAATTCCCGTCTTCTGAGCGCAGCTCTATCATCCTCGGCGCCCAGGCGTGTGTCGACTTGATGGTCGGTTGCCCCAGAACTCGTTGTGGGACAAGGGAGTTAGCCGCCCGGTCCTGAGCAGATCACCTTGACACGACAGCCTAGTTATGAGAGATGTACTCCTATAGGGGAGGAATGTTCTCATAATGAGACCTGCGAGCTACCATACCGAGGACCTGATCAGCCTGTTGCGACAAGGAAAGATCGCCACCATGGACGATCTGCTGGGTGCGCTCGGCACCATCGCGGACGCGACGGTATTTCGCAAGCTGGCCGGACTCGACTACCGGACCAGCTACTCGCACCGGGGCCGGTACTACACCTTGGACGAGACCGCCCGCTTCGACACCCTCGGGCTGTGGGGCTTCGGCCAGGTGTGGTTCTCGCGCTCCGGCACCCTGGTTGCAACCGTCGAGGCCCTCGTGAGCACGGCCGAGGCCGGATATGACGCCGCAGAGCTCGAAGGCGTGCTCCACGTCGAAGCCAAGCAAGCCCTGCTCGCCCTGGAAAGAGGCGGGCGCCTGGCTCGCCAGAAGGTGGCCGGCCGCTACCTGTACCTGGCTCCGAAGGTCTCGGTTGCCAAGACCCAGCTTGCCGCACGCTCGGTCTATGACGCCGAGGGCTCTGGGCTTCACCTCGGCACAGGACTCCGTGTACTTCCCGACGAGCTGAAAGCCGCGATCGTGCTGTTCTACAGCCTGCTCGACGAGCGCCAGCGACGCCTGTATGCCGGGCTCGAGGCGATGAAGATCGGCCACGGCGGAGACACCGCAATCGCCGAGCTGTTGGACATGGACCCCGGCACTGTGGCTCGTGGGCGCGCTGAGCTGTTCACCGGCGACATCGAGAGCAACCGGGTACGGCGCACAGGCGGCGGGCGGCACTCGGCTCAAAAAAACTCTCCCGAGGTCATCGCCGCCATCGGAGCCTTGATGGCCAACGACACCGCCGGGGATCCGATGACCGGCATCAAGTGGACGCGGCGCACAACCGAGAAGATCGCAGAAGAGCTGCAAGCCTGTGGCATCGAGGTGTGTGCCAACACCGTCGCGAAGCTGCTCAAAGACTTGGACTACCGGCTGGGAGTCAACCACAAGTTGCTCGAGCGCGCCTCGCCCCCCGACCGCGACGCCCAATTCAACTACATCGCCGCCCAGCGCGAGACCTTCGCGCACGCCGGCGTCCCGATCATCAGCATCGACGCAAAGAAGCGCGAGCTTGACACCAACTTCAAGAACCAAGGTACCACCTGGAGGCAGACACCCATCCTCGTCAACGACCACGACTTCCCCTCCGACGCGAAAGGCGTCGCCTTGCCCTACGGCATCTACGACGTGGGGGCCAACCATGGCTACCTGTTCATCGGCACCACCCACGACACCTCAGACTTCGCCGTCGACAACGTGGTCAGGTGGTGGAACTACCACGGCAAGCGCCGCTACGTTGGAAAACACGAACTGCTCATCCTCGCGGATCGCGGAGGGTCCAACGGGGCGCGTACCCGTGCCTTCAAGCTCGGCCTCCAGGAACGGCTCTGTGACCGACACGGTCTCACCGTGACGGTCTGTCACTACCCCACTGCCGCTTCAAAATGGGAGGTGGAACATAGGCTGTTCAGTGAGGTCAGCAAGAACTAGGCGGGCCGCCCCCTCGACAGCTACGAGACGATCCTCAACTACGCCAGCACCACCCGCACCTCCACTGGCCTCAGGGTCAACGCGTACCTGGTGAACACCGACTACCCCACGGCCGTCAAGGTCAGCGACCAGGCCATGAAGCAGCTGCATCTGCGACCTCACGAGACCCAGCCCACACGCAACTACACACTGAGCCCCCGGTGAAAGCTCCCGCGGGTCGAACTACAAACCGGGAAGTTATTTTTGAGTGGGCACTTAGGAGGACGGCTTGACACCGGCTCCGACCTCAGCCACACCCGCCGAGAGCGTCTTGCGGCCCATTCCCGCCAGCTCCGCCACCTGGGCAATCCCACCTCGGCCCAACGCCGGGGCGACCTCTCCTGCCAGAGCCCGGCGCTGACCCTCATCGAGCAACGGACGCAGCGCAGAGAACACCTCCGCCTGGGCCGACGCGCTCAGCTGCACCCGCCGAGGTCAGCTCACCATCTAGCTGTGATCGCGTCAGTTATTCACTCGCGGCTAGTAAATATGCTGAAGGCCTCTCTATCTCAGTGCAGCTGAGCTGTACGCTTGCCCTGGCGGCGGGGCGCTGACCAGAGATAGAAGGCAGCGAACAGCACCGAGATGGAGACCACTCATATGTTGAAAGGATGCCAAAGGCATTGTCGTGCCCGTCACCTGCCAAGGTCGTCCGCCGCGGCCTTGTGGCCATATCCAAAGATGTCAGCACGTCACGACCACCATCTCGATGCCGAGCAGGTCCGCGACCGCTCGCAGGTCCTTCGCACGATGCCCGGTGCCGAGCGCCCAGTGATGGGCGACCGCCGTCGCCGCCCAGGCATCGCACCAGGCTCCGGGGTCGGCTCCGAAGTCGACCCGCGAGGTCGTGTTGCCGATCCCGGGCAGCGGGCCGGAGACGACCTCGCCCTCGGAGACGACGAAGCGGAGCTGTCCGTTGCGCAGCTGGGTGATCCCGAACGCGGTCACCGGACC
>JAJYWA010000055.1 GCA_021791755.1 Actinomycetes bacterium | reverse complement strand
TATTCGGTCCTGCTCGCAGCCAGCCGAGCTCGGCGGTCATCGCGCACGACGCGCGCGCCCCCAACCCGGAGACCTACCAAGCGTCGATAGCCGGCCGACCACTCAACTTGACCTACATGGAGTACGAGTTACTGAAGTTCTTGGCCTCTCGCCCTGGAAGGGTCTTCACCCGCGAGGTGCTGTTGAGCAGCGTCTGGGGATATGAGTACTTTGGCGGGGCCCGGACGGTCGACGTGCATATCCGGCGCCTACGGGCGAAGTTCGGCGAAGAGCATGCCCATCTGCTACAGACTGTCAGATCTGTCGGCTACCGCTTCGGCGCGCCCAAATGGTCCAGCTGACCGACGCGCCATAATGACGCCGTAACGCAGCTTCCTGCCGCTTCAATCCCGCCCCCAGCCGGTCCAAGCCTCAGCTGAACGAGGAGCCACACCCGCACGTACGAGTCGCGTTGGGGTTCACGACGTGAAACCCTGCTCCCTGCAGGCCGTCGGTGTAGTCGAGCTTCGCGCCCTTCAGAAGCTCGGCGCTGGCCGGATCGACAACTACTTTTACCTGGTCGAAGGTGCTCACCAGATCATCATCTTCGATGCTCGAATCAAAGAACATGTCGTAGCTGAAACCAGAACAGCCGCCCGGCTTGACGGCGATCCGCAGCGAGAGGTCGCCTTCGGACATTCCCGAGGCGGACTCCTGCTGGAGCAGTTCCGATACCTTCGCGACCGCAGCCTCGGACAATGTAACCGGTTGCCGGCTCCTACTGATGGTCACTCCCGTCACGCTGGCGCTCATATTGGCCCGCTCACCTCCTGTAAAAGTCATCACTTGCTTATCGACCTGGCAACGGCACAGCCCACCAGGGGCACAGCCCGCCAGGACACTGCACCTGTCGGCCTGTCGACGGCGGCCGTCGGGGGGCCTGTGGCCGGTCGCCGCGCTCTTCGGCGTTGTCCTTACTATACCACCACGCTCTACTAAGACAGTACATCTCTCGACCACCACGGGCGTGGACAGGGTGGAGCGGCGGGCAGCTGGGAAGGGTGGAGCGGCGGGCAGCTGGGGAGGGTGGAGCGGCGGGCAGCTGGGGAGGGTGCACGGCGCCAGACCTCCAGCGCACTAGAGTATGATCATGAGCGCCAGCACGGTCGCCGGAAAAATCAGGGGATCCGGAGAGGCCTCCCGAGACGAAATGGGGGCCTCCGAGCGCTCTGACGTACCCGTGCATGTCATCACGAACGCGCTGCGCTCCGTGATCGATCCCGAGCTGAGAACAAGCATCGTTGACCTTGGAATGCTTCGAGGGTTCAAGCTTCATGCCTCTGGCGCCCTAGAGGTTGACATAGCGCTGACGGTCGCGAGCTGCCCTTTGCGATCCCAGATCGCCGACGACGTTCGCCAGCGCCTGCTCCACGTCAACGGGGTCGAGAGCGTCGAGGTTCGCACGGTCGCGATGACTACGTCCGAGCGCAGCGAACTGATGGCAAAGGTTCGCTGGAAGGCCCGGGACAATGCCGCGAGGACGGACATCCCCCAGGACGCCCCGGTGCTGGCGATAGCTTCCGGAAAAGGAGGCGTAGGTAAGTCCTCGATCACAGTGAACCTCGCTGTAGCGCTGGCGCGCAGCGGCCTGGCGGTGGGTGTGCTCGACGCAGACATCTGGGGTTTCTCGATCCCGAGGATGCTGCAACTGGACGCTGAGGTGGAGGTCAGCAGCTCGAAGATGATCCCGATCCCAAAGCCCATCGGTGATGGCCAGCTCAAGGTGATGTCGATGGGCTTCCTTGCCAGCGAGAACTCGGCCATCATGTGGAGAGGGCTCGTGCTGAACAGAGCGTTCCAGCAGTTCTTGGAGGACGTGCGCTGGGAGGGGATCGACTACCTCCTCATAGACATGCCGCCTGGAACAGGCGACCTTCAGATGGGACTCGCCCGGATGCTCCCAAGAGCCGAGATGATCGTCGTGACTACTCCATCGCTCAGCGCCCAGAAGGTCGCCGCCAGGGTGGGTGACATGGCGCGAAAAGGGTACCTGCGGATTGCCGGAGTCATAGAGAACATGGCGCCGTTCGACTGCGCGCATGGCGAGACCCATGCGCTCTTCGGGTCGGGAGGCGGCCAGCGCCTCGCGGACGACCTCGGCGCGCCGCTGCTCGGGAGCATACCGCTCGATCCGGCGATGACCAGCGCAGCAGACGCCGGCGAGCCCGTCGCGCTGGGCGGAGACGCCACTGAAGCGAGCCCCACAGCCCGTGCCTTCCAAGCCATCGCTGCACGCCTCGCGGACGAGGTCCAATCGCCTGTCGAGATGGCAGGGTGCACGGCACGGATGCTCGAGAACGTCCGCGCCGCGCTCGGACCAGTGACCGAAAAGGCTGACCGCGTGCCTACCACTGTGGTCAGGCAGCCAACTTACGCCAGCTCCCACCACTCATCATCGGTCTCGCCGCTAGAACCAACGTAGGTCGAGGTCGCAACAACGACCACATCGTCGGCACCGGGCGGGGTCTCAGCCGGGGCGGATTGCGGAGTCTTGGACGAGACGGCACGAACGGCGCCCTCGTGGGACAGCTTCATCAGATGCGCGCGCACCGAGCATGCGGCAAGCGGGTACACAGACTCAGGCTCTCGATCGTAAACCGCTCGTACGATATCCAGGCTGCCTGCTGGAGCAAGACGCGCTACAGCCTCCAAGATCGCGGCCTCCCGCTCTTTACGGTGAGCTATGTACCAATCGATGCGAGCAAGCGGATCGTCGATGACACCACCATGCCCCGGTGCGATCGCTGAAATAGGCGGATGGAGGCCGCGTAACCTCTCCAAGCTGGCAAGGTAGGACGCCATGTCCCCATCTGGAGGAGCGATCACCACGGTCGAACCGTCGACAATGTGATCTCCTGAGAAGAGAACCCCGGTGTCCTCGAGCAAGAAGCAAAGGTGGTTGGAGCTGTGCCCAGGCGTGTGAAGTGCCCGCAGGTGCGCGCCACCCGGACCACCGACGTGGAGAACAAAACCGTCTCCAACACTTCGATCCGGCACGAAGCCATCACGGGCGCCGAAGCCGATCGTCTCTGCGCCCGTACGAGCCGAGAGAGCTGCAGCGGCAGGAAAATGATCAGGGTGCGTGTGCGTAACAAGCACCCAACGCAGCGAGCCTGACAGGGATGCCACCGCCCCGAGCAGAGCATCGATATGGCCAGGATCTGCCGGGCCAGGATCTATCACGGCGACATCCTCACGGCCGATGAGGTAGGTGTTCGTTCCCGGACCGGTCAGGATGCCCGGGTTCGGGGCAAGCACCCGTGTCACGCCCTCGGAGATCTCCACAGGGATACCGGCGCCGACCGCTCTAGTGGCGCCACTGGCGCCATGCGGACCTGCGTGATCAGTCGCGGCGACCACCTCCGTTGCCATCAACCTCCACTGGCGCGGAGATACGAGCCACAGCCTCTGGCGCACTTTTCGATCGAGCCAGCACCATCAGGTTCGCGATCGTGGGCGGCATCATGGTGATATCGCCAGCCTCTCGTGAGGCCAGCGCATCGGCGGGCTCCAACCATTCAGCTGAGACCACCTCGTGCCCGTCACAAGAGACCTCCTGGTTCCCGGAGTACACAGCCACGAAGAACCGAGTGTCGAAACGGCGAGGAGAGTGCGCCGGAGTGATCCAGCGCCCTGCATAGCGAAGGTCACCCACTGCGAGAGCCATGTTCTCACTGCGACACACGTGCGCGAGATCGATCTTGCCTGCAATGAGCATGCTCCGATGCGCACGAAACCGCTGCCGGTCCTCCGTTTCCACGGGGTCCCACAGAGATAGCGTCTCGGCTCGCATCGCACCGACGTTGGAGGAAGGTGGAACTTTGGAGGAAGGAGGGAACATTGGCCGGATCAGCAGCAATCCAGCTTCCTCGAAGCACTCCCTGATCGCGGCGACGTAGAAAGCAAGCCCACCAGAGCGGATGCCAAGCAGCTCACTCGCCTCCTGATCGGTCCGGCCGCAACAGTATGCATCAAGAAGCGGGCTGCGATCACTCTGATCAACTGCTCCTCCCGGGAAAACATGTACGCCAGCCCCAAAGGCGAGGTCGCCACTGCGACGGAGCATCAATACCTCGAACCTGCCCGTCCGCCCACCATTGCCCGCTTCTCGCAGCACCATGAGCGTCGCCGCAGAACGCGGTTCGGACGGCTGACCTTGCTTCAATGACAACCTCGCGATAACTCACCGCCGGTGCTCCTCTGGCGAGCGAAGATGCCAACTGCTGCCAACACGATATGCAACTCTAGCGCTTCAAGCCCGTGGGACTGGCGGGCGGTAGACGAGGATAAAACCCTTCCTCGAGCCTCTTGATCGATCCTCTGGCGCCTGATCCTCTGGCGCCTGATCCTCTTGGTCGCCGGATTGCCTCGGCGAAGTCGCCACCGGGGCGAGTGGCGCTATAGTGCTTAGTAGCTCACTTGAGGCGCCGCGCGGTACGCGCCGCGCAGCCGAGACCACCAGGCGCGTGATGTACAGGCGCGCAGTGCACTCGAGTCCGATGCTTCATTCCCGAGAAAAGCGAGGTTACGTGGCTAACGAACGATCTTCTTCGACCAACAGGGGTGGCGGCCGCGCCCCGGGCCGCCCCCCGGGGAAGGGATCCACGCCAGCTCGCGGGCCCAAGCCCGCGAGCGCCAAGACGAGAGCAGGCGCCGGCCGGGGTGGACCTGGTAGCAGCTACGGATCGCCCCCTGGCGCGTCGAGGCAATACTTCGTAGTCGCGACCTGGGTCGCAGTCGCTGCGGCGCTCGTGGCCGTCATAGTTCTCGTGACGCTGAAGGTGACCTCCCCCTCGACGACGGCTTCCCCGCCGTCTCGCCTGGCCTCTGCCAGCCTTGTCCAGGCGGTGACGCACGTGCCGCAGGCCGCCGCCGATGCTGTAGGCATCTCAGGCGACCCCTCGCAGTCGCTGCCCGTATCGCCTCCAATACCAGTCAAAGGCCAGAGCCTGTTGACCGTCAACGGCAAACCTGAGGTCCTCTACATAGGGGCAGAGTACTGCCCGTTCTGCGCCGCTGAACGCTGGCCGATGGTCGTCGCCCTAAGTCGCTTCGGCGCCTTCTCGCACCTCGGCATCACCGCGTCGTCGACGACTGATATCTACGCTGGAACAAAGACCTTCACCTTTTACAATTCGACATACACGAGCCCGTACCTCGTCTTCGAGCCGGTGGAGACCGAAACCGTCTCACACGCGTCGCTCCAGCAGCCCACACCACAGCAGAACGCGTTGATATCGAAGTATGACGGGCCGCCGTACACAGGGCCAGCTTCCTCCTCCAACACTGCCGGCGCTATACCGTTCATCGATCTCGGAAACCAGTTCATCGTCTCCGGCGCCAGTTACACGCCAGCGGTGCTCTCCGGCGATAGCAGAACGACGATAGCCTCCGAGCTCGCCCACCCCTCATCGATTATCGCAAAGTTGATAGTTGGCTCCGCGAACTACCTTACGGCCGCCATATGCGTCCTTACCCATGATCAGCCCGCATCTGCCTGTTCCATACCGGCCGTGATCAAGGCGCAGAAGGCGCTCGGAGCCGGCTGAGCGGCATCCAGCGGCACATCCCCCGAGGCGAGGCGACCGGAACCACCGTTTAGCGCCGTGGACACCAGACCACAGATCGAAGATCGGAACCACCCAGCGACCCGAGAGCGAACGCGACCTTCTGCCGCTTGGCGCCCGTACATCTGCTTGCTGCTGGCCATCCTGGGGCTCGCCGACTCCGTCTACCTCACGCTCGTCCACTACACACCTGACGTGCACCTTTATTGTACGGCTGGCTCGTTTGTCAACTGTGGCGCTGTCACCACAAGTCCCCAGTCCGTAGTCCTCGGCATCCCGGTGCCCGTCTACGGCATCGTGTGGTTCGTAGCCATAGCCGGCCTCGCGCTGCCGCGCGCGTGGCGCTCTCGAAGCAGGGTGCTCATCATCACGCGAGCCAGCCTTGCATCTATAGGGGTAATCTTCGCCATCTACCTCGTGGCACAAGAGCTCCTCGTGATCGGCAAGCTCTGCCTGTGGTGCACCGCAGCTCACCTGCTAGCGTTCGCTATCTTCGTGATTGTCCTAACCGCGATCCCATCAATGCTCTTCCCCATCGCAGACGATGCCACACGGCAGGCTGGCTAAGCTCACTGCCGCTTTGGATCTACATGCCCGCCATGCCGACGATCGGCGCGTTCAGGCGCTTGTCCCCCATGGACCCATAGAACTTGGCATCACCGAAGCTGAAGATGCCCCCGTCTGATGCTACGAACCAGTAACCGCCACCAATCGGCGTAGAGGCCATGCCGACGATCGGCGCGTTCAGGCGCTTTCCTCCCATCGAGCCGTAGAAGGGAGCGTTGAAGCTGAAGATCCCCCCGTCTGAGGCTACGAACCAATATCCTCCGGTCGCAGGGTCAGCCGCCATGCCGACTATTGGCGCGTTCAGGCGCTTTCCTCCCATGGAGCCGTAGAACTTGGCATCACCGAAGCTGAAGATGCCACCATCGGAGGCTACGAACCAGTAGCCCCCGCCGCTTGGCGTAGAGGCCATACCGACTATTGGCGCGTTCAGGCGCTTTCCTCCCATCGAGCCGTAGAAGGGAGCGTTGAAGCTGAAGATCCCCCCGTCTGAGGCTACGAACCAATATCCTCCGGTCGCAGGGTCGGCCGCCATGCCGACTATTGGCGCGTTCAGACGCTTTCCTCCCATCGAGCCGTAGAAGGGAGCGTTGAAGCTGAAGATCCCCCCGTCTGAGGCTACGAAGCGGTATCCGAGCGAAGTCATCTGGCCAGGCAGGTAGGTGAATTGGTCTGCTGAGGTTGGCCGAGTGACCCCCGCTGGCGTGGTCACTTCCACGTTGACCGTGCCGGGCTCTCCTGGCGGAGAGGTTGCGCTGATCTCGCTCGGCGATACGACTGCAAACGCGGCTGCAGGATCGGCTCCAAAGCTGACTGCCGTAGCGCCACAGAGGTTGGAACCTTGGATCGTAACCTGAGCTCCGCCGCCAGTCGGACCAACGTCGGGGCTTACCGATGTCACCGATGGTACGCCATTCGCGGCTACGTAAGTGTAGTGGTCTACTGAAGAGATCGGAGACTCGCCGAACGGCGTAGCCACGCGAACATCCACGACGGTCCCAGCCGGCTGGGCTGGGCTGGCTGCGATGACGGCTGTCGGCGAGACGGGAGTGACGGCTCCTGCAGCCGCGGCGCCGAAATGGACGCCTGAGACGTTCTGGAAGCCGGCGCCGAGGATGCTGACCTGAGTTCCACCGCTCGACGGGCCACAGACCGGCGATATCGAGCCGATCGCGACCGCGTTCGACGCGATCGAGCCGCCACCAACGGCCCAACACTGCCCAGTCGCCGTACACGAGACGGCATTGCGCGCTGCAATGCTCGCGGCGAGGCCGGTGGATCTGGCCACCCAGGTTGCCCCGCCATCCGAGGTGGACAGGAGATACGCTGCATCAGAGCTGAACCCGACAGCCCAGCAGACACTGTCGCTCGTGCAGTCAACGCTCCGGAGCCAGGTGTCTGTGCTCAACGAAACAGGACCCGGCGGGGCCTGCGCAGTCCAGGTGGCGCCGCCGTCCGAGGTGGCGACTATCGCCGCCACTATCGGAGCTCCGGAGGTCGGCTGCACGCCCACTGCCCAGCAGTGGGTGGTGTCGGGACACGAGATACCTGAAAGAAAGGCGACTGACGACGGTAAACCCGAGGAGTCGTTTGACCACGAGACGCCAGCGTTGGCAGTCGAGATGACGAACGGCGCGCTGCCGATGGCGCCAGCGATCCAGCAGTCACTGGTAGTTGGACAAGAGATCTGGAACCTTCCGAGAGTGCCGCTGGACTGGGCAATCACAGCAGGAGGCGCAACCGCTCGCCACGAGCCTCCCCCGTTCGCAGTGACCAACACGACGAAGTTGCCGCTCGTGGCTCCAACCGCGTAGCACTGCGTCGAGCTCGGACAGCTCAGCGCGTCGATCGACGTCACCGAGCTGGGAAGACCTTGAGAAACCTGAGCCCATGCCGCGCCTTGGTCCAAGGTCCTCAGCAAGAGCGGATATCCTGCCTGGCTGTTCCCCCCAACAAGGCACTCGTCAGCGGTGGCGCAAGCGGAGCTCGTCAGGCTGTTCACGCCAAAGGCGCCGGGTGGACTGACGTTTGTCCAGGTATTACCGGCGTCCCCGGTAGCTAGCGCTGAAGTCCCTCCAGCAACCAAGCACGAGAAGCTGTTTGCGCATGAAACCGAGTCGAACGAGGCTGAGCCGCCGTTGCCGAGCACCGGCGCAACAGGCCCAACGTTGCTCGGAGCCCAGGTTGCACCCGCGCTCTGAGTAGACAGCGCCGCATCGCCGAGACTTGAAGACCATGCCGCCGAGAACCCTTCGACGGCTATACACGAACTTTCCGAGGCGCACGCGACACCGTTAAGGGCTTCGAGGCTCTTCGTGAGCGAAGCGCCCTGGGTGTTCCAGCTCACCCCGCCGTTGCTCGTTGCGAGGATCGTGGCCGAAAACGACGTCGACTCCCCGACCGCGTAGCATTCGCTCTGACCTGGACAGGATATTCCATACAGATCGCCGGCCGTGGAAGGCAATGGCTGCAGCTGCCAGGAGCTGCCAGGAGCCACTCCGAGATGCGCGACAACACCCTGGGCTGCTCCCGTAGACGTACCTCCGCCAGAGGCCCAGCAACCGCCCGAGCTGGGACATGACACCGCCTCGAGATAGGCCGCAGAGCTGGGCACGGTCTCCTGCGACCAGGAGACGCCCGCGTTCGTGCTCCCGAGCGCCACTGCTGCGGTCGCCGACGATGTCCACCCAACCACCTGGCAGGCACTCGCCGTCACACACGACACCCCGGCCAACACGTCGCCTGAGAACAGTCCCTGCTCGACCCATGTGCCTCCACCATCGGCGCTGGACAGCACCACACCGCTCGAGCCCGCGACGCCGACCGCCCAGCATCGGCCAGCCGTGGGACAGCTCACGCCATACAGGAAGTCAATGCCTGACGGAAGCGCTGATGCTAGCGCCCAGGCAGCGCCGCCGTCACTTGTATGGAGCACAATCGCCGAAGAGCTACCATTACCGCCGACAGCGACGCAGTCCTCAACGCCTGAGCACGTGATCGCATAGATATCGGCCAATGTGCCACCCAGCGACTGAGCCCTCCACGAGCTGCCACCATCGCTCGTGTGAAGGATGGCTCCGGTCCCGTTCGAAAGGTTGGCTCCGCTGCCTGCGCCGCCTGCCACGAAGCAGGAGGAGGCTGAAGGGCAGGCCACCGAGCTGAGACCACCCGGCGGGCGTGTGCTCACATACCAGCTTTCCGCTGAAGTTCCGGCCAGCTCCGCGCGAAGAGGCCGCTGGAGCCCGAGCGACGGGCTCCCTGATGGCGAAGATGGCAGCGCCGCACCGTGCAAAGCTGACCCCCACAAGGCAACTCCAAGCACGCCAACGAGCGCCGCTGCGGAGACCAGAGCACTGAGCATCGCCGAAGAATGGCTGCCGGGCACGCTCCTTCCACCATGCCGCGATCCAACCCTCAGCGGCCGGGTTACCGGGTGTCGCATAGCATGCAGAGTACATGCCACACGACAAACAATTGCAGCGCCATTGCAACGGTCATCTCGCTGTGGCGCGGTCCACCAGAGGCGCCGCGCCACAGAGCCCGGCACGGAGCCCTCAGGACCGCGACGTCAACCGGCGACCTTTCCGCCCATCATTTGGCCGCGTTCAGCCTCGTTCATCCCGCCCCAGATGCCATAGGGCTCATGGATCCTCAACGCGTAGGCGAGGCAGTCCTTTCGAACACCGCAGGTGGCGCAGATGGCCTTCGCTTCCTTCTCGCGGTCCAACTTCTCCGCCTTGCGCTCCGGGCGCGAAGGGGGGAAGAACGCCCACGCTTGTGGACCCCGGCAGGCTGCTTTGAGCTGCCAGCCGCTCCCACCACACCCAATACCAAGATCATGCAATTCTCATGACCCCCTGTCCCAATTCTCATTACCCCTGTCCTTGGCCCGACCCCCCCGGCCCTCCATAATGATGACGCCTCATTCTCCCCCATCCGCAACCGCACGGCAACCTGTACACTGCGCCGCAGCTATTCCAGCGCGCCCCAGCATTAGCTTCGCTCCCTGGGGGCGCTTCGGTCGCTGGGGTCCGATCACCCATGCCGGCCGGAAACCAAGTACTGTGCCCCGAAGATGGATACAGTAACGCTCCTGCTCAATAGCCGAGTGCTGTTCATCACCGGGAAAGGCGGCGTGGGCAAGACCACGATGGCCGCTGCGCTCGGCGTGCTCGCATCCTCAGCGGGACAGAACGTGCTGCTGGTCGAGGTCGAGGGCAAGCCAGACTTGGCGCGAGTCTTGGGAGCTGACGTCCCGAGCAGCTACGAAGAGACCGAGATCTCAACCCGGCGCCGATCACCGGGCCGTCGCCGGAGACCTGAGCGCAGCGAACAGCGGCCTGGAACTGCGTCTCGGGATGCCTCCCTCGGCAGCGGCTCTGTGCGCCTTAGGACCCTCACTGCAGACGATGCCCTTCTCGAGTACATGCGGGACCACAACATGCAAGGGATCTCGAAACGCCTGATCTCATCTGGAGCGCTTGACGTCGTTTCGACTGCGATCCCTGGCATACGCGACATCCTGTTGCTCGGAAAGCTCAAGCAGATCGAACGGAGCAGAGAGAACGACTTGATCATCGTCGACACTCCTGCCTCGGGTCATGCGATGACCTTCCTGTCCAGCGGGCACGGCCTCTTGGACGCAGCGCGGAGCGGGCCGATCAGGGCCCAGGCAACAGAGGTCGTCGAGATGCTCACCGACCCGGCCAGGAGCCAGGTGATGCTAGTCACCGTCCCGGAGGAGACGCCGGTCAGAGAGACAGCTGCAACTGCGATCTCGCTCGAAGAACGCATCGGCATCAACCTCGGACCCGTCCTGGTGAACAACGTCTATCCAGACCTGACCTGCCTCGACGCCAGCGCTGCAGCTGCCGCGGCTGAGGCTGGAGCAAGGGTCTCGGCGCATGAGGCCACAGCGCTCGAAGCCGCAGCGGCCTTCCGCCTCGAACGCCAGCTGAACCAGCGGCGCCAGCTGGCCAACCTCGCCGCCAGCGTTCCACTGCCAAGCATCGAGGTTCCGCACCTTTTCACGGCCGCCGGGAAGATGGGGCCTGCGGAGGTGAACATCCTCGCGGACCACATCCGCTCGGCTCTCAGCTTTCCGCGAGTGGGTGGAGACAAGACGGCATCTGCGACGAGCCCACAGCCGACGCAAGGTGTTGCCGAAGCTACCGAGAGGAGGTGGCCGGTCGACGGCCAGAGGGAGGGTCGCGTCGCCGGGACCGTCCGTGAACCCAGCGAGCGACGAGCGGGTAGAGCGGGTGGCGCCGGTGGACCGGGTGGAGCTGGTGGCACCGGTGGACCGGGTAAAGCGGGTGCAAGCATAGGCGCCTTCGACACGCCACCGGCAAGCCCGATCGTACGCCTTCTCGAAGAGAAGACTGTCATAGTCTGCTGCGGAGCCGGTGGAGTCGGAAAGACGACCACCGCGGCAGCGCTGGCCATAGCCGGAGCACGACACGGCCTCAGGTCGTGTGTGGTGACGATCGATCCAGCCCGGCGTCTAGCAGACGCGTTGGGCCTCGACGACCTCGCAAACGAGCCCCGTCTGATCGACGGCGAATGGGCCGGCGAGCTCTGGGCAATGATGCTCGACGTGAAGCGCACCTTCGACGACCTCGTGCTGGAACATGCGCCTGACCGCGCACGAGCTGACCGCATCCTCGCCAACCGCATCTACAAAAACTTGACCGCGACGCTGTCGGGAACCCAGGAGTACATGGCAATGGAGAAGCTCCACGCCCTCCAGGAAAGAGGCGACTTCGACATCATCATCGTCGACACTCCCCCAAGCCGAAACGCCCTCGACTTCCTCAACGCTCCAGCAAGACTGGCCCGCTTCCTGAACAACCGCCTGTTCAGGGTCCTGCTGTGGCCCACACGGACGTACATGAAGACAATGACCGTTGCAGCCAGGGCCTTCGTCAACATGCTCTCGAAGGTCGCGGGAAGCGACGTGGTCAGCGACGCGCTCGGGTTCTTCGAAGCCTTCGAGGGCATGGAGGAGGGGTTCCGAGCCCGAGCAGAAGCAGTGCACAAGCTCCTTCATCAGCCCGCAACGGCGTTCTCCATAGTCGCCACACCGACGCTTGGGACGCTGCAGGAGGCGTCCTTCTTCGCCGCCAAACTGAGAGATGCTCACCTCGATGTGGACGTCATAGTCGTCAATCGTGTCAGCCCCACCTTTGCAAGCGATCAACTCGCCGCCAGTCTCGTCCGACGATCCCGCGCTGGCTCTGCTCGCAAAGGCGGAGGCGGAGGGGCCGGGGCCGGGGCTGGGGCTGGGGCTTCGGTCGGGGCTGGGGGAGACGCTGGTGTTGCCGAGGCTGGGGGTGGGGTCGGAGCTTCGGTCGGGGTTGGGGGATCCGCTGGTGTTGCCGAGGCTGGGGGTGGGGTCGGG
Source organism: Actinomycetes bacterium (assembly GCA_021791755.1). Classification (GTDB taxonomy): domain Bacteria; phylum Actinomycetota; class Acidimicrobiia; order Acidimicrobiales; family JAJZXF01; genus JAJZXF01. The sequence continues at coordinate 3,694 of JAJYWA010000055.1, read as the reverse complement.
GCTTCGGTCGGAGCTTCGGAGACGAGCAGGCCGCCGCGTACCGGCGAGGCCTTCGGTAACCTGGTCGAGAACCTGCACGAGCTCTCTTTCCTGGCAGCCGAAGAGCACCGCCTGCTGGCAGCCCTCTCGCCAGAGATCTCGGCTGTCCCACGCGTCCTCGTGCCCATGCTTCCCATGGACGTCCATGATCTCGACGGGCTTACTGCCGTGTCCGACTGCTTGATCAGCGGCCGTCCACGCGTCGACTGCTCACCAACGGCGTAAGAAGGTAAGCAGAGCGACACCGGCGCCAAGTCGTGGAGATGCCCATTTGGCAATTTGCCTATTGGGCAATTTGGCATCCGAGCAGGTTGCCCAACAAGCGTCAGCGATTGCATTACTGTCCAGGAACATGAGAAATATGAGGTCTAATAAGTAAGGACCTGGCTGGTCGAGAAGGCGAGCCTTGAACCCGCGACCTCAGCGTCCCGAAATCAGTGGACCCGGATGAGGGCAATACCCCCTGAACCATAACAGCAGGTCAGCGGCCTGTGGGAATAAGCCCGAACTGCGTCGCGAAATATCTGGCGTTCGGCAAGAACGCGGGATAAGAGCGGGATGGAAATCGACGGCTCGAGCTCACGCAAGACTGTCAAACCGGAGTGTCCGAAGTGCCTCTGCTGCTCCCATCGATTGCTCCCATCGATTCAAGCTCTGGTCCTAGACACGCGAGACGCTCGTCGAGGCGCGCACAAGGCGACGGGCAAACAATCCTCACCAGGAATTGCTGACGACGAAGCGGCCGATGCGTTCCGTTGGTTTGAGCCTTACGGCGCGGGTGCGCCTGACGCGGCCGGTGCTGCTTCCAGCATCAAGGAAGCAGGGAAGCGTGAAACTCGCGCACTGCTATGACGGCGTCCGCTCGCAACGTCGCCTCTCCCACGCCTTCGTGGTCGATCAACATCTGGTTTGCGTACGCGTCAGGACCCTGCGCGTCAGGAAACTCGAAGTTCGCGAGCAGATCGTCGAGGGCAGTTCGAATCGCGCCACCTTTAAGTTCCCGCGAAAAGATCTCGCTGGTCCGCCGACCCGCTGCGGTTGCCCCACCGAGGTTGTTGTGTAGAAGCACGAAGGCAATGTCGTACCAGTCCTTCTGCGCTCGCCTTTCGCGAGCGGCGCTCGCCTTGGCAAGGAGAAAGCCGGAAAGTTCCGCGACGCGCAGTTCGACGGCGTAACGCGTTCCTCCGATATTCGATCGCAACGTTCGTCGTGACCAGTCCTTAGAGGCGAATCCGGTCCCTCGGAGGTTGATAGCTCCGAGGGAGTCGCAATTGTCGGACTCGATCGTGGCTCCACCCGGTGCAGTGTCAAGATCGGATAGAAACTCGAACTTCACGACCGCGCGAGCGCCGTTGTCGTCCCAGAGCCATCGCCAGGCACGATTGCGGTCAACCTCGAACTCTGCGTTTGCGAGCGCGTTCTCGAGCCGTTTCGCTTTGGCCAAGCCTGCAACGATTTCGAGATCGACCTGTACGTCGACATCGGTCGTGCCAGCGTGAACGGCGTTGCTCTTCGAACAGAGAAGCTCTGGAACGAGTCCCCCGAGGAGCACGAACTCTGGAGTCTCCCCATAATGGTGGACAACACGTACGAGCGCGGCCTCGGCCACGGCGCGTGCGACCCTGCTGCGCTCTACCTATTCAGGCATGGCTCAGTTCGAGCTCTTTGAGGTGCTCGGCGATCTCTTCTCCGCGCACACCCACATGAACTATGTCCGCATAGACCCGCGGCCAGGGTGCAACACAAAGGCCGCCCTGGCGAGACGAGAGCTTGTTCGTCGCCTTTGTCGGGAATGGCCGCAAGACCAAGCGGCCACCCTCTATCGGTCGGATGTCGGCGACAGAGGCAGCCTGGTCAAGCTCGGTGAGGCTCACGGCGTCAACATAGACCTCGCCGGAGCTCACGATGGTCGCGAAGGGCGCGAGCAGCTGCGCCGCCATCGCGCCGCTAACCGCCCACTCGATCCCCTTCTCGTCCCACCGCTCACCTATCGCTCGTAAGTCACCGAACGGTTGGTTCCAGAGGACGCCACAGCTGAGCGAGAAACGCTTGCGCTTGTTGGTGGCAGCGTCCACGTATTCGGCGAGGAGCTGGTCGACGTTGACGACCCTCCGGGCTGACTGGGGTCCACGGCGAACCGTTGACGCGAGATGACCGTGGTCCTCGAGAAATCGCAGAGCGCGCGTTGTCGCTTCGATCGAGTAGTCCGTGTGCTTCCGAATGCTCGACACAGTGACTGTCTCGTCGGCGTGAGTGAGGAGTGCCTCGGCGGCGCCGAGGACCGCTTCGGTCCACTGCGGCGCTGGACGAGAACGCGAGCGATTGATCCCGGGGCGTGAGACCTCGATCACAGCATCGTCTTTGACGAAATGAAGCTCGGCAGCGCCAGTCTCATCGACCCAACCAAGGCCCGCGCTTGATGCTTCCTCGCGCGCACCTCGTGAAATCTCGGTACCGATGATGATTTCCGGTCTCGGTTGCGTGGTCAGGACCTCGCGGACCTGACGCAGACCGCAGCGTCCAACCCAGCGAGCGCGAAACTCGGTCGAGGCAATCTTGACACCCATGTCGAGGGGATGAGCTGGTCCTTGGTTGAGCGAGCACTCGTGCACGGCCACAGATGTGGTCGCTTGTATGGTCGCCAGCAGACGACGAGTTGGAGCCTGGGTACCGTTGTTATACATTGGCACTAAATATACCATGGCGATTCACCAATGTATAACTATTGTCGATGTACAGCCTCTGGCAACCGCCTGACGACGGACGCCGTCTGTCTCCAATGAGACCGCTGCTGCGCTTTGCAACTCGTGATCGGTGAGATGCGCGAAAAACGCCCGAAGATCGCCGGACCAATCTGGTCCAAAGATAACATCGTCGTCGGGGAGCAGGTCGTCGCTCGCCAACAGCGCCAACGGGCGAAGGATCGGGCTGCTCAGTGCAAGGGGCATCGCTCCAATTGTTGATCGAGGCGTCTCGCCACCAGTGCGTCGATCGTGTCTTCACCCGCGCGGGGACATGACATTGGTCCTGGACCAAGCGTAGAAAAGGCATCCTTGGGGGACCAAGATCCGCATTTCCCCAGTCTGCCTGGTGTTTCAACCGCCTCAGCTCTTTCGGCGGACGGAGCCATGGCGATTTTCGGGTGAAGGACGATGCGGCCCTGGCCTGGAGTGGCCGGGCGCCACATCGGCGAGAATGCGAACTTGGACCTTGGTGGCGATGTCACGCATCTCGGCGAGCAAGGAGCCCACCGTTTGGTCGTTGCCGATCTCGTAGAAGTACGCTTCGCGCTCACTCACAAGAACGACCCGGTCCCCCCCATGGCCCGCGTCCTCGGTGCGATGCCCGACAGAGGAGCTAGAAGGAGCCCCCTTGGGAGACGTCATCTGCGACTCCAGGGCTCCGGACATCGGGTACCGGAGCACTTCGCCCTCTCGCTGAGGGCTGCCGGTGCGAGCATCGTGATCGACCTCGACCACGATGCACAAGACTGCGGAGCGCCTCGGCTACCCCTGACAGAACCAAACCGGAAGACCTCTGTGGTGAGGTCTTCACGTTTGGGGTTGAGCAGGTCCTTTGGGCCGTGATCGCACCCGCGCCCACAGGATAAGGCCTTCTCGCCCACGCGTTGTCCACAGGCCAAGCGCCCCCGGGG
>JAJYWA010000187.1 GCA_021791755.1 Actinomycetes bacterium | reverse complement strand
GAGTGTTCGACCAGCCGCGGTCGGTCCTGAGCGCGGTTCCCGGCGTGCGCCAGATCGAGATGCGCCGCTGCCGAGAAAAGGGGTTCTGCTGCGGCGCCGGCGGGGCAAGGATGTGGCTGGAGGAGAAGATCGGAAAGCGAATCAATCTCGAGCGGACCGACGAAGCGCTGTCCACCGGCGCCGATGTCGTCTCAACCGCGTGCCCGTACTGCATGATCATGCTCGATGACGCAGTCAGAGAGCGCCACGAGGAGGATCGGGTTCGAGTCCTAGACCTCTCCCAGATAGTCGAACAGTCGCAGGGCGCTCCACTATCTCGCTCGAGCGACGATGTCTCGGCAAGCCAGACATAGCAGTCGCGGTTCCAGTCGCGGTTCGCCAACCGCGGCGCACGCCGCTGCCTTGTGCTCACGAGTCTCGTTAATGAGCTCCGCGACCGAAGGCGGCGGCGCGCTGTAGTCCGCTACGACCACCGGCTCCCGCTAGAGCGCGTCGTGGCCATGCTCGCCGGTGCGGATTCGCACCATGTCCTCGACCGGCACCACCCAGATCTTTCCATCGCCGATCTTGTCCGTTCGTGCGGACGTGGAGATGCTCTCGACGACCTCGGCCACGCTCTCGTCATCGACGACCAGCTCGATGCGGATCTTGGGTACGAAGTCGATCTCGTACTCAGCTCCACGGTAGACCTCGGTGTGCCCACGCTGGCGCCCGAAGCCCTGAGACTCCGAGACGGTCAGCCCTTGGACGCCGAGAGCCTTGAGGTTGTCCTTCACCTCGTCGAGCTTGAATGGTTTGATCACTGCTACGACAAGCTTCACGTGTCTCCCCTTTCGGGTGATTGGATCATCCTGGCGCTCGCCAGGCCGGACTTTTCCACTTGGTACTGCGTTTGATGCAATTGGTACATTGAGCTACGTCTCCCTGCTATGCGCCAGACCTAGTCCGGGATTCTAGCGACGAGGAGGTTAGCCGAGCCCCGATCGCGGGAGCCTCGGCATAGACCTCTTCTGCGTGCAGCGCCAAGTCTCCCTCTTGGAGCTCCTCGTCGGTCATACGAAGAGGGATGACCAAGCCTATGAGCTTCAGGATTATGAAGGTCATGACGCCGTCGAAGACGATGATCGTCGCTCCAGCTCCGAGCTGTATTAGCACTTGGCCAGGGTGACCATATAACAGACCAGCATATGATGCGTTCGGCGTCTTGCCGACTCCCAGGTACTCCACCATCCGTGGATCGGCGAAGAACCCGACGAGGATCCCGCCGATGAGACCAGCGATGCCATGAGTGTGAACGACGCCCAGTGTGTCGTCGACCTTCTTGAAGATGCCACGATGACTGAGCTTGTTCACACTGAACCAGACGATCACAGAGGCGATGAGCCCGATAAAGATCGCCCCGGTACCGTTCACGAACCCTGCAGCAGGCGTGATGGCGACGAGCCCCACGATCATTCCATTGACCGATCCCAGCAGAGAGGACTTCCGCCTTGAGCTCATCAGGTCGCAAATGATCCAGGTCAATAGAGCGACTGCAGTTGCGAGGTTCGTGTTGAGCACCGCTGCAGAGGCATTTGCGTTGGCGAAGTACGGGTCCCCGCCATTGAAGCCGTTCCAGCCGAGCCAGAGCAGTCCTGCGCCGGTGGCCACCATGAGAAGGTTGTTGGGAGCAAATGTGTCCCTATCCTTCCTGAGCCTCGGACCGATGACCGCCGCGGCCACGAACCCGGTTGTTCCAGCTGCAAGATGGATGACATAACCGCCGCTGAAGTCAAGAGCTCCCTTTTGTGCCCAGTAGCCACCACCCCAGAGGAGGAAGGCGTTGACCGTATAGACAAAGGTGGTCCAGAGCGCAACGAACGGAAGCCATGCCTTGAAGTTCATGCGACCGAGGATGCTGCCGAGGAAGAGCAACGGCGTGATCGCCGCAAAGACAAATTGGAAGTAGACGAGGTCCGACTGCGGGAACTGGAACTTGGGCATCAGACCCTTCCCACTGAGCAGGGGGATGTTCGCCCTGCCTTGCTCACTGAGGTGCCCCAGCACAGCCCCCGGCTGGCCCACGAAGCTCGACAGGAAACCTGGTCCGAGATGAGCCGGATGGCCGAAGCCCATGTCGAACGCCCATAGCACCCAGCAAACGAGCACCACGGCAAAACCTGAGAACGCCATCATCATGGAGTTGATCGCCCACTTCTTCTGAACGATGCCTCCATAGAGGATGGCCAGCCCAGGAATGCTCATGAGCCCCACAAGGGTCGCTGCTGTCAGCTGCCACGCATTGTCACCCGCGTGCAGCCACGATGGATCCGGGACCACGAAGCTACCTCCTTTATTCCACTATTCGCTGATTGGTTTGGCCAGTGCTCAACCGCAGCGGATCCTCACATTGGGTATCAATGAGCCCGCGCTGTGGATGGTTGGCAATGCCGCCAGGATATGGAGGTGACGTTTCCGCGCTGTTGCCCCTGCGTTAACAGCGTGTTAAGCAACGCTGCAGGCCCACACCACGATCTCCCTCACGGGATCGCAGGGCGGCCAACGGCTCGGGACCACCACTGATCAAGCTGGTTCGGTTCCCTCCGACAATCCACAAAGCGCGGCGAGCAAGCCCCCCTCCATGGCGCAGTGCACTCTATTGTGGGTCTCGAACGCGTGTGACCCGCTCGACGACACTTCGCGAGGCTCTCGGGAACCGCTGGCCGTTCGAGATGGGCCACCAAGAACTCTGGTAAGATAATAGTATGACCGTAGCCAAGGTGACCGTAAGCCTCGATCTGGCCGTGGTAGAGCGGGCTCGCCACGACGTTGCGGAGGGCAAGGCGAAGTCGCTGAGTGCGTGGCTTAATGAGGCT
>JAJYWA010000186.1 GCA_021791755.1 Actinomycetes bacterium | reverse complement strand
TATCACCACCTTCACCTCTTGTAGCATTGCACATCATTGTGCCGGATGATGAGCCCGCTCATTTCATGCGTTGCAGTGTGTCCGATGCCGGACAAGCCAACGGAGCGCCGGGCGCGCCGAGCCAACGCATGAGCGGCAACGAAGCGCGAGCTCCGATGATCAAGGCGTAATCTTATTTCTTTGGGCCTTTGGGGGTCGCGGCCATCGATGCCTGTACAGGCGGTAGCATTCTCTGATCAAGATGGTGTCGGTCGGTTTCGCATCGTGGGCAGGCTGTTTGGCGACGGTTCGTGCGCTGTGCGACAAGCTACCGTTCTCGATATCGCTCCTGAAGCGTGGCAAGTCCTTGCGCTGCTGGGGTCCGTTGGCGATGGCATGATCGGTGAGAAATGATCCACGTGAGCTTGCTCGCAGTCGACATGCGATTGCCCGCGTGCAGGTCACTGAAGGAAAAACGCGCAGTGGTCAAGCCGATCATCGAGAGCGCTCGCCGACGGTTCCTGGTGACCGCGGCAGAGGTGGACTTCCAGGATCTTCGCGCGCGCGCCAAGCTTGCTTTCGCCGTCGTGTCGAGCAGCCCCGCCGTCGCCGACCACGTCTTGGACGAAGTCGACAGGTTCATCTGGTCCCATGTTGAGATTGACGTTATCACCTCAGAACGTTATTATTTTGATGACGAGAGTCACCGTGAGCTCCGGCCAGTACGAGCAGGTCGGCTGACGCCAGCGCCCGGCATCGCCGCCGATGGACTCGCTGGCGGCGATGGTCCCTTGGGCGCTGACCGTGGCGACGGGCGGCCTGGGCCGTGAACGCAGCAGCGAGCTCGGAGACTGGCCAAGAGGTCGGCAGATCGGCGGATGCAACTGTAACTGTGGTCATTCCCGCGCATGATGCGGAGGCCACAATTGGTGCCGCGATCGAGAGCGTGATGAACCAGACCTCGGCGGTCTTGGAGGTGATCGTCGTAGATGACGGTTCGTCTGACGCGACATCTCGAGTGGCCTCCGCCGCTGCCGGCACCGGCGGTGGGTCGGTTCCGGTGAAGATCATTGCGCAGCGGCAAGGTGGTCCGTCGGGAGCGCGCAACGCCGGAATAGCTGCTGCACGCGGTTCGTGGATTGGGTTCCTGGACGCGGACGATCGATGGCGCCCGCGCAAGCTGGAGTTGCAGCTTGGCGTGGTGGCACAGCACCCTGACGCCGTAGTTGTGGCTAGCGACTGGGTGCGGGAGGAAGGGAGCATGCGAGAGGAAGGGGAGGCGAGCATGCCGGGCTGCACTGCTCTTTCGGATCGGGACATCTTGATCTTGAACCGTTTTCAGACGTCTACGGCTCTGTGTCGCACGGATGTCCTACGTAGTCTGGGTGGCTTCAATCGATCCCTGGACGGCGTCGAGGACTGGGATATGTGGCTGCGTTTGGCAGGCGTTGGCAAGGTTCTCAAGCTCGACATGCCTCTGGTCGTTTACCGTGACAGCTCTGGCGGCTACAGCAAGGACCTCTGGCGTGTCTACTCCACAATGCTGGCCATGCTTGACGGGCAGCCGACCAGCCAAGCGTCTCGCCGTCTGAGGCGATGTGGATGGCGTAGGGGTAGTGGACCTGTCGAGCACGCGGCGAGCCCGGGTGTAGATGCGGTGCTTTGCTGGCACCACCTGCGCTTCGTAGTCGCTTTTTCTCTTCTCCGAAATTGGACGGGCACGACGCGGGTTCTTGCAGAGATGCGCCGGCGATCGATGTTGAGGTGGATCCCGGTGGCGGCGGTGTTTTATCTGGCGCCGTTCCTGTTTCGCAGGCTCGAAAGGCGCTTCAGGCGCCTGGTTCTACGGTAGCCAGCGTGTCGGCCGGCGAAGGTCAGCCATCGAGCTGGCCCCCGCCGATCAGCCATCGAGCTGGCCCCCGCCGATCAGCCAGCGTGTCTCCCGGCGAAGGTGTCGTGGGGTAGGCGGCTCATGTGTGAGCAGAGTCCGTGCGAGTGGATAGCGTAGCCCTCCTCCAGGAGCACGTCTGCAGCGGCGGCCCTGTCATCGAGCGTGACGACGCCATCTCCGACGTGCTGGGTGACCTCGTGTCCGCGACCTACGATCAGGACCACGTCTCCGGGTCCGGCTTCGAGGATGGCTTCGCGGATGGCAGCTCGCCGATCTGGTTCGATCGACACCTTGTGGTCTGGCAGGCCAGGAGCTCCGAGGGTCCCGGCAAGCATCTGGGACGCGATCTGAGCCGGATCCTCGGCGCCGGGGCTGTCGGCTGTGAAGACAGCATGGTCGGCCCACTCGGCGGCTACCCGGCCGATCAGAGGACGCTTGAAGCGGTCGCGGCCCCCGCGCGCCCCCACGACGACGTGGACCTGTGCGCCTGGCAGCGCTAGCTCGCGTGCCGTTTGAAGCAGCTCAGCCAAGGATTCTGGCGTGTGAGCGTAGTCCACCACCACCAGGAAGTCCTGGCCGAGGTCGACCGTTTCGAAGCGTCCTCTGACCTGATGGCATGTAGCGATGCCTCGGATCGCGCTCGCCTCCGGCACGCCCATCGCTGTAGCAGCGAGGAAGGCGGCAGCAGCGTTCAACGCGTTCCAGCGCCCGACGAGAGGGGTTGTCAGGTCGATATCGGCGCCCTCCCAGCTGAGAAGAAAGCGCGTGCCGTTCAAGTCGGCGGCGATCACCTTGACGCGAGCTTCGGCCCAGGGTGAAGTTCCAAACGTGACTGTTGGGACTGGAGACTGGTGGGCAAGCCTGCGGCCCCATTCATCGTCAACGCACACGACGGCGCTCTTGCAACGGTCCAGAGTGAAGAGCTGTGATTTGGAGTAGTAGTACTGCTCAATTGTGCCGTGGTAGTCGAGGTGCTCGCGGGTCAGGTTCGTGAAGACGCCTACTTGGACGATCGTCCCGTCTA
>JAJYWA010000185.1 GCA_021791755.1 Actinomycetes bacterium | reverse complement strand
GTAGTCGTTCAACCCCTGGCCCACGACCCCATGCTGGAGCGCCTCGGGGTACCCGACACCCTGGTGGGCATCGAGGTCGTCGAGGGTGAAACCGGGGCGCAGCGAGCGGTCGCTCGCGTGCATGGTGACGACCCGCTCCACGACGTGGTCGAGCAGGACGAGCGGATCGTCGCCTGCGACGATCGCGTTCGAGGGGTCGAAGTTGACGCCGAACCACGGGGAGTCGATCTTCTCGATGATGGCAAGGAAGAGCCCGCTCGCCTGGGCAAACTCGGGGTGGAGCCACAGCCCGTCCTTGTAGTGGTTCTCCATGACAACATGGACCCCACGATCTGACGCGTAGGGAAGGACAGCTTCGATCCCCTCGACAACCCGAGCGATCCCCTCCTCCTCAGCGACACCCGGCCAGCGCTGGCCGGAGAGAACGCGGACGCTGCGCCACTGGGCAGTCGGAGAGAGCTCGACCATCGCGTCGTCCATCTCCCGCATGAGCTCGACTGCTACCTCCCAGGCGCCGCTATGGGGATCGACGAAGTCGGGTGAGGAGCACATCATCGGAAGCTCCATCCCTACATCCTCGGACCGGCGGCGAAGTTCGGCGAGGTAGGGAGCCTCCGTGCTGCGCAGGAAGCTCGGGTAGAGCTCGACGCCCTCGATCCCGAGCGAGGGCGCTTCGGCTATCCAGTCTTCGATCGTGATGGGATCACGCGCGACGAGCTGGTCGAAGTAGCCCTTTGGAAAGGCTGCAATCCTCGGCTTGGACATCTACATGCTCCCGTGCATCTCATAGAGCCAAGGCGGTCTTGGCTGTGTGGTGGACCTTCGGCACGCGTCTCCGAGAACTGCTCTGGCGACGCGACGGCTACCGATGGGGATGTCGTTCGATCCGCTCATGTCGACGACTCCCCGCCGTGCTCCTCGTTGCCGATGAGGGCAGCGAGGAGCCGCTCGCGTGCGTCGAGGAGGTGCATCACCATCGCGGCTCGGGCTGCCTCTCCGTCTCCGCGAGCGAGGGCATCGAGGATCTCGCCGTGGAAGTCCACGGCCGCTCTCATCGCATCGAAGGTCTCGGTCGCGATGCTCCGGACGCTCAAAGTGGCCTTGGTCAGCTCGCCTTGGATATCCTCGAGCAGCCTGTTGTGGGTGCAGGTGCCGAGGTATTCATGGAACTTGATGTCGAGTTCGATGTAGGTCTCGGAATCCCCCTCGACCATGGAGAGGGTGGCGTTGTCGAGAAGCTCTCGCAGCCGCTCGAGGTCCATCTCGTCCCGGGCTCTCGCCGCCACCTCGACAACAGCACACTCGATGGCCCGCCGGCCCACCATGACCTCCTCGACGGGGAACGTCGCCCGCCGGAGCCGGACCTCTATCGGGATCTGGGCATGTCCTGCCGCGGGGCTCCGGACGACGAATGCCCCCACGCCATGTCGGATCTCGACGATCCCGCGCGTCTCGAGGATTCGCAGTGCCTCCCGAAGGACGTTGCGGCTCGCCCCCATCCGTATGCAGAGCTCTCTCTCTGGAGGAAGGCGCGAACCGACGACGTAGCGGCCAACCTGGACAGAAGCCTCTACTCGGCTGGCGATGTCCTGCGGCAGGGGCTTCCGCTGGGCCTCTGTCCGCCGATTGGCGGCATTGCCCCAGGTATCGCTAAGGCCGTCAGGCTCGAATTCCGGGGCAGTCGCGGCCTGAGGACCTGGCGCCTGACGATCGCTCGCACGGGGAGCATCGGTCACGACCGGACACCATCGCGCGCGGCGCGAACCCACGGGATTCCGGTGGAGTCGAGCAAGCCCGGCGACGACCGCAACGCGTGGCGCAGCGATAGAACTTTCATTGTCTCCCCCGCCCCCCGGTGGTTGGACCTCCTTCCACAGACTAGGGGAGCCGTGCGACTTCGTCAAGGCCCGGGAGCCGAGCTCTTCTATCGCGGTACATGCGTCGACAGACCGACGGTTGTTTGCACGAGGACCAGCGATGCTCCGTGCTGCCGTGGTTCCACGAGGGATCGATGCGGTGTCGTCCCAGGTGGGCACGGCTCAGTACACCCGTCTACCTGGACCTCATCGGTAGCGTTTCAGCTCTCCGTCAGCCAAGGCATCGGCTGCCTCGCCGAGCCGGAGCGCGACGACATCGAGGCGCCGGAGGAGCTCCCGACGCTTCAAGGTCTCGGGGGACAGCGGCTCCGCGAAGAGCCGAGCGAGCTCGACCTGGTAGCGACGCCGCACCCGACCCACTGCCTTGCGCGCCGCAAGCGTCGCCTCGAGACTCCCGCCGGGCCGCTCGAGCACGCTTGCAACCGCCAAGCCAAGATGGCCGAGCCCGTCCTGGACGGCTTCGACGAGCGAGACAGCAAAGCCGAGCGACTCGCACTGGAACAGGTCGGCCTCCCGTACGAAGTCCCGCAGGTTGTCGAGCACGTCGTCGATGGAGCGTGATAGCCGGAACAGGTCCTCGCCGTCGATCGGGCTCGTCAGCGCGCTCGAGAGCTCGCCGACGAGCTGCCGCCGGGCTGCGTCGCCAGCGTGCTCCACCTCGTGCATCTCACCGCGCGCCACCTCTGAGCTCAGCTCCGCGCGCACGAGGCGCCCGACGAGCTCCGCACCCGCCACCGTCGCGCTGAGCTGGTCGGCGAACGCGTGCAACAGCCCGTCCCGGTGGCGGTGGACCATCCCGATCCCCGTCGACAACCACGCTCGGGGCCGTGCGCTCGACCCGCGGAACGGGTTCATGCCCGGCGCGCGATCGCCGACGCAGCAGCAGCGATACCCATGCTCGTCGGGACTGTGAGCACCCAGGCCCCGACAAAACGTCCTGCGAGGGCCCACCTCACGCGGTGGATCCCCTCGCTTGCTCCCGCGCCGACGAGCGCTCCCGCGACCGACTGGCTCATGGTGAGAGGGACTCCGAC
>JAJYWA010000184.1 GCA_021791755.1 Actinomycetes bacterium | reverse complement strand
CCGAACGGGTGAGCGAGTACCCCCGGTGGGACGTGTGGCCCAAGACCGTTCGGGGCCATCCGCAAGGCGGGACTCAGTTCCGCTGAGTGTCTAGGAACGGTCTCCGGTCAGTGGTCTCGGGTCCGAGCCAAAGCGTGTCCTACGTTCCGCAGGTCGGGTGAAGACGTCGCCCTCGAAATCTCAGCAACGGCCGGCATGATCGGGACCAGCGACGCGACGCGGCTTCATCGTCGGCGTAAGGGCCTAAGCACTGCGGCCAATTTCCGGTAGCGACGTTGCACAACGTCGTTAACGCCTAGGCGCCGCTCAGGTGCGGACTATACAACGGCCCTATCAAGGGAGTGATCACGCACGTGGTGGTTCCCGTTCTCGACTGCGCCCCAGGCGCCACCAATCACAATGTAGTACCATTTTGGTATAGGCAAACAGCTCACCGTCCGGCTCCCCGATGATCTCGTGGAGTTTATCGACGGGCGCGTCAAGCACGGGGAGGCCTCCAGCAGGGCTGCGGTTGTCGCTGCTGCCGTGGACAGGGAGCGCCGCAGGGAGCTAGCTGTTCGCGACGCCGTGATCCTGGCCGGAACGGGAGACGTAGATGACCTCGACGAGCTGGCTGCCTTCGCCGCTCAGGTCCCGCTGGATGATCTGGCCTGATGCGTCCCATCCACGTGGCCCAACTGGACAAGGCGCGGCCAGTTCTTGTCTTGACGCGGCAGGTAGTCCGGCCGTATCTGACCAGGGCCACCGTCGCCCCCATTACCACCACCATCTGAGGTCTATCCACCGAGGTATCGGTTGGGCGAGCTAACGGTCTCGACCGCGACAGCGTGGTCAGCTGCGAGAACATTCTCACGGTGCCGTCGTCGACCTTGGGCAGCCAGGTTGGACACCTCTTGCCAGCGCAAGAGGTGGATCTCGCCAAGGCGATTCGTGCCGCCTTCGATCTCGCGTGAGGCTAGTGTTCCAGGGTCGCCAGGGTTGCAGCTTGCAGGGTTGCAGCCTGCCGAAAAGCCTCTCGATGTAGTATGACGCGAGTGCTGCCAGTAAGTGCACCGTGTCGATGAGACGGGGCGAAGCGCGAAGAGGCGCCACGTTGGCTGAGCTGGGGCCTCTTGAACGGGCCCCCTGCGTTCCGTGCTCACCGGCGATCTCTCTGAGCAAGAGCTTGGCCAGCTTCGCGATCGTCTCTGTACGAAGGTGCAACGCTCGGACGTGAGGCCCTTCGTCACCGCTGCAAAGGGATCCGCAAGCGCCGTTCGGGCATGCCGTTCCCGCCCAACGCATCTCCAGGCGCGTTCTCGGACTCATAATGATCATGTAGATGCGGCTAGTGGTCGGGGCTAGCGTCCCGACGCCTGCTTTGCGCCGCTTCGCTCTTGGCCTAAAGGCCGGAGCACTGCGGCCAATTTCCGGTAGCATCTATGTCGTTGGTGTGTTTGCTTGTGTGTGATGAGAGGGCGTGAGGGGTATGAACCTGGCGTTGGAGTTGGTTCCACTGGCGCTGCTGTTGCTGGCGCTGATCTTGGGAGTGGTGATGGTTCGCAGGGTTTCCAGTGGTCGCGGCCCGGGAGGGGTCGGCGCGATCCTTGGCTCGAAGAAGAGGAGCGAGGCCGGCAAGATGGACTCCGCGATCCGCCTGGCGAAGCTGTTCGAGGAGGCGGAGGCTTTGAGGGCCGCGGCAGGACTGGCTGGACCTCCCCTCCAGGGGATGCCTCTGGACACTGGCGAGCCCGCGGCGGCGGCGCAACCGTCCGCTGAGCAGCCGGCTGCGCCAGAGCCTGACAGCATCGAGGATGTCGAGGTACCGCCGCCGTCTGCTCCGGAGGCAGCGGAGATGAACGGTGAACATCCGGTGCCCCAGAGCGAGGACCATCAAGAGTGATCGAGCGGGCTGGCCCGAGTGGCATGGGCCGCTGGACGTGTCTGTGATCGGCCAGGTCGCCGGTGTAGAGGAAGCAGAATATTCGGGTCGGCTCCGCATCCGGAATTTTTCGATCATCAGCCATGTCGACCACGGAAAGTCGACGCTTTCGGATCGCATCCTCGAGATGACAGGTGCGGTGGATCCGAGAAAGATGAGGGACCAGTACCTGGACTCGATGGACATCGAGCGCGAGCGCGGTATCACGATCAAAGCGCAGAGCGTGCGTGTGGACTGGCAAGGGTACGTGCTGCACCTGATCGACACGCCGGGCCATGTGGACTTCGGTTACGAGGTGAGCCGCTCGCTCGCGGCCTGCGAGGGGGCAGTCCTGCTGGTGGACGCGTCGCAGGGCATCCAAGCCCAGACGATCGCGAACTGCTATCTGGCGCTCGATAATGACCTCGAGATTGTCGTCGCGCTGAACAAGATCGATCTTCCCGCTGCAGATCCTCTCAGATGTGCGGCCGAGATCGAGCGGGTGCTCGGGATAGACGCCTCGACGATCCTCGAGATCTCGGCCAAGACCGGTGAGGGTGTCGCCGATCTCCTCGAAGCGGTGGTCGAGCGTGTGCCGGCTCCGGCAGGAGATGCCAGAGCCCCGCTGGAGGCGCTGCTCTTCGATTCTTACTACGACAAGTACCGCGGCGTGGTGAGCTCCGTCAGAGTGATGAACGGGATGCTGGTGCAGGGTCGCAAGGTCCGTTTCATGCAGACCGCGACCGTGCACGAGGTAGAGGAGATCGGAGTGCGCAGGCCGGATCCGTCTCCAGTCGAGGTGCTGGGGCCGGGCGAGGTCGGATATCTCATAGCAGGGGTCAAGGACGTTGCAGAGGCGCGTTCTGGGGAGACGGTGACCGATAACGACCACCCGGCGTCATCAGCGCTCGCCGGTTACGAGGAGCCGAAGCCGATGGTGTTCTCGGGGCTCTTCCCAGTGGACGGAGACCAGTACCCGGAGCTTCGCGAGGCGCTTGGCAGGTTGAAGCTCAACGACGCGCGCTTCAG
>JAJYWA010000183.1 GCA_021791755.1 Actinomycetes bacterium | reverse complement strand
TGCGTACCTCGATGCGCGTCATCGCCCGATCCGCAGAATGCCCACACCTACGGCGGGCGTTCTGCGCCGCTGCTCCATGCCGCTTGCTTTCCCTTGAAGCAAAACCCATTGCTACTCCCCGCAATGCCCACTCAATGCACCGCCCGCTCAATGCTCGCCCTGTCTGCAACCCGATGCTCAACAGAGCAGGGCTGCAGGCTCCTTGCTTGCATCATGAGCCCATTTTCCGGCGAAGTCAACTGATTTCTTGTCGACTCTGTGAAATGCCTGGTCTCTGAGCGGAAATACAGGTTGGCACCAGAGCCGCCGGTCGCCACGCCTCAGGCCTTCAGCCTATGCAAGCCGCAGCCAGCGGCGGCCGCAGGCTTGGCAGTCTCAGCCGGTGGCGATCTCAGCCGGTGGCGGTCTCGAGAAACTCGTTGCTGACAACGGGAACAGGCTGCAATGCGAGCTCAGGCTGGGCAGAGGCGGGTATACCCGGGCGCTCCGCCCTGTCCGCCCTGTCCGCCCTTTCCGCGGCTGCGCTCTGATCGAGCACGCCTACAGCAACCTCGCCACCGGCAACGACATCCGTCGCGTCCTCTTCCGACTCGACCGGACGTGTTCGCATGCCAAAGAGGTACCGATTGTAGGCAAGGAACTTGCCTACCCAGATGACGCCAAAAGCTGCGACGTTAGCCATGTCCACCAGGATCGACTTACCGAAGTGCGACGAGGTCACGAGGTACGAGTACCGATCAGCCAGCGCAACCGAGGCAAGCGAGAGAACGATCCCCAGTACCGTGAGACTCCAAAATGGCAGTACCTCTTTGAGCAGGTGCGATCTGCTCGTCTTTTCCCAAGCCCAGTTCCTGTTCAGATAGTAGGAAGGAATGGCGGCAACCATGTTCGCCACCACGCTGCACACGACGGGAGACCAGAGCCTCAGAACGCCATAGGTGATAGAGAGCACGACAAGCGTCACTCCCGTGGAGATGACGGACGTGATCGAGTAGCGAACTGCGGTCTTGCCAGTGGGCGTCCACAACCACTCCCACCAGGCTCGGGGTGAAAACGTCATGATTTCTCAATATTAGCCGAAGGCGACGACATGTGCCTGGCAGCTGGGCCGGGCGCGCTCACAACGTCGATGGCCACCGCCTCATCGCCCTCATCGCTCGTCCATGCTGACATAGCCGCGCTCCGCCGGCCCGGTGTAAAGCTGCCGAGGCCTTGCGATCTTCGAATTCTGATCCAGTAGCTCCAGCCAATGTGCCAGCCACCCAGAGGTCCGTGGTATCGCGAATAGCACCGGGTACATGGCGAGGGGAAAACCCATGGACTGGTAGATGAGCCCTGAGTAGAAGTCCACGTTGGGATACAGACGCCGCGAGGTGAAGTACTCGTCGGAGAGCGCGATCTCCTCCAACTTCAGCGCTATGTCAAGCAGGGGGTTCTTCCCCGTAATGGCGAACACCTGATCGGCTGTTTCCTTGATGATACGAGCCCGGGGATCGTAGTTCTTGTACACACGGTGGCCGAACCCCTGCAGGCGCCCATGACCTTGCTTGACCGCATCGACAAAACTGTCGACGTTGTCCATCGATCCAATAGATTCAAGCATGCGGATCACCGCCTCGTTCGCCCCGCCATGCCTTGGTCCATACAGGGCCGCACACGCCGCGGCACAGGCGCTGTACGGATCAGCGTGCGAAGAGCCAACCGTCCTCATCGCAGTAGTAGAGCAGTTCTGCTCGTGGTCCGCGTGAAGGATGAAGAGGATGTCGAGGGCACGTGCGAGAGCAGGGTTCGCATCAAAGCGAGGCTCGGCCGTCTTCCACATCATGGACAGGAAATTCGGCGCAAAGCCCAAGGAGTTGTCCGGGTAGACGAAGGGCATGCCGACACTGAATCGATGCGCCGCGGCTGCAAGCGTAGGCATCTTGGCTATCAGCCTGATCACTTGCTTCCTGCGCGACTCCTCGTCAAAGACGTCCTTCGCGTCGAGGTAGAACGTAGAAAGCGCGGCTACTGACGATACGAGCATGCCCATGGGATGGGCATCGTGATGGAACCCTTCGAGGAAACGCTTGCGCATGTTCTCATGAATAAAAGTGTGGTGAGTGATCTCATGGACCCATGCGTCAAACTCTGCCTTGGTTGGCAGCTCGCCATGGACCAGGAGGTACGCGACCTCCAGGTAGGTGGAACGCTCCGCCAGCTGCTCGATGGGGTACCCCCGGTACCGAAGAATTCCAGCCTCACCGTCGATGTAGCTGATCGAGCTCTCACAACACGCCGTAGAGACAAAGCCCGGATCGTAAAACCAAATCCCGGGCAGTAACTTTGACCACTCGGCTGCAGATACCCCGCCATTTACTATCGGGATCTCCGTCGATTGACCAGTACGGTTGTCGGTGATTGTGATGCTGTCAGTCACTTACTCCAGCTCCTATAATGTTTTCTTCTCGACTGGCTATTGCGCTTTATCCATCGAGCGGGTCGGGTTGCCGGATCATCAAGTGCGCACTCTGCACTTGCGACGCCTGTCGCGCTCTGCACTTGTCGAACGCCCCCAGTCCATAGTCCATAGTCCTCGTCACAGCCTTCGTCTCGGCTCCTTTGGCGCCTTGCGCTCGGCACGGCTTCGGGCTCTCGAGCCGCCACCACTACTCCATCAGGAAACGACCCGAGCCGCCACTTCGGACGATCCCTCGACCGTCGCGGCAGTACTCACCGTGCTTGCGTGCATAGGCCCTTGCCCCTCTGCGCCTAGCGGCCACTCTCCCCTAGCGGGCGCCGATCGTCTTTGGGCTGCTCCGCTGAGCCTCTTAGCGGTCCCCTACTGGGCTCACTTGCTCCAACCGGCGACCCGCACTCCTCTCACCCGTCTCACCCGTCTCGCCGGGAACGCCATCCTCCTCACTGCCAGCACCATCGCCAGCGTCACCGGCACCGCTCGTAGCGAAGTGATA
>JAJYWA010000182.1 GCA_021791755.1 Actinomycetes bacterium | reverse complement strand
TGCCGTGGGGGGTGCTCCGCCAGCTGGCGCTGTCACCTGCTCGAGGAGCGGGGGGCGGTGGTGCCCTTGGACGGGCTCGAGGCACCCGAGCTGGTCCCGCATGGCGGCCTCGCTCGGGCACGCCAAACATCTCGCTGGCTGGTGCCGCCCGGCTCTGTGCGCAAACCGGCGGCAACCCGTTGCATGCCCGGATGCTCCTCGAGCAGATCCCGCCGCGCGTCCTGGCGTCGGGTTCCGGCCCGCTCCCCGCCCCACGCGGCATTGCGCTAGCGGTGCAAGCAAAGCTCGCCGGCTGCGGTCACGAGACGCGCACCCTGGTGACGGCGGCGTCCGTGCTCGGACGGAGCGCTCAGGCCGAGGTGGTGCGCCAGGTCGACTCGGTGACCAGAGATGTGTTGCGAAGCCGGAGACCGCAGGCGAGCCGGTCCGTTCTCCCGGAGGCCAGGCTCAATGGCCAGTGGTTCCTTCTTGTGTCGGGATATTCAGACATGTGGCAGATGTCGGGATATCCAGGAACTGATACAATGTCTGGATATGTCGACAGAGCGACTAGCGGCTGGCCCATACCGCATCTACAGCGCGGCATCACTGGGTGACGCCATCCGCCACTACCGGACTCAAGCGGGACTGAGCCAGGCACAACTGGCCGAGGCGACCGGCCTGCAGCGCAGCTATCTGTCCGAGTTGGAGAGAGGCAAAGAGACCGAGCAGCTTGCGAGAGTGCTCCGCTTGCTCCGGCACCTAGGCGTCCGGATGACTTTGGACAAGGCGGACTGGTAGTGGCCGACAAGTTGGCCGTTTGGCTCTACGGGGATCACGTCGCTTCCATCGAACGGGACCGCCGTGGGCCGCGGCTGACGTACACGGAGATGGCGCTCCGACGCTATGCGCTCGGTACGCCTCTCCTCGCGCTCTCCCTCCCTGTTCAGACGCGGACCCACCCACAGGGCGTGGTCCGATCCTTCCTCGACGGCCTGCTCCCCGAGGGGGAGCCCAGGAGGGCCATCGCCCGCGACTTTGGTGTCTCCGCTAACGACACGTATGGATTGATCCGGGCTTTGGGCCGGGACTGTGCGGGCGCGGTCGTGATTCAGCCAGAAGACGATCCGCCTCCCCGGTCGCCGACGACCGTCACGGCAGAACCCCTTGCAATCGAGGAAATCGAGTCGATCGTGCGCGACATTCGGAACGCCCCACTCGGCGCCGGTGGACGAGTGCGCATATCGCTGGCCGGCGTACAGGAGAAGCTGGTCCTCACCCGAATGCCGGATGGAAAGTGGGGGCGTCCCATCGACGGAACTCCGTCGACGCACATCCTCAAACCCGAGATAGCTGCCTATCCGATGACCGTGGAAAACGAAGCATTCTGTATGAGAGTCGCCAAGCACCTGGGCCTCATGGTCGCCGGCGTGGAAACCACGGTGATCTCCAATCGCAAGCTCCTGGTGGTCGAACGCTACGACCGAGAAGTCGCTCCCGATGGCACGGTGCAGAGGATCCATCAGGAGGACTTTTGCCAGGCGACCGGTATCCCTCCCGAGACGAAGTACGAGGAGGATGGCGGGCCGTCTCTGTCCCGCATCGCAGGCATCCTGGCGACGGTAGCGGCGCCCGATTCGCTGGAGCGCCTGCTTGCCGCGGTTGTCCTAAACAGTCTCCTGGGAAACGGCGACGCTCATGCGAAGAATTTCTCGCTCCTCCACGAGCGTACCGGCGCTCTTCGGCTTAGCCCCCTCTACGACCTCCTTTCAACGCTGCACTACGGAGACGACCATTTGGCCATGTACGTGGACGGCGTGCACCGTACGAGTCGAGTCACGAGCGATCGCATCCTGGGCGAGGCAGCGAAGTGGGGAATGAGTGCCGGGGTAGCGTCAGACGTTATCGGCGACCTGCTGTCCCGAGCCGGTGACGCCATCGCCGCAGCGCGCGACGAGAGCCCAGATACTCCTGATGGACTCGTAACCAATGTCAGGGAACAGCTCAATCGGGTTGCGACTTGACGCGCTGGGCCAACCTGGTCGATCATGCCCGAACGCCGGCAGTGCAGTGCGTCGCACGACTCCGCCGGGATGTCCCAACAATTCCGGCGCCAAGCGCCCGAAAGCGCCGGCGCTCCGCCTGTGGTCAGAGGTGCCGAGCGCCATCTTCGCCAACGTTGTGGCCGCAATCCTCTTGTACTGGCTGACCCGCAAGCGGGTCTGGGGAAGGGACGGCCGGCCGCACATCCTCAAAGAGCGGCTGCCCTTCCGGATCATGGTGGCGGCCAGCATCGCCCTCGCGGCGGTAGGGGCGAACGGGGCTCGCGACCTCGGCCACCATTGGCGGTTGGACCACTTCGACCAGACGGTGCTGCTGCTGGTGGCCAACGTGATCTCCCTCGCCATGTTCTGGTTGCTGAGGCTCGCGGCGCTCGTGGCCTTCAAAGCTCCCTCCCATGGTTCCCTCGGCGCCCTCGGCGGAGATGCCAAGACAACTCCCTGCGCGTCCTCTATCGCCGGTTATACAGGTGATCCACCTCCTGGGATAGGCATTCGAGGGATCCTCCTCGGATGCAGTCCCGACAAGGAGGTGCGCAGTGGGGTGGGAACCAAGCTTCGAGTGCCGCATCCGCGAGAACGGTGATCGGCACTACGTCGTCGGTCACGAGCTGATCGACGACTTCTTGGAGTTTGTGGCCGCGCGGTCACGTCCGAACACGGTGCGTGCGTATGCGCATGATCTATGTGTGTTCTTCTCGGTCGTGCCGAAGGACCCGAGAGTGGTCACGACCAAGGACGTCTTCGGCTTCGTCACCGCGCAACGTCGAGGGCGCACGGGCGCGGAAAATGTGGTGCGCATCGCCGACGGCGAGGCGGGGCTCTCGGCTGCCACGATCAAACACTTTTTGGAGGGCGCGACCATTGCCAGCGCGCCAACCGTCGCGAGCGCTCGACCCCGCTGATTTCCCAAGCGCC
>JAJYWA010000181.1 GCA_021791755.1 Actinomycetes bacterium | reverse complement strand
ACCCCCGACGGAAAGGGCTACTGGGAGGTTGCCTCCGACGGCGGCCTGTTCAGCTTCGGGGACGCGCACTTCTACGGCTCGATGGGCTCGAAGCCGCTCAACAAGCCGATCGTCGGCATTGCGGTGAGCTGAGCGTTTCAGGCGTTGATCGCGTTGATCAGCTCCCGAAGGCGGCCATAGTGGTTGCGGGTGTAGTGGAACGCGAGGCGCGCCATGTCGAGGAAGTCATTGGTTGCGCGTTCGGGTTGGAACGGCCGTGCTGGTTCGATGCGTCCAGTGGCGCAGATGTCGGAGAAGAGGTTGTTGAGCCGGTCGAGCTCCGCTTCGTCAGGAAGGACATGCATGCGAAGCACCAGTAGGTCGCCAACCCATCTCGCCGAGTGGTAGTTCCGGTAAAAGGCGGTGATATTGTCCGCTGCGTCCTGGACGCTGTCGGTGATGTGGAACAGAGCATGATCGCTTGGTGAGATGAGGCGGCTTCGCTGGACGCTTTCCGTGATGAACTCCAACCAGCGCTGCCAGTAGGCGCCACCGGGAGTGTCGACGAGCACGACGGGGGCTGGCTGCGCCTTGCCGGTCTGGAGCAGTGTCAGGAGCTCGAACATCTCATCGAGGGTGCCGAAGCCCCCAGGTAGGACCGCGTAGGCCTGCGACTCCTTGATCAACATCAGCTTGCGCGTGAAGAAGTAGCGCATCTCGACGAGCTTTGGATCTGCGGCTATGAAGCGGTTCGGACCTTGTTCATGAGGAAGCCGGATGTTCACTCCGAAGGAGTTGTCCTGGCCGGCGCCTTCCATCCCCGCGGCCATGATCCCAGGTCCGGCGCCGGTCACCACCTTCCATCCCTCCCCAGCGAGCAGGCGGGCGAGGGCGCGGGCCTGGGCATAAAGCGGGTCGTCGGGCTGCGTACGAGCTGAGCCGAACAGCGTGACCTTTCGCTGCAGGCGGTAGGGTCGGAAGACCTCGAAGGCGTCTGCCATCTCCGAGAGAGCCGCGCTGGCAATCTTGAGATCCAGGCGATCCGTGGTTGTCTGAGCCAGTTGGATCGAGGTGGCGAGCATTGCCGAGAGGAGGTCCCTGTTCGCATCTACGTCGGCAGCCTCGATCACTTCGTCGATCAGCGTGCGTAGCTCGGGCGGGAGTGCGCCTCGGGAGGAGGCCGTAGAAGCCGGTGGGGGCGGGCTCTTGGCTGGCGTGCGGTTGTCGGCAGGGGTGCGGCTATTGGCCGCACGTGCCAAAGGGCGTGCTCGAAGACCTCCTTCGCGCTCCCGAGTCATTCGTGATCAACCAGCGCCCTGTTGTAGCAGCGGAGCGTCCAGGCGCTCGTATAGCGTCGTGCGCTGTGCGAGGCGCCGGTTGAGGGGATCGACGATGCCGTGCAGGTCATCGAGGCCCATGGCCTGGCCATGGCTGGCGCCGGCCGCGCGAGAGATGTTCTCGTCCATCAGCGTGCCGCCGAGGTCGTTGGCCCCGGCCTCGAGGGCCTGGCGAGCGCCCTCTTGGCCCATCTTGACCCAACTGACCTGGATGTTCTGGATCAGAGGGTGGTATGCGATACGGCCGACCGCATGCATCAGGATCGTCTCACGAAAAGTCGGGCCTTTTCGGGCGTGACCGCGTAGAAAGATGGGTGATGCCATATGGACGAACGGAAGGGGAACGAACTCGGTGAACCCACCAGTTTCTGCCTGGAGGGCTCTGGTGCGCAGTATGTGGCGTGCCCAGTGCAGGGGGTTCTCGACGGCGCCGAACATGATCGTGACGTTGGACCGCAGGCCGATCCGATGGGCCTGGCGGTGCACCTCCAGCCACTCGTCCGTGCTCACCTTGCCAGGGCAGAGCACCGCCCGGATCTCGTCGTCGAGGATCTCCGCTGCGGTGCCGGGCAGTGTGCGAAGACCGGCATCATAGAGCGTGCGCAGGTAGGCGTCGAGCGGCTCTCCGAGCCGGCGTGCTCCTTCGGCGACCTCGAGGGCGCTGAAGGCGTGTATGTGCATTCTGGGTGCAGCCTCGTGCACTGCTTGGACGACGGCCAGGTAGTACTCACCGTCGAAGCTCGGGTGGATGCCTCCTTGCAGGCAGACCTCGGTAGCGCCCGCCGCCTCGGCCTCGAGCACCCTGCTCGCTATCTCATCGAGGCTGAGGAGGTATGGTGCACCGCGGAGATCGAGCGACTGCGGGCCCTTGGAGAACGCGCAGAACCGGCACTTGAAGGTGCATATGTTGGTGTAGTTGATGTTGCGGTTCGCTACCCAGGTGACCGCGTCGCCGACGCTCGTGGACCGTAGCTCGTTTGCTGCCGCGATCACAGCTCGCATACTCGAACCCCGCGCCTTGAACAGCGTTACGAGGTCGTCCTCGGCCGGTTGGTGTCCAGAGAGCATCCCGTCAAGGACCTCAATGACGCGATCGTGTGATCGGCCCGAGGCGAGACGAAGGCCAGTGCCCGTGCCCTGCCCCGGGGCGAGGTTGCGAGGACCGTCGATCAATCTCTCCGCTACCAGCTGAGGCGGTAGGAGAGCACCGCCGGCCGACCAGGCGTGGTCGCGGGCAAGGCCTACCGAGTCAGAGGCGGCGAGCGCACTCGGGCGCATCTGCGGATCAAGCCAGCGTTCAGGCGCATCGGCAAACGAGGGGTAGATCGGCAGGCGGGGGGCGATCTCGAACCCGGCTGCATCGACCGATGCCTCGAGCATCTCGAGGTGGGGCCAGGCCATCTCCGGCTTCACGTAGTCGCGGGTCACGGGCGATACCCCGCCTAGGTCGTCAATGCCGTGCTCGAAGAGCGCGGCGAGGTCTTCGACAAGATTGGGAGGAGACTGCACGTGGACGTCCTGAGGAAGCAGGAGTCGCGCGGCTGCGATGGTCCACAGGAGCTCGTCTGGGTCGCACGGTGGAACGGTGCGCATCGCGGTTCCCGGCTTGGGAAGGAACGGCTGGATGATTACCTCTTGAATGTGCCCGAAGAGATCGGAA
>JAJYWA010000054.1 GCA_021791755.1 Actinomycetes bacterium | reverse complement strand
ATGGACGACGAGGAGATCGAAGACTCCCAGCTCGCCCAGCCCGAGGACGACGAGGACACCGACGCCGCGCCCGAGCCGGAGGCGCCCGAGCCCGCCGAGCCCGAGCCTGCTGGCGAGCAAGAGCTCGTTCTCGAGCCGCGTAGCAGGCGCCAGAGGCGCCAGAGGCGGAGTGGCGGCACGGGGGGTGCTCGGCAGCGAAGCCCTCGTCAACCCGGTAACCAATCGTCGAATGACGATCTCGCGACGGACGACGGTTAGGACTTTCCTTGTCGCGTTCGGCGCATCGCGCTGTAGTACAGGAAGGCGTCTGCGCTGCACGGGCTTCATCTAGAGGGTGGGCTTGTAGAGCGGGAGCGAACCGCGAGGTCGTGTGTGGCCTGTAGAATCAGGTACGAGCGCGTCTGGCGATAGACCGCACTATGCAGTGGTCTTCGAGTGGATCATATGGGTGCGCGGCAGCCGGCTTGTGGTTACCACGGCGATTTCAGTGAGAGTCGAGATGCGAGACGAACAAGGTATGGCGCGAGCGATCGAGCTGGCACAGTGTGCGCGGCTTCATGCGCCTCCGAACCCATGGGTGGGCTGCGTGATTGCCAGCTCAGAAGGAGTGTTCGAGGGCGCCACCAGTGTTCCCGGGGGACCGCACGCCGAGGCAGCAGCCTTGCAGGCTGCTGGAGAGCGCGCCCGTGGAGCCACGATGTACGTGACCCTCGAGCCATGTGCTCATACAGGTCGTACCCCCCCGTGTACGTCGGCGATCATAGATGCCGGGATATCGAGGGTGGTCGTCGGCGCAGAGGATCCCGACCTGCGAGTCTCCGGAAGAGGGATTGCGGTGCTGGGCGAAGCTGGAGTGAACGTGGTGGTGGGCGTGTTGCGAGAAGCGGTCGAGGAGCAGCTCGCCCCCTACCTGAAGCATCGCCGAACGAACCGGCCCTGGGTGGTGCTGAAGCTGGCGGCCACCATGGATGGGCGCTTGGCTGCCCCTGACGGTACGAGCAAGTGGATCACGGGTCCGGAAGCTCGCAGTGACGTCGCAAGGCTGAGATTGATGAGCGATGCCGTCCTCGTGGGCGCCGGGACGATCCGCACTGACGATCCTTCTCTCACCGTGCGCCTTGGTGCGCAGTCCGAGCGCCTTCGCGCGGGGGAGCATGAACAGCCCGATGAACCACAGCGCGAACCGTTGCGGGTCGTTCTTGGCCGGGTTCCCGAACAGGCGAAGGTGCGGCCGGCCATCGAGATGGAGGGCGACCTGGGCGCTGTTCTTGACCGGCTCGGGTCGATGGGGGTGCTGCAGTTGATGGTAGAGGGAGGAGCACGTGTCGCCCATGCCTTTCATGCGTCAGGCCTCGCCGATCGCTATGTCCTGTACCTTGCCCCGGCTCTGTTCGGGGGGGACGACGCCGTGCCGATGTTCAGGGGGGAGGGGGCTATTAGCATCTCCGACCTCTGGCGCGGGCGGTTGATCTCGGTTGAACGTTTGGGCGACGATCTGCGGGTCGATCTGGCGCCTGTCTTGACGGAACCCGGCGCGCAGTGGTCGTATGAACGTGAGATGAGCGAACCGTGCCTGCTGGACTAGCAAGCGTAGACGAGGCGATCCAGGCGATCGCAAGTGGTGGTATGGCGGTGGTCATCGATGACGAGGACCGTGAGAACGAAGGCGATCTCATCATGGCAGCGCAGTTTGCCACGCCTGAGAAGATCGCATTCTTCCTGGCGCATACCTCAGGGTTGATATGTGCCCCCATGCTTGGCGAACGCTTGGACGAGCTCGATCTGCCGCTCATGGTGACTTCCAACACCGAGTCACAGCGCACTGCTTTCACGGTGAGCGTGGACTACCGGCATGGCACGACGAGTGGGATCTCGGCCGCCGACAGGGCAAGGACCATAGCGGCATTTGTGGAGCCGACGACGAGGCCGGAAGATCTGTCGAGGCCCGGGCACATCTTCCCGTTGCGATATCGTCCTGGCGGGGTGCTCAAGCGTGCCGGGCATACCGAGGCCACCATCGATCTCCTAATGGCGGCAGGCCTGTACCCTGCGGGTGTGCTTTGCGAGATAGTAAGCGAAGACAAGACCGGTATGGCCAGGTTTCCCGAGCTCGAAAGGTTCGCGTCCGAGCAGGGGCTACCTCTGGTGACCATTGCCGACCTCGTGCGCTACAGGCGTCGCAAGGACAAGCTCGTGCGCCAGGTTGCAAGGGCCAGGATCCCGACTGATCTGGGCGAGCTCATCTGTTTCGGGTACGAGTCGCTCCTCGATGGCGAGCAGCACCTTGCGCTGGTGAAGGGTGAGGTTGCCGGCTACGATGACGTCCTGGTCAGGGTGCATAGCGAATGTTTGACCGGGGACGTGTTCGGGTCACTTCGCTGTGATTGCGGTCCACAGCTTGCCGCGGCCCTAGCGCTCATAGCACGGGAAGGCCGTGGCGTCGTCGTCTACCTGCGAGGACATGAGGGTCGCGGCATTGGCATCACCCACAAGCTGCGTGCATACTCGCTCCAAGAGGAAGGCCGCGACACTGTGGAAGCCAATCTCCAGCTCGGGCTGCCGGTCGACAGCCGTGAGTACGGCATCGGCGCTCAGATACTGGTAGATCTCGGCATCACCACCATGAGGCTCATGACGAACAACCCGGCCAAGTACAAGGGCCTGGAGGGTTTTGGCCTCGAGATCGTAGAGCGAGTGCCACTCGAAGCGACCCCAAATCCGGAGAACATCAACTACCTGCGCACGAAACGCGAACGAATGGGCCACCTTTTGGGGGGTCTCGATTTGCCGGCCGATGGCAAGCGGTTGCCCGACGCGGAGAGTGACGCAGGCATCTCTTCTCTCAGAGGCACTGGTGGCCACAGCTGAACGGAAGCGGCTGGGGGCTCGGCTAGGAGCCGCTGGTTCCAGCGGCGAGGCCGACCGGAATGGTGAGCCGGGCCAGCGGATCGCCGAGGCCGGCCGGAATGCGAGCACCTGCCAAGGAGGAGGCGTTCCGGACGTCGGCAGTGTGCTCGTTGGCGAGCGCCGCGGGAGTGGGATGTCCCTCGCCATCGCGTGTAGTCGTTTCAACGGGGTCATCACGGAGCGCTTGCTGTACGGAGCTCTGAAGGGGCTCGCAGCAAACGGCGTTACGGGGCCCGCTG
This sequence comes from Actinomycetes bacterium, assembly GCA_021791755.1. Lineage (GTDB taxonomy): Bacteria > Actinomycetota > Acidimicrobiia > Acidimicrobiales > JAJZXF01 > JAJZXF01. Next base: position 14,031 of record JAJYWA010000054.1, on the reverse strand, counting down.
TCAACGTGGTCTGGGTGCCAGGTGCATTCGAGCTTCCCCTTGCTGCCTCGAAGCTCGCGGAATCGGGAGATTTCAGTGCTGTGATCTGCCTCGGGGCGGTCATCAGGGGCGATACAGGCCATTACGAGCACGTTGCGGGCCAGTGCGCTGCCGGTATCTTGCGGGCCCAACTGGACACCGGTGTGCCGGTTGTGTTCGGAGTTCTGACCTGTGACACCGTTGAGCAGGCACTGGAGCGATCGGGCGGGGGCGGTGTCGGAGACCTTGGAGAGGACATGGAGATGAACAAGGGTTTCGAGGCTGCGGCCACGGCTCTCGAGATGGCAGATTTGCTCACGCGCCTCGCCGCGCACGGCGAGGCCAGGCAATTCTCAGGTCTGCCTGCGGAGACGGGGATCCGTCCCTGAGATGCTCCGCATCGTACTTCCGAAGGGCTCTCTGGAGCACGCCACCATGCAGCTCTTCGCGGAAGCGGACCTTGCTGTAGAGCGAAGCTCCGACGTGTCGTACTCGGCGTCGGTGCAGGACCCGCGTGTCGCGGAGGTGAGGATTCTCCGGCCTCAGGAGATTCCTGTCTACGTGGCCGACGGCCTCTTCGATCTCGGGATCACCGGCCGGGACTGGATCGAAGAGACGTCCAGCGACGTCGTGTCCCTGGGTGAGCTCCAGTACTCGAAGCAGAGCGCTCGCCCAGTACGAGTGGTGCTGGCGGTTGCTGACAGATCGCCCGTGCACGACGTCGCCGATCTGCCGCAAGGGGTTCGGATCGCGACCGAGTATCCGCGGCTCACCCAGCGCTACATGGAGTCTCACGGCGTCGACGCGAGCATCCACCTCTCCTACGGGGCGACCGAAGCAAAGATACCCGACATAGCCGACGCGGTCGTCGAGATCACCGAGACAGGCCGCGCCCTGGTGGCAGCGGGCCTGCGTGTGGTCGAGACCATGCTCATCTCGTCGACTGAGCTCGTCGCGAACCGGTCAGCAGCTGCCGACCCGGTCAAGCGCCACGCGATGGACCAACTTGCCACGCTACTGCGGGGTACGCTCGAAGCTAGAGGAAAAGTGCTCGTGAAGCTGAACGTCTCTGCAGCAGACCTCGATGAGGTCCTCAAGGTGTTGCCGTCGCTGAAAGCCCCCTCGATCTCGGAGCTGTCGGGTACGGACGGCTTTGCCGTGGAGACAGTGGTGGAGAAGGCAGGGATCAATGTCTTGATCCCTGAGCTCAAAGACAGAGGGGCGAGCGACATCATCGAGCTGCCACTCTCAAAGATCGTTCGATGAGCTGGCGGGGCAGCAGGTACGTGCCCGCGCCGTGAGTGGTGGGAGCCCGTGAACTGGCCGATTCGTGGCATCAGGTTTGGCAGGGTGGCAACGTTTGATGTGCGCCGTGGGGTGGGGGTTGTTGTGGATGAGAGCACATTTGCCGAGGATTCGGAGGCCGACGACCTGGAGCGAGCGGGGCTGTTCTTTCACTGTACAGCGATCGCAGATGGTTCACGTACGATCGAGTGCGGCCAGACGGTAGCTTACGAGCTGAGCCCTGGCGCGACCGGTGGCTGGGAAGCAACATCAGTACGTCCGCTGCCCGATCGCGAGCTGGACTCCGCAGCACCGTCCTCGGGAGCCGGAGCATCCCCAGGAGCGGCGTCCGCTCAGGTGAGTGACGCTCCCAGGTAGGACTCTTCCAGGAGGATCCGGATCTCGGCCATCTGGGCGCCCTCCGCTGCGCTGGCGATACGTCCCTTTTCCATAACGTAAACGCGCTTCGCGAGCTCTAGCGCTGCCACCTTTTGCTCGACGACAAGGATCGACACCCCACTGACCTCGTTCAATCTGGCCAGCATCTCAAAGGTGGTCTCAGTCATGAGAGGCGACAGTCCAAGCGATGCCTCGTCGATCAGAAGCAGCTTCGGCTGGCTCATCAAAGCGCGTGCAATCGCGAGCATCTGCTGTTCCCCGCCTGACAGGCTGCCGGCTTGCTCACGGGCGCGCTTGGAGAGAATGGGAAACGTCTCGTAGATTCCGCCGAGCCGTTCCTTGATCTCGCTGCTGCTGCGTGAGATATAAGCGCCGAGGTGGAGATTCTCGGTGACTGTGAGATCGGGTAGCATGCCGCGCCCTTCGGGGACCATTGCAAGGCCATTCCTCAGCAGGTTCTCCGGCGCCTGGCCCGATATCTCGTGTCCATTGAACACGACGCGCCCTTTTCTAGGTTTGATGATGCCACACAGGGTCCTCAGGGTGGTGGTCTTCCCTGCGCCGTTCGAGCCCATCAGGAGGACGATCTCTCCTGGAGCTACCCAGAACGAAACGTCGAAGAGCACCTGGAGCGAACCGTAACCGGCGCAGAGGCCAGCAACTTCGAGCAGCTTCGCCTGGTCTGCCTGCTCGGGCCCTGGAGCAAGGACATCGACCTCCGCTTGCGCCGCTCGTTTCTCGGGTTTATCTCGTTCCTCGAGCCCATCCGGCTCCGTGACGCTGGCGGGCTCCGTGACGCTGGCGGGCTCCGTGACGCTGGCGGGCATGCGATGTGCTCTGCGAAGCTCCTGTTCACCTAGGAACGACTTGACGACAGCAGGATCACGGGTGACCTCTGATGGCGGCCCGGCAGCGATCACCTTGCCGGTGTCGAGGCAGTAGCAGTAGTCGCACACTTGAGCGATGAAGGGGACGTGGTGCTCGATGACGAGCATCGCGATTCCCATCTCGTTTCTGAGCAGGGAAAGGCGTTCAGCGAGCTCGTCCGACTCTTCTGACGTCAGGCCGGCAGTAGCCTCATCCAGCAGAAGGAGGTCAGGAGCCGTAGTGACCGCAGCTGCGACCTCGACCAGCCGCATGGTCCCATGAGGAAGGTCTCCGAGCGGCACTCTGGCAAGGTGGTCCAGGCCGAACAGCTGCAGGCTCAGGATCGCTCGCTCTCGGAGCCTGCGCTCGGTGGATACGGTACGAGGCATGGCGAGGACGCCTTCGAGGGTCCAGTAGCGAGCAAGAGGGCTCTGCGCCATGACCATGTTCTCGATCACACTTGCCTGTTTCGGGATGCCGATCTCTTGGAAGGTGCGAGCCACGCCAAGTCCCTTACGCCCGAAGGCAGGTGTCGTCATGAGATCGACTCCACGGTACTGGATCGTGCCGGAAGCGCCGACGAGGCCTGACACGACGTTGAAGAAGGTAGACTTGCCGGCGCCGTTGGAGCCAATGAGGCCCACGATTTGCCCAGGAGCGACCGCGACGTCGACACTGTCCAACGCCGTCACTCCTCCGAACCTCACTGTTATTCCCCGAGCAGCGAGCAGTGGCCGGGCTTCATCCGGCGTTCGAGATGCTTCGAGTTGCCGCGTGCGGTGTGATGCGACTCGGAGTCCGGTGATGCATTGCCTTGCAGTTTCGATGTCTGCATGCTTTGGCTCCGGGTCGTAGCGTACGGGCTTGCCGGCCAGCAGGTTTCCTAGGAACCGGTCGACAGCCCGGAGGATGCCGCCCAACCCCTGCGGTTGGAATATCATCATGGCGACCATGATCACGGGAACCGCCACCAGGGTATAGTTGCCTGCTGTGGTAGGCAGCACGTTGGGGAGTGCGTTGACGAGGATCGAGGCTGCGATGATCCCGGTCGGGGATCCGGCGCCTCCTATGAGCACCACGGCGATCAGGAGCAGTGATGGCTGCAGCTGGAATGGTCCTCCAGTGGGGCCGAGGCTCGTCTGTTGAAGCGCGTAGATGGCTCCACCCAGCCCTGCCGCAGCTCCCGCCATTCCGTACGCGAGGAGCTTCGTGGTTCCGGCGCGAATGCCGAAGGCTGCCACACGGCTCTCGGAGTCCCGTACGGCAAGGAATGCCCTTCCGGCGCGGGTGATCCGGACTCGCTTCAGCCCTACGACAGATAGGACTACCAGGACCAGGGTGAAGTAGTAGTAGCTGGAGTCTGCAGTGAGAAAAGAGGGCCGGTTGAAGTAGTAGCTGGTGGACACCAATCCACTCGACGCCAGGAGCTCTTGGGCAAAAAGCTGGAAAACCAAGGTTGCTATGGCTACCTGCAGGCCGCGGACACGCAGCAGCGGCACTCCTATGAGCGCCGAGAGAACGCCGGAGATCACCATGGCGGCTAGAAAGGCAAGTGGCCAGGGCGTGCCGTGGGATCCGAGGTCTATGGCGGTCACCGCGCCCACGCCGACGAACGCAGCTTGAGCGAGCGATACCTGTCCGGCTTGGCCTATTAGCAGGTCGAGGCCGAGGGCCGCGACGCTGAAAGCGAGCGCTGAGATGATCCAGTCCAGTCTGAACACGGCTAGCCAGCCCGGAAGGGTTATTGCCAGGACGGAGATGCCCACAAGGTACACGAGTCGCGGCACGTTCCTGAGGTCTCGAAGGCCTGACAAGCCACGTGCCACGAGATCTCTCATCTAGCGTCTCTGTCCTGACAAGCTGGTCGCAGCGGCTCAGCCAGCATTGACGGTTCCGAAGATTCCCCGAGGGCGCGCAAGCAGCACGAGCAGCACGAGCCCCAAGGTCGCTCCAACTGCGGCAGTGGAGCCGAAGCGGGGGGAGAGCACGCCCTGCAGAACGCCTACTATGAGGCTGCCGAGCACAGCGCCGCCTAGACTGTCGAGACCCCCGATGACCGCCCCTGCCATGGCGTAGAGGAGCGCAGCAGTCATGGAGAGGGGGTAGATCTCGCCGCTCGTAGCGCTCAAGAAGCCGGCCGCTATGCCGGCGAGGGCGGCGCCGAGGACCCACGTGAACCGGTGCACTCTCGAGACCTTGACGCCGAGCAGCCGGGACACAGTGGGGTCGCTGGTGGTTGCACGGACTGCAAGTCCGAACCTGGTCTTTCGCAGGAACAGCGTCATCAACACGGCAACGACAACGGCCAAGCCAAGCGAGGCGACGTCGTCCCAGGTAAGCGAAGATCCCAGGAGGTGGAGCCGGTTGATCCCAGCAGATCCGAGAGGCGAGGTCATAGGCAGTCCGCTGTTGGATATGAACTGGTACTCGGCCAGAGCGAGGAACAGCGCAATGCCGAGGGTGACGACCAGTTTCGACGCGGGTGAGCGGTTTTCGACCGGTCGCATGATGAAGCGCTCGACCACGACGCCAAGCACCGCTCCGCAAAGGACCGCCAGTGCGGTTGCGAATGCGCCAGCGACGTTCTCTGGCGGGCGCCAGCCGATGAGCGGGACCGATGTGCTGTCCCACTTGAGACCGAGCATCAGCCCGAACGCGCCCATCTCCCCGATCGCCAGCGAGAGCACCTTCGTACCTGAGAAGACGAGGACGATAGCGACCGCCAGGAGCGCGTACGCTCCACCTTCGGCCAAGCCGGTGACTATCTGGGTGACCACTGCTTGGTCACGATCTCGCCGATTGCAGTCGTGTCACCGTCGTGCTGGAGATGTCACGGCGCGCAACGACCACTTTCGTGGCATCCTTCAACTTCCCGCCATGCTGCGATGACTCCTGCCCTTGGGCGCTGTGAGCCCACGCCCTCGGTGAGCCCACGCCCTCGGTGAGCCCAGAGCAAGCAAGGGTCCCACTGCAAGCACTGCAAGCACGCGAGAGTCCGCCTGCCGGAGGTATGTCAGAACGAAGACCGGAATCCGAGGAATGGATGCCACTGGGTCACACCGGCCTTGAGAACTCTGATCGCGGTTGCGCCGGTGCGGATGTTGCCGGAGAACGAGATCGGCGACCAGAGGAGCGGGCTGTGATCCACCGGGCTGGTGGAGCCCAGATGAAGTTGCTGCATCGCATTGCGGAACGTGCTCCGAGTCAGGTGGTGCCCAGCCGCCTGGATGGCGTTTGCCGCTATCTGGCTGAGCCCCCAACCCACCAGCCCTATGTCGGCCAAGGACTTGTTGGACGCGAAGGAGGGGTAGTACTTGGCCTCGTAGTGAAGGTATGTGGCCGCTTGCGGGCTCTCCAACGACGGCCATGGAGCGAATGCGTAGGCGCCGTCCAGTGCGTTGTTGCCAGCGCTGTTTGCCAGAAAGAGCGTGATGTTGAACTGCCAGGCGATGGACTGGGCAAACCACACCGGGTGGAAGTGATAGTTGACTAGGGACTCCTTCACCAATGGCACAGCTGTGTTGGGCGCCATGTACAGCCACACAGCCTGCGGCTTCGCGCTGGCGAGCTTTTGCGCCTCCGACAGGTACTGGGTCTGCCCAGCTGGGATCTGGTCATAGTTGGTCACCGTCATGTGGTCGCGTTTTGCAGCCGTGACGAATGCCTGCGCTGCAGGCTGCAGGGTGGAGTCAACCTCTGTGACGACGGCGACGCGCTTCAGATGGAGTGTGTGGGCGAAGAAGTCCGCCGCCATGGCGCCCTGACGTGTCTGGCTTACGCCGACGTTGAACTCCCACGAGTCCGATGCAGGGGTGCCAGAGGTTGTCTGTGCCAGTATCGAGGGAAGCCCGTCGGCCTGCGTAGCGTTCAAGATCGCCTGCTCGACCGCGATCCGGTCGAGCGACATCACGGCCAGATCTTTCGAGCTCGCCTGGCTCACGGCGGTTCTGGCGCCCTGCTCGGTCGAGGTCGTGTCGTAGATGTCGAGCGTCACCTTTCGACCGTTGATGCCTCCCTTGGCATTGATCATGTCCCAGTAGGCGTTGAGGCTCTGGATGGCGGGCTGGGGGATCGCTGCTGCTCCAGTCACTGGGACAAGGACGCCAAGATGGATCGTCTTCGCGGTTACGCCCACTGACGATGACGACGATGATGATGATGTGCCGGGCGACGAGCAGCTGGCCAGCGAGATCGCTGCCGCTACTGTGGCAAGTGGCACGAGTACGCGCCGGGGGTTCTTGAACCACCCGCTCACTCGCTGCGCGATGCCTCCGGGCAGCAAACCGACCTCGTGAACCTCGTTATCTCCTGACCGTGACAACAACGCCGCACCTCCCAGGTAGTGGGGCCTTTATACCCCGATATCCAGACAATATACATCAGTACATGCACAGCTGTGCCGACGCGCCCAGCCCGGGCGCGACACTCGCCAGAGACTATACCTCACCTCGCATGGCGCATCGCGCGCCGTCTGGCTTCCAGATCTCGCGCGTTGAGCCTTGCGCATCGCGCCTTGGCCCTCGAACCGCAGGCCTCAGCCAGAGTGGTCCGGGTGAGCAGGTCCGTCTGCGGCGGGTGCGCTTGCAGGCGTGTCCGCGGCGCCCGGCCTGGCGTCGTCGCCGGCAGTGATGGTCACGTAGGCAAGCCTGATCTGCGCCAGACCGTCTTGGAGCGTGGCTGCATGCTGGCCGAGCCGGTTTCCGACGCCATCGAGCACTGCACCCATGGCATCAATGGCGAGCTGCGCAGCCTTTGCGTCCGGCGGTTGCTTGGACAGGTGGATCGCAGCCAGTTCGAAGAGGCCGTAGCAGTGGTTGGCGACGACCTCTTCGGCAGGAGCTGACGCGATCGCGCGCCGCAGGTCGTCCAGTGCGGCCTCCTGGTCCTGCTCAGTTGCCGGCTTCGGGGCATCGGCGGAGCCTGCTCTAGCTCTAGCGCTAGCGTCAAACGCGGCCTCACGCGAAGAGTGTTCTTGTTCAGACGGTTTTCGTGTATTGTTGCGCAGCGGATGTTCGCCGCTTGGTGTCCATAAGGTGCTCACGAACTGATAGCCTAACGAATGGATGTATGCACGATATGAAAAAATCAGCCGCGGAGGGTTGGTGATCCGAGGCAGTTGGTGGTAGGTCGCTTGACAGTGCCGGTGACAGTGCCGGATGTTCTGCTGGATGCGAGTGTCGTAGTAGGAGCGAAGACGCATCGCCGCCTCTAGCTCCGCCGATCTGCGCGTGAACGAGGAGATCCGGGCCACTGAGGTGCGGCTTGTGGACCAGGAGGGGAACCAGATGGGGGTCAAGCCGGTTTACGAAGCGATGAGGATAGCGCGGGCGAGAGATCTCGATCTCGTGGAGGTGGCGCCTCAGGCTAGGCCGCCGGTGTGCCGGATAATGGACTACGGGAAGTTCAAGTTCGACGCAGCGCAGAAGGCGCGGGAGTCCCGCCGGAGGTCGACCAGCGCTGGCGTGAAGGAGATGAAGTACCGGCCCAAGATCGGTCCTGGAGACTTTGATACGAAGACCAGACAGGTGGAGAGGTTCCTCTCCGAAGGACACCGGGTCAAGGTCACGATCATGTTCCGAGGTCGCGAGGCGAACCATCCGGAGTTGGGGATGCGAATCTTGGATCGCATAACGGATCATCTCGATGGTTCGGCGAAGGTGGAGTCTCCGGCGCGTATCGATGGCAGGAACATGGTGATGGTGCTCGCGCCCGAGAAGAAGCCCCAAGAGGCATCGGCAAGGAAGGTGAAGCCAAAGGCAGACGTGCTGGAGCCGGCGGCGCCTGTCGTTCCCGAGCAGCCTGAGGGCGCTGTGATGTCGGGCCCTGGACGCGACGGCTAGGGACGCGACAGCCAGGAATAAACGCGACGGCCAGGGACGTAGGGACGACGCATCGCCTCCAGAGGACCGCTGGTGGCGCATCCGGCCAGAGAAGTACTTGAGGAGCCGTTCGAGCGCTTGGTAGCCTCGAGCACGTAGCGAGCCATGGCTCTTCGGTGGACGAGCCGACCATGGCCAAAGACCAAAGAGCCAAAGAAAATGAGGATTGGTTTCAAATGCCGAAGATGAAGACGGACAGGGGCGCTGCGAAGCGCTTCAAGGTCACAGGATCTGGCAAGATCGTCCGTCGTCGCGCATTCCGGTCTCACCTGCTGGAGAAGAAGTCGAGCAGGCGCAAGAGGCGTCTCGGTCGTGAAGCAGGCATCTCTGCCCCTGACGTTCGTGAGGTCAAGAGGCTTCTCGGCATCTGAGCCCCTGCCTCTGAGCGGACATAGGGGTGGAGGCGGGTGGACAAAGGGCGGGACGGCGCCTCGCTGCGCGTTGCAGCAGGAAAAGCACACACATCACACACGAGGATCAAGGAGACGTCATGGCCAGGGTGAAGCGCGCGGTAGCCGCCAAGAAGCATAGGAAAGTGGTGTTGAGCCGCGCGCGCGGCTACTACGGCAACAAGTCGAGGAGCTTTCGTGCCGCCAACGAGCAGGTCATGCACTCGCTCCAGTACGCGTACAGGGACCGCCGGGCCCGAAAGGGAGATTTCCGGCGTCTTTGGGTGCAGCGGATCAACGCTGGCGCGCGGGCGAACGGGCTCAGCTACAGTCGCTTCATCGATGGGCTGCACCTTTCCGGCGTTGAGCTCGACCGAAAGATCCTTGCAGAGATGGCGGTCTCTGATCCGGACTCGTTCAGCTCACTGGTCGCGACCGCGAAGGAGGCGCTGGCGGTGGCAAGGGATGTTCCGCCTGCAGTGACGCCTGCTGTGAGGAGCAGTGCCGGCTGAGCTCCGTGCTTGGTCGATCCAACCCGAGGGTCAAGCGCCTCAGGCGCCTCGCGCGCTCGAAGAGCCAGCGAGCCCTCGGGCGCAGCTTCGTCGTCGACGGCCCGCTGGCAGTGGCTGCGGCGCTCGAGGTCGGTAGGGGATACCTCCAGGACGTGTACGTCAGCGCTGACTTCGGAGACGGCGCCGCAAGTCAGGTCTCGCGGGTGTTGGAGATGGCCGAGGCTGCTGGCTGCAACGTGGTGCGCGTGAGCCCGGGCGCGCTCGAGCATGTGGGTGCGTCTTCTTCGTCGCAGGGGATAGTCGCTACGGCCCGTTTCGTCGATGTGCCCCTTGCTTCACTTCGCGCCGCGAGCAGGCTGCTCGTCTGCGCCGGCGTTCAGGACCCAGGCAACCTTGGCGCTGTGCTGAGGAGCGCCGTAGCAGCTGGTTGGGATGGCGTGATCTGCGCTGGAGCGTGCGTGGACGTCTACAATCCCAAGTCCGTCAGGGCTTCAGCGGGCGCGATCTTTCGCACAGACCTGGTGGTCGCTGGCGCCACGGCCTCTGTTCTGAAACAGTGCAGGTCGTGGGGCATGCGCATCATCGGCGCCGCGCCGAAAGGGGGTGCGGATCACACGACGATCGACTGGGCGGCGCCGTTTGCCGTAGTGCTAGGCAACGAGTCCGCTGGTCTTCCCCCCGAGTCCCGTGAGCTCCTGGAATTGATGGTCACGGTGCCGATGGCGAGTGGAACCGAGTCGCTCAACGTGGCGATGACGGCCGCTGTGCTCTGCTTCGAGGCGACGCGTGGCATCCGTGGTGAGCCTATTGTGGCGTGTCATGGGCCGAGCGAGGACAGCGAGAACAGGGTGTGATGTCGTTGTTTGATCCGTCGCTTCTTGCCGCCGCCGAGGCCGCTATCGCCCAACGCATTGCTGAGGCCGGGGGACTTGACGATCTTCGCGCTATCGAGGACGAGGTCAACGGCCGGGAATCGGTCTTTCTCGCAACGCGCGCTGAGATCGGCATGCTGGACAAGGACCTTCGTCCCCAGGTCGGCCGCGCGGTGAACGATGCGCTGAGGCGGTTGGACGATCTTCTCAGCCAGAGGCGCGATGAGCTGGCGTCCCCGGGCGAAGAGCAAGGTCTCTCTGCCGAGCGGATGGATCTTGGCGAGTTGATGGCGGTGTCCCGAAGGGGCCATCTGCACCTCGTGACGCAGGCGCAGATGGAGCTGGAGGACGTCTTCTTGGGTATGGGCTTCTCGGTCGCAGAAGGTCCGGAGGTCGAGACGGACTGGTACAACTTCGAGGCATTGAACATGCCTCCTGATCATCCCGCGCGAGGGATGTTCGACACCTTTTACCTCCAGACGCCCCAGCCTGGGACGCTGATGCTGAGGACACACACCTCTCCGGTCCAGGTGCGCCTGATGGAGTCGGAGCGCCCGCCGATCAGCGCGGTAATGCCCGGGGTCGTGCATCGGCGTGACACGGCCGATGCTCGGCACACCCCTACCTTCCACCAGATCGAAGGGCTTCTCGTGGACCGGGGCGTGACCTTTGGCGACCTGGCGGGGACGATCGAAGCCTTCACAAGCGCCTACTTTGGTCCCTCTGCTCGCTCCAGGCTGAGGCCAAGTTACTTCCCTTTCACGGAGCCGTCAGCGGAGTTCGAGATCACCTGCACCATCTGCGCAGGAGCCGGTTGCCGAACGTGCTCGGGCACCGGGTGGATCGAGCTGGGCGGCTGCGGTCTCGTCGATCCGGCGGTTTTCGATGCGGTGGGGATCGATCCCGAGGAGTGGACCGGGTTCGCCTTCGGGTTCGGTATCGACCGCTGCGCTCAGATGCGCCATTCCATAGCGGACATGCGGGCGCTCATGGAGAATGACCTCCGCTTCCTAGAGCAGTTCTGAGGGTTGCAATGAGAGTACCGAAGTCGTGGCTGATGGAGCTCGCACCGTTCGAGATCGATGATGCCGAGATGGCATCCACTCTCGACGATCTGGGCCTCGTCGTCGAAGCGGTTGATGTGGTTGGCGCCGAGCTCACCGATGATGTGGTCGTCGCCAAGGTGATGGAGATCGGCCCTGTTCCGGAAGCCGACAGAGTGCGCAGGGTCACCGTCGACATCGGTACGGACAGCGTCGATGTGGTCTGCGGCGCCTGGAACTTCTCCGAAGGGGACCTTGTCGCCATGGCGAAGGTGGGGGCGGAGCTCCCCGGCGGTCTGAAGATCCGGCGCAGGAAGATCAAGGGTGTCTCCTCCGAGGGGATGCTGTGCTCAGGCGCTGAGCTGGGGCTCTCAGATGATGCATCGGGGATTCTCGTGCTGGGAAGTCCTCTCCGAGGATCAGGCCATGCTCCGGGGACGACGTTGGCGGACGCCCTTGGAGCTCGTCCTGAGGTCGTCTTCGACCTGGCGATCGAGGCGAACAGGCCAGATGCAATGTGCATTGCAGGTGTAGCGCGGGATCTCGCCGCGCGGCTCAAGCTGCCGTTCGAGGCGCCTGATCACAGTTCGAACGACGGTCGCACGGTGGCTCGCACGGTGGCTGGCACAGTTCTCGAGGCCCAGGCCGGCGGAGTGACGATCGACGGCGGCCTCGCGACCCTGCGCGTCGAGGACGGGGCCGGCTGCCCGCGTTTCACGGCCACTTGCATCACCGGTATAGAGGTGACCCAGTCTCCTGCCTGGATGGCGCGACGCCTCGTGCTCTGTGGGATGCGCCCGATCAATTCCGTGGTGGACGCCTCGAACTACGTGATGTTGGAGCTCGGTCAGCCGACCCACCCGTACGATCTGGATCTTCTGAGAGGTCCTGGGCTGGTGGTGAGGAGCGCTCAAGCATCTGACACCTTGGTGACACTTGACGGCGTCGAACGCTCCTTCACCACTACATCGCAGCCCTCGCCGGACGGCCGAGGGGGATCGCAAGGCCGCGGCGACTGCTTGATCTGCGACGCTGATAGCACGCCGGTGGGCATTGCGGGGATCATGGGCGGAGCATCCACGCAGATCACGTCCACCACGAGCGCGGTGCTGCTCGAGGCGGCCTACTTCGAACCGCTTGTCATTGCACGCACCTCGAAGATGATGGGTCTTCGCACGGAGGCATCGGTACGGTTCGAGCGCGGATGCGACCCAGGAGGTATCGACGCCGCGGTCGCTCGCCTGTGCTCTCTGATCATCGAGACGTCAGGTACGAAGGCATCATCGGTTCCGGTGAGGCTCGATGCCAGTCTGGGGCCGCCGCGGCCCGAGCGCACCAGGCTGCGCCTGAGCCGGCTCAACTCGGTGCTCGGAACCGATCTTGCCGCGACGGACGTCGAGGCAAAGCTGGAGCCGATGGGTTTTTCACTTTCTCTTGCGACTCTTGCGACCTCAGCCGGCATGCAAGACGACTCGCCGGCAGAGCGGATCTGGGATGTCACTGTGCCGGGCTTCAGGCCAGATGTGGGACGGGAGATCGACCTGATAGAAGAGGTGGCTCGCCAGCATGGCTACTCGCGGATCAAAAGGACGCGACCGCCGGTGGCGAGCATCGGGATGCTCAACCCGGCCCAGCGCCAGCGCCGGCTGGTGCGCCAGGTCATGGTGGGGCTTGGCGCCTGTGAGGCATGGACCTCCACATTCGTGTCGGACCGGGATCATCAAGCTATGGGGATAACAGGGGGGGTCGAGATCGCCAACCCATTGGCCAAGGACGAGGCCATCCTGCGGCGGTCTCTCATGCCTGGGCTTCTCAGGTCCTGCCGGCTCAACCAGTCCCGGCAAGCCGAGGCCGTCCGCCTGTTCGAGGTCGGCCGAGTCTTCGAAGCTTCGGCAGGCGGCGTGTCAGATCTGCCAGGCGGTGATAGGGAGCTGGGGCGAGCTCGCGATCCGCGTCCTGGTGAGGCACTCCCTCAGCCGACGCTGGATGCGCTTTCTATCGCTCCAGTGGAGACAGAGGCGCTGGCTGCGCTGTTCTCAGATCCGCATGGCGGCTTGTTTGCTGCGATGGAGGCATGGCGCACCCTTTCAAGAGCGCTGGGCCTCGAGGAGATCGAGGCGGGGCTTGGCGCTGGCGTGCAACTCGTCGCGGGCCGCCCGCCTGGTTTGCACCCGGCGCGGTCGGCGTGGCTGGTGGTCGCTGGTCCCAGCGCCTCCCCAGGATCCCCCGAGACCGCGCCGGCCGGGACGCTGGGCTGTGTGGGTGAGGTGAGCCGGTCGGTGAGTGAGGCATTCGGGCTGGATGCGGGTAGGGGGTCGGTCGGCTGGCTGGAGGTCGATCTCTCCAAGCTGCTTGCTGCTCCTAGACGTTCGCGTGCTGCTCGGCCGGTGAGCAGGTTCCCGTCGAACGACGTGGATCTGGCATTCGTGGTCGAAGACGCCGTCCCTGCCGGTGCAGTCGAGGCGTTGCTGGCCAGGGTGGGGGGCGATCTGCTGGAGACCGTCCGGCTGTTCGACGTGTTCAGGAGCGGCTCCCTCGGCAAGGGACGTCGCAGCCTTGCCTACAGGCTCCGCTTCTGCGCCGCTGATCGGACGCTCTCGGACTCCGAGGTAGGTAAGCTGCGAGCACGTTGCATCGACGCAGTGGAGCAGGCTTTTCCTGCGAGGCTTCGCGGCAGCTGAGCCATGGCCTGTCGTTGCGTGGCAAAGATCATCTGTTACGGTGCCTGAGGGAAGCCGAAGCATTGCCAGCGCCGTCACTCGTAGGGC
>JAJYWA010000180.1 GCA_021791755.1 Actinomycetes bacterium | reverse complement strand
GTCCGGGCAACAACGAGTCGGGAGGCAAACGCAAGTCAGGTAGGACCCGTAACGGATCGAAGTGGCTGTCTGCGACGCTCTCTCAGGCATCCGAGGCCGCTGGTCGATCGAAGGACACCTACCTCTCAGCCCGGTTCGCCCGCATAAGAGGACGGCGCGGTCATGCGAAGGCGCGCACTGCGGTATCGCACTCGATACTTGTCGCCGCGTTCCACATCCTCGACAAGAAGGTCCCATACAAGGATCTCGGTCCCGACTGGTACTTGACGCGACGTCCCGATGCGCATGCGCGCCGGCTGGCCAAACAGATCGAGTCCCTTGGCTTTCGCGTCACCATCGAACCCGGCGCCCCAGAAGCTGCGTGATCTGATCCACAACTGAGCCTCGGGACGCATGTCCCGAGCGGGGCTCCGCCCCGCACCCTGGCTTCGCGCGCCCTGAACAGGAAGTTTTCACGTTAGGGTTCTGGAGACCGACCACAGAGACGTTTCGCCAGTACTTGCCGCCTGCGTAGCGGTGGATTCCCTCTGCTACGAGGAACATTGACAGGGCTGCCGGACAAGTCCGAGCGAGCGACCCGAACCTGCGTCGCGCTATGAGCCGCCCGCTGGCACTCTTTGCCTTCAGGTACAGTTCCGAGTCGGGGTCGAGGTCAAGCTCTCCAATCAACTGGACGTTGCGTAGGGGGGATCGAAGGTCGCGGTCAAGCTCCACTGGACTCGTGTCCTCCCAACTTGCAGCTACGTCATTTGGTGGCATCACCCGAACCTTCACGCACACAGTACTAACGTGATGTGACTAGATCCACAGCGTCGTTCGGCACGGCTCGATGCTGCGACCGATCCTTCATGAACACAGTACCAACGGAAGGAGGCCATCACCCGAGGACTTCACCATCTCCATCGTGGTAGGTCTGATCCACGTCCTCGAGTACCCCTGTGGTGTGGTGTGGTGTGGTGCTTCTTCCCAGAGAGTGATCCTGCCGCCGAGGCCTGGGTGCGCGACGGGGTACTTGCTATAGTGTCAGACAGAATAGCTGAGGTGGAGATCCGGTTCACCCAGGCGGCAAGGCGGCACCGCGTCGGACGAGGTTCCGTTCGCTAGGTGATGGCGCGAACCGAACCAACGCCGGCAACCACAGCCCAGGGAAATGCTGCTTGGCACTGCCTGGGAACCGATGATCGAGGCCGGGAGCTAGAGATCATCCCGGTGGAGTCGCCGGCCGCGGGCGACCATTCGCCCGCTCTTCTCGTTATCCACGTTTTGGGGGTATTCATCTGAGCCGACTGTGATTTGGCTACGCTGATGGGGGTGGAGGTGGCTCATCCCCGGGGCGGGGTGCACTACCCACGCTCGACCGGCGAGTTCCAGGCGTGGTTCGCAAGCGATGCGGACTGTCTGGACTATCTCGCCTGGCTGCGGTGGCCGCAAGGGTTCGTCTGCCCTCGGTGCGAGAACCCGAGCGGGTGGGTCGTGGCCGACGGGAGCTACAAGTGCGCGAGCTGCCTGAGAGAGACCGCCGTGACGGCGGGCACGCTGTTCGACCGACGCAGGACGCCGCTCACGGTGTGGTTTGCGGCCTGTTGGATGTTCGCCTCCCAGAAGGACGGCGTCTCGGCGCTCGGTCTCTAGCGTGCTCTTGAGATCGGTTCGTACCCGACGGCGTGGGCGATGCTCCATCGGCTGCGCCAGGTGCTCGTGCGCCCAGGCCGGGACCGGCTCACCGGCACCGTCGAGGTCGACGAGACCTACTTCGGGGGTGAGGAGCCGGGACTGCGCGGCGGTCGCCAGAAGGGAAAGAAGTCTCTGGTGGCCGTGGCTGTCGAGCGCAAGGAACCCCACGGGTTCGGGCGCTGCCGCATGGCGGTGGTGAAGGACGCCTCCGCCGAGTCGCTCCAGGGCTTCGTCGCCGAGAACGTGGAGCCAGGAGCCACCGTCGTCACCGATGGCTGGCCGAGCTACCTCGGCATCACCGGGCTCGGCTACGTCCACGAGCCGCACAGCCAGCGGGCGGCCGCGGCCCGAGGCGAGGACATCGGCAACCTGCTTCCCGGAGTGCACCGGGTCGCGTCGCTCGCCAAGCGCTGGGTGCTGGGGACGCACCAGGGATCGGTCGGGGATGCGCATCTCCAGAGCTACCTCAACGAGTTCGTCTTTCGCTTCAACCGCCGCACCGCGAGGAGCCGGGGCCTCGTCTTCTACCGCCTGCTCCAGCTCGCCGTGGATCACGATCCGGTGCGCTACAGGCAGCTCGTTGCAGACTCAAGGTCGAAGAAGGTGCCACCGGTGCCACCATGGAGGCGAGGGCATCCGCCGAGTCTCGATCGGGCCCGGGCAAACAGACCCTGGCGGTCAGCGCGCTGACCAGGGAAAGTCGGCTCAGATGAATACCCCCAAAATCCACGTAATGCCCACCCGCCTCCGAGGAGGTTGAACTGATGCCGAAGCGAAAGCCGAAGCGAAAGCCCCCCAAGAGCACGACCGATACGCCGATCGGGTCCGACATCGACCTAGGGCTGGAAGACATCTGCGTCGACGACGGGACGTGCCTCACCGACGAAGTAGCAGCAGACATTGTCGAGACCGTCCTCCGCTCCGTTGGCCGTCCATCGTTGTCCGGTGTCCGGCAACGCTCTCCGCAGATCGCGTTCCGTGTGCCGCCTGCAGTCCGAGATCAGGCTGCGGAGGTAGCGGCCTGGGAGGGCAAGACCGTTTCTGAGCTCGCCCGGGAGGCATTGGAGGAGCGTCTGGCGGCATCCTGCCGAGCATCCTGACCGTCCAACAGTCCTATCTTCGCATTGAACCCGAGGCTCGGACCGGACTTACTCAGCTGGTAGGCACGTAGAACGGCAAAAAGTGGTATTGACTGGCAGCCCCTCGAGCCCTCCCTCGAGCCCGTGGGGGCCATGGGGGCTCTTTCAGGTAGCGTGGCCGTTGTGCGTGCATTGATCACAGGAAGTCGTGGTTTCGTAGGACGGTGGCTCACCGCTCACCTCGAGGAGGCAGGTGA
>JAJYWA010000179.1 GCA_021791755.1 Actinomycetes bacterium | reverse complement strand
ACCTCTCTAGCGATGACCACCGTCTTCTCCCGCGTAACATCCACGAAGCCGGCCGCGACGCGAAGCAGGCGCTCGTCATCCGCTCCGACATGCACGCGAACCTCTCCCCCCACCACCTCGCCTACGGTCGGGGTGTGGCCAGCGAGGAAGGCCAGCTCTCCTTCCGGGGTGCGCAACGCCACCATCTCCGCCTTCCCAGCGAAGACCACGCCGTCCGGCGACACCACCTCCACGTCGAAGCGCGTCGGCATCAGGCCATCTCCCGCTCCAAGCGATTCGCTTTCTCCTGCACGGCCTCGACGCCGCCGACGTTGAGAAACGCCTGCTCTGGGATGTCGTCCAGCGATCCGTCAACTAGGGCTTCGAAGGAGTCGACCGTCTCCTCCACCGGTACGTACACGCCGGGGATCCCAGTGAACACCTCTGCGACGAAGAACGGCTGCGAAAGGAAGCGCTGGATCTTCCGAGCTCTTGCGACCGTCACGCGGTCCTCTTCGCTCAGCTCGTCCAAGCCGAGGATCGCGATGATGTCCTGGAGCTCTCTATAGCGCTGAAGGACCTCCTGTACGCTTCTCGCGACCCTGTAGTGGCGCTCGCCGACCACCGATGGGGAGAGGATGCTGCTCGTAGAGCTGAGAGGGTCGACGGCAGGGTAGATCCCGAGGGAGAATATCTGGCGCGACAGCTCTGTAGTGGCGTCGAGGTGGGTAAAGGTGGTGAACGGCGCCGGATCCGTATAGTCGTCAGCAGGCACGTACACCGCCTGCAGCGAGGTGATCGACCGGCCACGCGTCGAGGTGATGCGCTCTTGGAGCTCGCCCATCTCGTCAGCAAGCGTCGGCTGGTACCCGACAGCTGATGGCATGCGCCCGAGCAGGGTGGAGACCTCGGAGCCGGCCTGGACGAACCGAAATACATTGTCCACGAAGAGGAGCACATCCTGGCCTTGGACGTCCCGGAAGTACTCTGCCATCGTCAGGGCCGACAACCCCACCCTGAGACGGACGCCGGGCGGCTCGTCCATCTGGCCGTAGACAAGGGCTGCCTTCGATATCACGCCGGACTCCTGCATCTCCTTCCACAGATCGGTCCCCTCACGGGTACGCTCGCCGACCCCGGCGAAGATCGACACCCCTCCGTGCTGCGTCGCCACCCGGTGGATCATCTCCATTATGAGCACGGTCTTGCCCACGCCCGCACCGCCGAACAGGCCGATCTTTCCGCCCCTGACATACGGTTCCAGGAGGTCGATCACCTTGATGCCAGTCTCGAACATCTGGGTGCTCGACTCGAGCTCGTCGAACGGCGGGGCTTCACGATGGATCTCCCAGCGGTCCTCGACTCCATCGATGTGATCCGCGTCGAGGGGCTGACCAGTCACGTTGAAGACGTGGCCAAGCACCGACGGTCCCACCGGAACGGTTATCCCCCTGCCGGTATTGCGCACGATCGCACCTCGTCGCAGGCCGTCCGTGGGCTTCAGGCAGACACATCGCGCCCTGCCGCCGCCTATCTGCTGGGCCACCTCTGCAGTGATCGTAGTGGACTCTCCCTCGAGCGTGACGTCCACCTCGACCGCCACATTGATCTCCGGAAGAGCATGCGGAGGGAACTCTACATCGATCACGGGACCCGCGATCGCGACCACCCGGCCGTCTTCCAGCTTCTTTGCGCTATCGCTCGCTGCAGTATCGCTAGCTACAGTGGTCATCAGGAAGTCTCCTTAAGCTTCTCGCTGCCGGCAGCACGCCAGGCTCGCCGGTCAATCCTCGATCTTGGAACAATGCGGGAGCAGGCGAGGGCTGCCCAGGTACGAGGCCCATCACAGACCTGGCGCCAGCTGCTCGACGAGCATCTCAGCCCCTGCTGTGTCGTCCCCGTCTGATCTGAGCGCTTCAGCGCCGCTCACCACCTCTACGATCTCAGTGGTGATCGCGTCCTGGCGGACCCTGTTCATGGTACGCGTCAGGGTCTTGATCAGCTCATCGGCGTTCTCCGTCGCGGCCGCCATGGCCCGCTGCCGGGCCATGTGCTCCGATGCAGAGGCCTCGAGCAGGGCGCCGAAGACATACGCGTCGACATACCAGCTGAGCACCTTCTCCAAAAGGTCCTTTGCCGTGGGCTCGAACTCTGTGTACCCATAGCCGCCCCGGGCAGCTGCCGGAAAGTCGCCGCCCGAGCCCAGGGCCGCCTGGGAGATCGCCGAGCTCGGCAAGATGGGCGAGATGGGGAACATGTTCGTCAGCTCCGCTCGCTGGAGGGCCGCGGTGACAAATCGCGTCGACACTACCTGGACCACGTCCAGATCGCCCGCGAGGAATGGCACGCGAACTGCCTCGGCGATCCTGCCGGCGTCTTCGAACGACGGTCTGGCCGTGACGCCGGTGAACGACGCCGCGACCGGCAGGCGGCGGTAGCGAAAGAACCCAGCGGCCTTCTTCCCGACGGCAACCACCACGGAGTCGACCTGGCGTGCCCTGTGGTCTGCTATGAGCCGATCAGCCGCTCGGAGCACGGCAGAGTTGTAGCCTCCACAGAGCCCGCGGTCTGCAGCCAGCACGATGATGCCTGCCCTGCGAAGACCCGCCGGGGCGTTGAGCATCCGGTCATCCGCACCAGCAGCCTCTCTCGCGGTCTTCGACGCAAGGGCAACCATCGCGCCGAGGTAAGGACGAAAGGAGGTCATACGCCCCTGGGCTCGGGCAATCTGGGACGCCGCGATGAGCTCCATGGCACGAGTGATCTTCTTCGTAGCCTGCACGCTCTTTATGCGTCGCCGGAGAGCTCGCTCTTCACCAGCTGACATTGCCTCGCCTCAGCCTTTCGCCGCGCCCGCTGCCGCCGGAGATCGGCTGGACGAACCAGCGTCACGAGACTCAGCGTCCAAGGCGCCGGCTCCGCCCGAAGGAGCCTCCCCAGCACCGGTCCTACCCTGGTCCAAAAGAGGAGTTGGATCGAAGCTGGCGGCGTACTCGTCAAGAGCGCTGCTGAGGTCCTCTGCATCCGGGAGCGTGCCCGAAGTCGCAATGTG
>JAJYWA010000053.1 GCA_021791755.1 Actinomycetes bacterium | reverse complement strand
GCTCCTGTGCTGGACGTGATCCCGCTTCAGCTCTTCGCATACGCGCTGGCAAGAGCAAGGGGGAACGACGTCGACCGGCCTCGCAACCTTGCCAAGACGGTGACGGTCGAGTGAGCGAGCGGACCGTCGTCGATGGTGTTGCGCTAGCCGAGGCAACCGCGGTCGGCGTCGACGTGGTGGACGTGGGTAGGTTCCGGCGCGCGCTGCAGCGGCGCAGCAGCCTTCTCCAGAGGCTGTTCACGGTTGCCGAGCGCGAGTACGCCCAGCGCTTTGCCGATCCGGCGCCGCACCTCGCGGCTCGGTTCGCGGCCAAAGAGGCTGCGATGAAGGCGCTCGGCACTGGTCTCGCAGGGTTCGGGTTCTCTGACGTCGAGGTGGCAAGGTCGGAGTCGGGCCAGCCAGTCTTGCGCCTCATGGGCGCTGCATCCATGGCCGCGAGTGAGCGGCGTGCGAGATCTGCATCGCTGTCGCTGAGCCACACGAGCGACGTGGCCCTGGCGGTTGTGGTGATGCAGTGCGCACCGGGGCGCAGCTGAGCCATGCGGCCGGTCCTCAGCGCACGCGAGGCGCTGGCTCTCGACGTTGCGGCGCAGAAGCATGTTCCAATCGGTACGCTGATCCAGAGGGCGGGTGTCGCAGTTGAGATGGCGGTCGTCGACATGCTTCGGCGTCCCGGCCGGCCTGGATCTGTCTACGGTAAGCGTGGAGTAGTCGTAGCCGGCAAGGGGCACAACGGAGACGACGGGAGAGTGGCTGCGTACCGGCTGAGACGCCGAGGCATGAGAGTAGCCGTCGTGGACGCGGCTCGAGCCCCCGACGAGCTACCCGGCGCTGATGTCGTGATCGACGCTGCATATGGCACTGGCTTTCGCCGGACGTACGTGGCGCCGAAGCCGCCGCCGGGTGCGATCGTGGTCGCGGTCGACGTTCCGTCCGGACTGAACGCTGACACCGGCGAACGTTCAGGCGCGCCGATGACCGCCGATCGTACGGTTGCGTTCATCGCTTTGAAGCCCGGCCTCCTGCTGGGCGACGGCCCGGGGCTCGCGGGAACGGTGACGGTGGCGGACATCGGCATTGATCCGAAGGGTTCACAGACCAACTTGGTCGAGGATGCCGATGTGGACGCGGAGCTGCCGCGACGTGATCGCGACACGCACAAGTGGCGTAGCGGCGTCGCGGTTGTGGCCGGCTCCCCGGGGATGATGGGATCAGCCGTGCTGTGCTCGCAGGCCGCCGCTCGTTCGGGCGCCGGCATGGTTCGCCTCGGAGTCCCCGGGTGCGCCCCGGCCGGCCTGCCGGTGAGCGAAGCCGTCTCGACCTCTCTCGCCCTGCGGGACTGGTCCGATGACGCACTCGCGATGGCAGGTCGCTGCAGAGCAATTGTGGTTGGTCCAGGGCTTGGCCGTGATGGCGCCGCTGGCGACTCGGTGCGGCGCCTGGTCGCGGCCAGTCCGGTTCCGATCGTGGTGGACGGCGATGGGCTCTGGGCCCTGGGAGAGGGGCAGGACGCGGCGCGAGCCTGCTCTCTGTCGCGCTCGACACCGGTGCTGACGCCGCATGACGGTGAGGCAGCGAGGTTGGCGGGATCAGGACCCGGCGCGGACCGGATCGGGTACGCGAGGGACCTGGCCTCGTCTTGTGGAGCAGTGGTGCTGCTCAAGGGGCCATGCACGGTTGTGGCTGAGCCGTCAGGGCAGGTGCGCCTCGTGACCTCTGGGAGCAGCCGCCTTGCCACGGCGGGCTCGGGCGACGTGCTCTCCGGGCTCATCGGCGCCTTCATCGCTCGAGGTCTGGAGCCTTTCCACGCAGCGTCGCTCGGGGCGCATGTTCACGGTCGCGCTGCATCGCTTGGTCTGAGAGAGGGGCTGGTAGCCGGTGATCTCGCTGAGTTGGCGGCACGCTGGCTGTCGGGGCTCGACTCGACGACGCGAGGGCTTCATGAGCAGCATGCTCGCGGCCGGGAGACGCATCTGTGATCGGTGGGGCGGGCGTGTCGTCGGCTCTCGCGCGGCCTGCCAGGGCAGTGGTGGATCTGGACGCAGTTAGGCACAACGCGAGGCTCATGGCAGAGCTTGCCAGCCCGGCTGCCCTCTGCGCAGTGGTGAAGGCCGACGGGTACGGTCATGGCGCGGTGCAGGTGGCTCGGGCAGCGGTCGCCGGAGGCGCCAGCTGGCTCGGCGTCGCGATGGTGGAGGAGGGTATCGAGCTTCGGCGCGCTGGGATCATGACCCCCGTGTTGCTGCTGTCAGAGCCGCCGCTTGAGGCGATGGAGGAGGTGGTGCGGTCCTCGCTGACTCCTACCGTGTACTCCGAGGAGGCTCTATTCGAGCTGTCCCGGGTAGCCCGTTCCAGCGCTGCAAGGCGTGCAGGGGACGCCGGTGCGGTCCGTGTTCACGTAAAGGTCGACACTGGCATGCACCGGGTTGGAGCCGATCCCGAGGACGTCATCGGGATCGTTTCGAAGTTGGCCGCGATGCCAGAGCTGCACCTGGAGGGACTCTGGACCCATCTCGCGGCAGCCGATCTGGCTGGTGAGGCTGCCCGCGAGCTGACGCGTTCGCAGCTGCAGGCCTTCGAGAGGTGCAGGGCCGAGCTGGAGGGGATCGGGGTGCGTCCAGAGATCCTTCACGTTGCGAGCTCTGCTGGCGCTCTCGCATACCCCGAGTCTCGCTATCACATGGCAAGGTGCGGGATCGCTCTCTACGGCTATCTGCCGTCCCCAGGTCTGGCGGACCTGGCCCGGCTTGCACCAGGCGATGCGCTCGTGCCAGCGATGAGGCTCGAAGCCGAGGTGTCGCATGTCAGGAGAGCTCGTGCGGGCGAGGGGGTATCCTATGGGATCGACTACAGGTTGCCGGACGACAGCGTCATCGCGACCGTTCCCCTTGGGTACGCGGATGGCGTGCCAAGGGCTCTGTCGCGCTCCGGAGGTGAGGTGTTGCTGGCAGGTGAGCGCCGCCCGATCGCAGGCGTCGTCACGATGGACCAGTTCATGGTGGACTGTGGTCCCCGCTCGCAGGTGCGCAGGGGAGACGATGTCGTGCTGCTCGGACGCCAGGGTGACTGCGAGATCACGGCGGACGACTGGGCAGGGATCCTTGGTACGATCAGCTACGAGGTCCTGTCGCGAATTGGCGCTCGCGTGCCGAGGGTTTACAGGCAGGGCGGAGAGTCGAGCCTGGCGTTGGGCCAGGAGCCGGACCCGGGTGGTCCGGGACGCAGGCGAGGAGAGTCTAGGATGGACGAGTGAAGGCCAGACGGGTTATCGCTGCCGCTGCCGCATCCGGTGTCACGGGGATCGGTGCGGCGTACGCGCTGGAGCGCCGGGTCGCGCTAGCGCGTAGGGCTGCCTACCCCTCTATGCGCCTGGACAGCGATCTGGCGATCCCGGCCAGCGCATCATCCCGGTTTGTCGAGACGACCGATGGGGCGAGAGTTCACGTGGTAGAGGTGGGTGAGGGTACGCCGATCGTCCTGCTCCATGGTGTGGGCCTCTCCTCTGCGATCTGGGCCTATCAGCTGAGGGACCTCAGCCACGAGCACCGAGTGATAGCCATTGACATGCGCAGTCATGGCCAGTCGCTTGCGGGTCGGGACGGCTGCGCGATGAGCCGGATCGCCCTTGATCTCTGTGAGGTCCTCGAGCATCTGGATCTGGAGAAGTCCATGCTCGTCGGCCACTCCATGGGGGGCATGGTCGTCCTGCAAGCCATGGTCGACCTCGGAGCCAGGATAGCTGCGCGGACTTCGGGCATCGTTCTCGCAGGCGCCTCGGCGAAGGAGCTGGCCAGAGCTGGCGTCCTTGGCAGGCGCCTGGCAGCCGGTCTAGTCGGGCGGGTGCTCGGGTTCCTCGACGGAGCCGGAAGACCCCTTATGGCCTCCGACGACATCGCGTACTGGGCCACGAGGTTGAGCTTCGGAGTTGATCCGGTTCCGGCGCACGTCCAGTTGACCGAGCAGCTGTTGAACGCGATGCCACCGTCGACCATGGCCTCGATGCTCCGGTCGATCATCGAGTTCGATGTCTCTGGTCGCCTTGGCGAGGTGCCTGTGCCGTCCCTCGTGATCGTGGGCGCCCGGGACGTCCTCACGCCGCCGTGGGCCGCACGCAGGCTCGCGAACGAGCTTCCGCGCTCCACCGTTTACCAGCTCGAAGGAGTGGGGCACATGGTGATGCTGGAGCGCCGCCAGTACGTGGACGCGGCGATCGAGCAGTTCGTGGGTGCGACTGCCGAAGCGGTAGCCACTCACTGACCGCGCGGGTACCATGCGGAAGTGGCGTCGTTGGCTGTGCTCGAATCCGAGGTGCGTTCCTGCGTGCGCTGCCCGCTGTCTTCTTCCAGGACCCAGGTGGTCTTCGGGGTGGGAGATCCGGAAGCAAAGTTGTTCCTGATCGGCGAGGGTCCAGGATATGACGAAGACCGTACTGGAGAGCCGTTCGTCGGTCGATCGGGGCAGCTTCTCGATCGCCTGGTGCGCCAGGAGATCGGGATCGAGCGCAGCCAGTACTACATAGCAAACGTGGTGAAGTGCCGACCGCCTGGCAACCGTGACCCGAAGCCGGCGGAGATCGAGTCGTGCCGTCCGTACCTCGAGGCGCAGCTGGACGCCGTCTCGCCCAAGGTGGTGGTGACCCTTGGGAACTTTGCTGCACGGCTCCTGCTCGACACGCGAGAGAGCATCGGCCGGCTTCGCGGGCGGTTGTACCCGTACCGGGGCGGCGTGCTCGTGCCAACCTACCATCCGGCAGCTGCGCTCCACTCTGGTGGAGCGATGGTGGTCGCTGCCATGCGAGCCGATCTTGTGCGCGCGAAGGAGGCGCTCTCGCGCGAGAAGGAGGTCATCTAGGTGGCCTGTGACGTGTTCTCCGGTCGAGTCGAAGGCGACACGCCGGTTGGAAGAGAAGCTGATGACTGTACGGAGTGATGCCCAAGTTGCCCTCCAGCCAGCCTCTTCCTGGAGCTTTAGTGCGATGACAAGCTCGGCGGAGCAGACGCGCCAGCTAGCCGCGGCGGTGGCCGCTCTGGTCACCTCGAGCGACGTTGTGGTGCTGGCCGGCGAGATGGGTGTGGGGAAGACCACCTTTGCCAAAGGCTTTGGAAAGGCGTTGGGCGTCGTGGCCGAGATCACGAGTCCGACGTTCGTGCTCCAGCGCTCCTACAGCTGTGTGGCAAGTGGCCTTCTCGGACCGGATGGCAGGGCTGCGACGCTGGTCCATGCAGACGCATATCGCCTGGACACCCTTGGCGAGGCGTTCGACCTTGACCTGGCGAGCTCTCTCGACGACGGCGCGATCGTCCTCGTGGAGTGGGGTGATGCGATCATTCCACTGCTCGGCCGCGATCACCTGGGGATCAGGGTCAACTACGGTCCGTCCGAGACCGCCCGCCTGCTCGAGCTGACTACATCGGGCGAGGCCTGGCAGGATCGGCGCCTAATGCTGGAGGTGAGGCTGTCTCGTTGGCGCTGGGCTGATGTTTCATCCAGCCGTGGCCTGCTCTCCGAGCGTGGGGACGATATCGCCGGCCATGATCACAGCCCGCGCCGCGGCGGGCGGGGAGGACTCCGTTGATAGTCCTCGGGATCGAGACGTCGACGCCTCGCACGGGCATTGCTCTGGGAGAGACGGGGCGGGGCGTGCTGGCCGAGATCTCTGTCGCAGGAGGGAAGCGGCATGTAGAGACCCTCGTTCCTGCCATCGAGCTTTGTTGCGCCTCCGCGGGCGTCAGCTTGTCGAGGGTGGAGACGATCGTCGTGGACATCGGGCCGGGGCTTTACAGCGGCCTACGGGTTGGAGTGGCGTCAGCGAACGCGCTGGCAGGTTCTCTCGGGGCTCAGGCGGTTGGAGTGCCGAGCTTGGATCTCATCGCGGCAGGCGTGTGTTGCAGCCACCCCTCGGTCATGGCGGTTCTCGACGCAAGGCGCGGGGAGGTCTTCTACGCGAGCTATCGCGTTCCGGCCTCGGGGAGGCGGACGTGGGACGTGGGCAGCTGGGAGCGCACGGCCGAGCCAGCGATTGCCAAGCCGTCCGATCTGTGCGCTGAGCTCGAGCGCTCGGGCATGGAATGGCTGCTCGTCGGGGACGGCGCCGTGCGCTACGAGGACCAGTTCACCTCTAACCCCGCGATCAGCATCGCCGAGCGGAGCCTCGCGTCCCCGCGCACATCCGTGTTGGTGGAGATGGCCCTCGAAGCGCACCCGTCTTGTTTGCCGGGAGACGGCGCCTCCCTGCGTCCGCTCTATCTTCGTCTTCCCGATGCCAGGATAAACTGGGAGTGTTATAGGTCCCCTGGCTTGGCGAGCAGGTCGCAGATGGCGCCTGCCGCTGGCAGTCTTCGGCAGGAGCGTTGTGGTCAAGAAGGCTGAGTTCGAGCTCGCGTCCGGCCGGGTAACCCTCCTGGCGATGCGAAGGCGTCACCTGCGCGCCGTTATGCGCATCGAGGACGTCGTCTACCCGAAGCCGTGGACTCTTTCGCTGTTCTTGAGCGAGCTTGCCCAGCGCGACATGCGGGCCTACCACGTCGCGTGCTCGGCGTCACGCATTGTTGGCTACTCGGGCCTGATGCTCGCCGGCGAGGAGGCCCACGTGACTACGATCGCGGTTGATCCACAGTGGCAGCGCAGGAAGGTTGGGACGTGTCTTCTTGCCAACATGGTGAAGGTCGCCAAGTCCCGAGGCTCTTCGAACCTGACGCTCGAGGTAAGGGTGGCGAACAAGGGCGCGCAGGCGCTGTACTTCGAGTTCGGGTTCCAGCCAGCGGGAATTCGGAAGAACTACTACTCTGAGACTGGCGAGGACGCGCTCATCATGTGGGCTTGCGGCATCGATACGCCAGAGTACGCAGAGCGGCTTGCTGGCATCGAAGCGCGCTTGGCGTTGTCGAGACCACCGCCTGCTTCGTCGCGTGGTCCAGGTTATGTCGATCCTGGCGCGCTTGACCGGCCGGGCAGGTCGGGCAATCCCTGGGGCGCCGCTCGTGGCGGCGGTGTGATCGGGGCAGGCGGGTGACGCCGAGGGCGCTGCTCGCTCTGGAGACTTCCTGTGACGAGACGGCCGCAGCGGTCGTGGTCGACGGATCGCGCGTTGTATCGTCGGTGGTGTCGAGCCAGGTCGCTCTGCACGAGCCCTTTGGCGGCGTCGTGCCGGAGATAGCTGGCCGAGCCCACATCGAGCTGATTGGACCCGTTATCGAGAAAGCGCTCTCTGAGGCTGGCTTCAACGCGAGGGGCCTGGCGACCGGTGAGAGACCTCGGACAGGCTCGGGAGCGCAGGCGTCCACCGAGAACGGGGGGAGCGAGCGCATAGACGCGGTCACTGTGACGCTCGGACCGGGTCTCGCCGGATCACTGCTGGTGGGCGTGAGCACGGCCAAGGCTCTAGCGCTTGCATGGCAGGTGCCATTTGTCGGCGTGAACCACCTGGAGGCCCATCTCTTCGCGCCTATCCTGGAATCCCCTGAGATGGAGTACCCGGTCGTAGTTCTGCTGGTCTCCGGCGGGCATACGATGCTGCTGCTGATGCGCGAGCCAGGTGTCTACCGGCTGTTGGGCCAGACACTCGACGACGCGGCAGGAGAAGCCTTCGACAAGGTCTCGCGCTTCATCGGCCTCGGCTATCCGGGCGGCCCCGCGGTGCAGGGAGCCGCGGTCTCAGGTGATCCGGGCTCGATCTCGTTCCCCAGGTCGATGATAGAGAGCGGGTTCGACTTCTCTTTCAGCGGGCTGAAGACCTCTGTGGTGAACTACGTTCGCAGGAGCCCTGACGCTCGTGTCGAGGATGTAGCGGCCTCGTTCCAGGAGGCAGTTGTGGAGGTTCTTGTGACGAAGGCAGTACGCGCCGCAGAGGCAGAGTCGGCAACCGGGATATGCCTTGCTGGCGGAGTCGCCGCGAACGGGCCGTTGCGCGAGCGGATAGGGGCAGCCTGCGTACAGCTTGGGATCCGTGCTCACCTGCCCAGCGTGGACATGTGCACTGACAACGCCGCAATGGTCGGGGCAGCAGGTTGGTGGAGCCTTTGCAATCGCGGTCCCACTCCGCTGTTGGCTGGAGCGGATCCGAACCTTGCGCTCGAGTTTGCGGGATGAGCCTTGCCCTGGCAGAGCAGTTGAGCGAGGATCCGCGGTGAGCGCGAGCGCTGGTGGCGGCCAGGCGAGCACGTAGCTGCGCTCAGGCGTCCAGCCAGCGCAGCCGTTGCTTGGCGCCGGGGAGGAAGTTGGCCTGGCGGCCTATGCTAGGAGGACGGCATGAGGACTGTGATGACCCAACGGATGAGGATTTTCGCTGGCGTGCTGATAGCGATCGTCGGCACGGCCGCGGCGAGCGCCTCGATGCTTCCACTGCGGGGGGGTATTTCCGTGACCATTCCTGCGCTAGTTCTCATGATCCCGGTGGTTGCCGCCGTGGCGGTGGGCGGTTTCCTGGCCGGCGCTCTGGGCGTCGCGTTCAGCTTTCTTGCGTATGACTTCTTCTTCATTCAGCCTTACGGGACGCTGGCAGTTGGGACTACGCAGGGTTGGGTAGCCCTCGGCGTCGAGGTGGTGGTCCTTCTCGTCGTGGCGCGAGTCGTCGCCAGCCTCACATCGGCCAGGACGGAGGCCCGTAGTCGTGAGCACGAATCGCGCCAGCTGCTGGAGCTCTTGGAGCTACTGCTGGGCGAGAAGCCGCTCGGTGAGCTGCTCGGGGTAGTGGTCTCGAGCGTCCGGCGCCACTTCAACCTCCATGGCGTGGTCCTGCTGCTTCCTGTAGACGGCAGGCTCGAGATAGCGGCTCGTGACGGTGAGGAGCTCTCAGAGGATGAGCTGGCTCACGTCGTCCCGCGCTCTGGCGCCACAGCGTCCTTGAGCGTGCTGCTCGATCTTCAAGGTGCGCTCTGGGCGGTTACGCTTGTCAGCGCCGAGCGTCCCGTTGGGCTGTTGGTGTTCAAGGGCAGGCGCCCCGGGCGCCACGAGCGTGAGATGCTTGCCGCTTACGCCGCACATGGCGCGCTTGCGATCGAGCGAGCTCAGCTGCGAGAGCAAGCGCTGCGCACCAGCCTGCTAGAGGAGACGGATAGCTTCAGACGGGCGCTGCTCGGCAGCGTCTCCCATGACTTGAGAACTCCGCTTGCCTCGATCAAGGCTTCGGTGTCCACGCTTGTGAACCCAGCCACCTCAGCGGCGATCCAGGAGAGCGAGCGAGCCGAGCTGCTGGCGACGATCGAGGAACAGGCAGACCACTTGGCTCGTCTGGTCACGAACCTGCTCGACATGTCGAGGATCGAGGCAGGCGCCCTTGTGATCCATCCGGAGGCGACCGTGCTGGCTGATGCGGTCGATGAGGCGCTCGGAATGCTCGGTGGACTGGTGCCGCGTTCGCAAGTGACGGTGCAGGCGCCCGCTGGTCTACCACTGCTGGCGGTGGACCATACGCTCGTCACGCAGGTCCTCGTGAACCTGCTGGAGAACGCTGCCCGGCACAGTCCTCGTGGGGTAGCGATCGACGTACGAGCGCGGGTCGTCCGTGGTCGGGATGGCCTTGCCGCAGTGGAGATTGCGGTTGATGACAGGGGGGCTGGCGTTCCTGCCTCGGAGCGAGAAAGCATCTTTGAGATGTTCCAGCGTAGGGAGGGAGGTGGGCGAGCAGGACTTGGCCTTGGCATTGCGAAAGCTTTTGTGGAGGCTCATGGCGGATCGATCCGGGTCGAAGCTTCACGAGGTGGAGGAGCAAGCTTCGTCTTCGACATGCCGATCTACTCGGAGACGGCCGGCGCAGGCGACTCAGACGAGAAGATTCGGCCCGCAGCCACGGCTCTGCCGGGATCAACCTTGCATGGCAGGCCTCGAGCATTGATGGCCCCCTAGTCGGATGGGCAGGGTTCTTGTCGTGGATGATGACCCCGCTCTCCTGCGTGCGTTGCGCATAGGGCTTACGGCTCTCGGGCATGAGGTGCTCGTCACACGCAGCGGGGAGGAGGGCCTTTCCCAGGCGGCTCGCTGGGCGCCGGAGGTCGTCGTGTTGGACCTCGGGCTGCCGGGCATTGATGGCTTCGAGGTTTGCCGCAGGTTGCGCCAGTGGAGCGATATCCCTGTCCTGGTGCTGTCTGCTGCAGGAGCCGAGGAGCAAAAAGTGACCGCGCTCGACGGTGGGGCTGACGACTTCGTGACCAAGCCATTCGGCATGGCGGAGCTCGGCGCGCGCGTGAGAGCTGTGTTGCGGCGCCAGCAGATGGTCGGTGCTCAGGCTGGATCATCCCGCCTGGAGATAGGTCAGCTGGCGATCGATCTGGACGCCCGCGAGGCATGGCTTGCAGGCAGGCACGTCGAGCTCACGGCGCGTGAATTGGACTTCCTTGCTTATCTTGCGCGTCACGCGGGAAAGGTTTGCACTCATCGGATGCTTCTGGAGCAGATCTGGGGACCTGGG
The DNA here is from genome assembly GCA_021791755.1 of Actinomycetes bacterium. Classification (GTDB taxonomy): domain Bacteria; phylum Actinomycetota; class Acidimicrobiia; order Acidimicrobiales; family JAJZXF01; genus JAJZXF01. Next base: position 6,965 of record JAJYWA010000053.1, on the reverse strand, counting down.
TATGCAACCGAGGTGCATTACCTGCGCGTCTATGCCAGTCGGCTGCGCCGGAAGCTGGGCGATGACAGTGGGGAGATGCTCCATACTGTACCCGGGATCGGCTACCAGCTCCTTGACCCGGCACTGAGGTGTCGCCAGCCCTGAGGAGAGTTTTCTCGCGGGTCGAACGGTTGATGCGCCATCGACGAGATACTGCGAGGTCGACCTGCAAAGGTTATGTGGGCCACCACTGAGATGTCGATGACGACTCGTGTCTACGACCAGCGGTTGGGGTTCTGGGTCCTGGCTCTCTGGCGGAAGCTGACGAATCGGGTCGGCGCCAGCCTGAACGCCACTTCCTATCTGAAGAGCTGGTCGCAACGACCCCGTGCCCTAAGTGGCGCTGGGCTTGATCGCGGTCTTCGGGGGATCTCCCGGGCGCCGCCGGCGGTCATGCTCGTGACTTCTCTGGCGGCTGACGCCGCCAGCTTCTTCATACGGTACCCCCAGTCGAGTGAACAGGGTCCGGACACCCGTTGAGCAACCTCGAAGAGGCCCAGGTGTAACGATTGCCTGCCTGCTGCGCACGTAAGGGATATGGGAATCAGCGTGCATCCGGACCGGCTCCGGATGGAGCTTGCGCGGCGTGGATGGTCGGCAAGTGACCTTGCCAGGGAGGCTCACGTGAGCCCGCCGACGGTGAGCGCTGCTCTCGCTGGACGGCCGATCTCCAGTCGCTCGCTGAAGCCGATGGCGGCGGCGTTTTCCGGTGCACCCACGATCCCCATCGTCGATTCACTGGTGCTCGGTGGAGTGGAGGGTCGGCGGAGACGCCAAGTTCGGCTCTTCCCGCCGCTGATCCGGCGAATAGTGCTCAGACAAGACAGTTTCAATATGATACGCGTTTGACATGCCAGGACGGGTGTACCTAGCGCTGCTGGAGGTGGCCAACGGCCAGTACGGTTACGTCACCGCTGACGACGCGCGCGAGCACTGCGTCGATCCGACCCAGCTCCGCCTGATGCACCACCGGGGTCAGCTGGACCGGGTCGGCCACGGCCTGTACCGCTTCCCGGTTGTTCCGTCCACCCCCCTGGATCAGTACATGGAAGCCGTCCTGTGGGCTCGCACCGACGCGGTTCTCGGGCACGAGACGGCGCTCGATCTTTACGGGCTGTGTGACATCAACCCGGAGAGGATTCATCTCACGGTTCCGGCTGCGTACCGGCTCCGGCGTGAAGCGCCACGGGCATACCGGCTGCACCCTCGGGATGTGGAACCCGGTGAGGTGACCTGTACGAAGGCATCCCCATCGTCACCGTAGGTTGCGCCATCCTCGACGGCATCGAGGCCAACCTCGGTGGGCATCTGATCGACCAGGCGATCGATACGGCGAGGCGCCGCGGCCTGCTGGCGCCGGGTGAACTGGCGGGAATCCGCTCCTATCGGCGGTCGTGGGTACGCTGGTTGGCGAGGAGCTGACGTCTACTTCTCCTGAGTATGCGCGAGCAATGCGGCCGTCTTTAGGGTCCACCCCTAGCGAGGTATTCATTCCAGCGCGTTATCGCATCCTGTTTGGTGAGGGTCGCGATCTCCGCCTCGGATAATCCGACCTTCCGTATTAGGTTTCGCACGAGCTTCGCATCTAGAGCCTCGCCGGATGCAGGTGGTGCTGGCGTTCGAGGGCGTGGCGGAAGTTTCCCCTTTTCGGCGCAGGCCCAGAAGTCTTTTTCGCTGACGGCAAGTTCGTCCCGGAGAACGTGGGCGATCAATTTGGGATCGTCGAGCTGACCAGATCCGTGAGACACCCTCGTGTAGAGGATCTCGCCGTTACTGAGGGTCAGGGTATAGCGATAGTGGTCGCCGGTCTTGCCTTTGCCGCGGGATGTCCCCTTCCGGGTCCACCCCTCGACTTCCACGAACTTTCGATGTGCCGAGTGAGGCAGCGGCCTCACTCGCTGTCAGCCTCGGGGAAGACGGTTCGACGAAGTTGCTCACGATCTCCAGCGCAGAGAAGGACACGCCGGACGACTCCGGCATGGCCACGATGGTTGGGCGCGACATGAAGCTCTTCGACCCACGCCTCTGCATAGTCGAGGAGGGCGTCCAGGAAGTCGTCCTCAGATTCATCAAGAGAGGCCCCGATGCCGTGGACCGGTAAGCCTTCAATCCACGTCGACACTTCACCTTGGCCAAAGCTGACCTGCACGTTGAAGGGATGAACCTTCGCAAGTGCGTCGTCAAGGACCTGGCGGTCTATAACAGCCACCGGCGAGTTTCGGCGGACAACAGCAACGGCCCCGGCCTCGGCAAGGTCCAGGATGTCCTTCCAGTGCTCCCGGGCTTCGCGGGCCTTGAACTCATGCAGTAGGGCGGTGGGGTTAACTGCCATAGAGGGATGGTACCACTGGTACACCGTGTACACAACCAGCGGTCAGGAAATCCCGGCCCCACCCGAGGCTTGCCTTTATTTCCATTACATATATACCTATTCTGACTATCTCGTATTTACAGGAGACCTCGTGCCGACCCGGACCCATCTTGTCGAAGTAGCCCGCCAGCTCAAGAAGCAGCTCAATGACTTCTCTGACCGCTGAAGCGGCCAGCTTCTTTTCAAGCAGCTTGGAGTTCTCACCTGGCGGCCGAACCCTTCGTCCGTGCCCGCCAATGGCGGATGCGGGCGGAGCGCCGAAAGCATGAAGGGGACGCAGCCGACGCCATCATCAGCTTCCAGACGGCTGCGGAGACGCTCGCATACGAATTGTGGGCTCTGCTGCTGGCTGATGAAGGTCTCAGCGAAGCAGAGATCGCAAGCTGCCGGGAGGCGGGATTGTCTTTCAGGTCACTTCTGAGTTGCGAGCTGGCTCATCGCCTTGGTGGCCAGTGGGATCTCAGCTCAGACCGGCCCGCTGTTGGCCGATATTGGGCTCGGCTGTACGTCATGCGGAACCGAGTTGTTCACGCAGGTTACCTGCCGCACGACGGCGATGCCGACGAAGCCGAGGCAGCATTCGTAGAATTCGATCGTTTCCTTGACTACCAGCTCAGATCCAAGGCAAAGCAGTTTCCCCGAGCCGCTCGGGCGAAGCTCGAAGGACCAGGGACGGGAAGTTGAGGAGTGTTTCGCGAGAAGCGTATGTCCGCGCCACTAGGCCTTGAGCCTCGCAGGGCAGCTATTGTCGGGGGCGATGAGCGCCGAGCGTTCGGTATGAGTCCACCCAGTCGGCGCTCCGCGCCAGATGACCTCGACGCGCTGATCGAGAAGGTCGACCCGAGGACCTCCGCGTGATCGTCGGCAAGGCCGCCGAGCGCTACGGGGACGTCGTTCGGGCTGGACAAGTGGCGGCGACCCGTGCGTCTGGGGATCTTTCCCAGCTCCGGATGGAGATCGACCGTGGGCTGCAGACGAGCCGGTACCTCGACTACCGACAGAGCGGCGGCTGGGTTATGCGGGCACGGCCCGTCGTGGAGGCGATCGCCGATGCGGTTCGCTTGTCCCCCACGGCCGAGCTGGTCGCGCTCATCGAGCGGGCGATCAGCCACGTCGTGAAGGTGATCCTCAAGGCAGACGACTCCAACGGGGTGATCGGCAACCTCGCTCGTGAGCTGCTCGACCTGCATGTCCGGGCGTGCGACGCTGGGAACCCGGATCCGATCAAGCTGGCCCGGTGGATGGTCCGGTTCCGCTTCGACGACCAGGACTTCTTCGAGGTGGACCCGGTCCGCTACGCTGATGCCCTGGGCGAGCTCGGGCTGATGGCCTACCGTCGCGAGCTTAGCCAGCGCCTCGAAGCTGGTGGCGACTCGTTCGCCGCCACATACGCCAAGGAGCGTCTGGCCGTCCTCGACGGTGACACGGAGGCCCTCGTCGGGTTGCTTGGTGGTGACCTGAGCCAGCCGTACCAGTTCATCAGGGTCGCCGAGGTCATGGCGGAACTGGGCCGCGACGACGACGTCCTGCCCTGGGCCCTTCGCGGGATCACCGAGACGAGCGGTTGGCAGGTCGCCCAGCTCTACGACCTTGCCGTTGGGGTCCATACCCGCTGGGGAGAGGACTACAAAGTGCTCCGACTCCGCCGGCAGCAGCACCAACGGATGCCCTCGTCGTCGACGTACAGCCTCCTCCGCTCTGCGGCCGAGGCCTGCGAGGCGTGGCCGAAAGAGCGCGAAGCGGCCCGGGCAGTGTTGGCGGAGCATGATCTCGGCGGCCTAGTCGACGTGCTGCTCTCCGACGGCGAGCCGGAGGCTGCCTGGCAGGTCCCCGGAGCCCACTCAGACTGGGATCCGGGGCCGCAGCGGTGGATGCGTCTCGCCGAGTCCCGGGAAGCGTCTGCGCCGAACGATGCGCTTGGCGTCTACCTGCGCCTAGCCGACCTCCAGCTCGAGACGACCGGAAAGGCAGCATACCTGCGAGCCGTCGCGATCCTGAAGAAGGCGGCTCAGGCAGCAGGGGCTGCGGACCGCCAGGGTGCGTTCGCCGCGCACGTGGCTGCGCTGCGGGAGACGCACCGGAGGCGCCCCGCGTTCATCGCCGTCCTCAATAAGGCTCGGCTGCGGTGAGGTAGTTGGCGGGATCCGTCGTAGCAGTAGCCATCACCGTGTGCAGGCGGGCAGGTCTAGCTGGCGATGACGAAGCGGGCCCGTTCGGCTCGGAGCATCTCGAACGGCGTGACGTAGCGAACGCCCACGCCGAGGCAGGCGTTGGGGATCTTGATCTTCTTCGTGGAGTGGGCGATGACCTCGTGGGTGACCACCACGTGATGGTGGGCATGGGCGTGGCCAACCAGGTAGTAGTCGGCGTCTTGTAGGAAGGTGGCGGTGGCGGCTGGCTCGTAGCCGGCGGCGTTGGCCCAGGTGCTGGTGGCCCGCAAGCTCGACACCACCGCGGCGTTGGCTGCGAGGAAGAAGGCGTCGGGTCGCTCGCTGGCCCAGGTCGCGAGATCGTCGTCGACGGTGCTGAGCTCGATGGCGAGCTTGTCGATGCTGAAGACGGCGCCGGCCTGGTGGGCCTGGTCGATCCAGTCCCAGAACGCGGAGCAGAAGTCGAAGCCGTAGTGGCGGTTCTTAGCCTCGATGAAGATGTTCGTGTCGAGCAGGTAGGCCATCAGCCGGTCCCGAGCCGGCTGGCCAGCTCCTCGAAGGTTGACAGCTTCTTCAGCCCGAGCATCTGGAAGGCGTCGCGGTGCAGGGTCTGGCCTTCGAGGGTGCTGACGATCACCGCGCGGGCAAACCGCTTGGAGACCCGCGCTGGCTGGGTGTTGAAGAAGTTGCCGCCGGTTCCCGAGCGCTCTCCGAGGATTCCCATGATCCTGGTCAGCTCATCCCGGTAGGCGGCCTGGTACTCGTCCCAGCTCAGCTGGCCAGCGTTGTGGACGCGGCGGAGGACCACGAGAGTGCCCACCTTGAACCTGCGAGCGAGCGGCTCCAGCTCGTCGAAAACCGGCACGTCCGGAGACAGCGCGTCGCGCAGTGACCGAACGGGGATGAGCACCTCGGCGGCGACCTGGTTGCACCAATGCTCGACCGGGTCGGTCGGCGCCGACCTGAGATCGGCGTCGTCGAGCGCGGTCTCGCCCAGGAAGAGGTGGACGAGCTCGTGGGTGAGCGTGAAGATCTGGGCCGCCTTGGTATCGGCGCCGTTCACGAACACCAGCGGAGCGAGCCGGTCGACGAGGGAGAAGCCGCGGAACTCCTCGGGGTCGAGCTTTCGATGCGTGTTCGCGCCGACGACGCCGCTCACCATCACGAGCACGCCCAGCTCCTCTGCATGATCAACGAGGGTTCGGAGGGCATCTGACCAGGTGTGACCGCGCTCGCCGGGGGAGAACCTGAGGGTAGCCCTGATCCGCTCGGCGGCCTCGACGACCGGTATTGACGTTGTCATCGATCCGACCAAGGAGACGGGATCCTCTCTAGTCACCTGGGCGAAGTCCCGGTACCACTCCTGTCGTTGTTGGCACTGGAAGATCACGTCCAGCAGGTCGGGACTCGGGCGGGACACTCGGATGCCGCCCATCGTCCGAAAGTCGGGGATCGGAACCTGCTCCTCGGGCGGTTCGGGGAGGAACAAGAACCCGACCGGCGTGTGCGTCGCTCGGGCGAAGTCTTCGAGCTGCTTGAGCGTCGGAGCCCGCTCCCCGTCCTCCCACTCGGTGAGCTTCGGGAACCTGTGGGTCAGGTCGTCAACGCCCAAGCCGGATCGCTCGCGTGCCCACGCGAGCACGCGGGGGCTGACGGCGGCGCGTACCGAAGTGCTCATCGGGTGACCGTACTATCGCGCTGTGACGGGCTCGGCCCAGAGGTCGGGGCGGCGCCGGGCTCCAGGTTGAAGGCGGCGATAATTTTGCGGTAGAGGTCGTCGATCTCTGCCGGACAGTCGGTCTGTTGCGCGACCCACCTGCCCTTTCGGCTCTTGCTATTGCCAACCTTGGCTTTGGCGTCGGCCAGCTTGCCGGGAGCGACGACTTCGATGAAGCTTTCGACAGCCTCTGCGCTGTCGGTCCAGCTCGTGGTCAACGTGAACACACCGTGGCGAGCAGCGAGCTCCACCTGCTCGTCCCAGAGCGCCGGGGTCATGCGCCGCGCGCCCTTTCCACTGTTACCCGCGTGGTCGGTGAATGACTTCAACTCGGCACTGTCGACGCCGGCTTCATCGATCTGTCGGAAGATGTGGTTACTCCAGTTTGTCTCGATGTCAAACGACTTGCCGTCGCAGACAACGACCCACGGGATGTCGAACCCGTGTAGGACCGAGAGGATGGTGCGGAACCCACTGTCTCCGGGCGCGCTGTAAAACACGATGTCCCTCGCGGCCGGCGCACCTAGCTCTTTGGCCGCCTCGCTCTTGGTGCACGAGATGGTGACCCTGCTCGGCGGTAGCCGGTGAGCGTCGAGCTGGCCCGGGCAGAGGCCATCGTCGACACCTCGGGTATCGCCCCGAGGATCGAAGCCAAGCTGCCCATCGGAGCACGACCACGTCAGCTGTG
>JAJYWA010000052.1 GCA_021791755.1 Actinomycetes bacterium | reverse complement strand
ACGCGCCAATAGTCGGGATGGCGGCTGGCTACTGAGAACCGAGCCTTGTTGCCCCGAGCCTTGTTGCCCCGAGGAGCCGTCATGACGACCCCTCGCTCTCCACGACCGCCGTTCAGGGCATAAAATGAGCCTCATGCGTGCCGGCGACACCTCATGAGCTATGAACCAGCGAATCCTGCTTGTTGAAGACGATGAGCGTATTCGCTCGTCCATCCGGCTCGCAATGGAGGACGAAGGTTATGAAGTGGCCGAGTCCGCCACCGGCGAGGACGCGCTCGATGCCTTCAATCATCGGCCGGCCGACGTCGTCCTGGTCGACCTGATGCTCCCCGGCATGGATGGCTTCGAGTGCTGCCGAGGGCTTCGCAAGGTGAGCGATGCCCCGATCATCATCGTTACGGCACGGGCAGACACTCATGACGTGGTCGCCGGTCTGGAAGCCGGCGCCGACGACTACGTGACAAAGCCGTTCGTCGCCAAGGAGCTGGCGGCGAGGATCCGAGCGTTGCTCAGGCGTTACAGGTCAACTGACTCAGGTGCGACACAGCTCAGCTTCGGCGAGCTCGAGATACTCCCTGATGAGGGGGTCGTACGACGAGGCGGGACCGACGTCCATCTAACTCGCACGGAGTTCCGAATGCTCTGCGAGCTCGCCGAGAGCCCCGGAAAGGTGTTCAGCCGCGAGACATTGCTGGATCGGGTCTGGGGCTATGGCTACTTCGGAGACAGCCGGCTCGTCGATGTCCACATACGCAGGCTGCGGACGAAGATCGAGCCCGATCCCGCGAACCCCTCCCATGTGGTCACGGTCCGCGGCCTCGGATACAAGCTGGCCAATCACGGTGAAAAGAACCAGTGACCGCCCCGGCGAGGGGACGCCGCGAGAAGGCATCGCGTCAGGTGGTGCGAAGGGCGGCCGCGTAGCCCGATCCAGGTTGCTCCAGGCCATGGTGCTGGAAGCTCGGGTGGTTTACACCAGGGCCATGTTGCTCGAAGCTCGCGTCATTCGGGCCATCGGTCGCTCCAAGCTGGTCATTGGCGCACCGCGCGCATCTGCTGGACGCCTCAGGCCCTCGTGCTCGAATGCAGGCGCCGGTACGAGCGCAGCCCGCGGTGCAACCAATCTCCAGCCGGCGCGCCCCGGGCGCAGGTTACGCCGCCTCGGCCTTCGAGCACGGGTAACCGCCGTGTTCGCCCTGGGGGCTCTCTTGGTCTCCACGGCGCTGGCCGGGATTACGTTTTGGACAGCTCGCCAGTACTTCCTTCGCCAGCGGGAGTCGACGGACCTCGGCCAGGCATACGTCAACGCTTCCTTCGTCCGCAGCGCGCTCCGGTCTCCCAATACAGACATCCCGCAGCTCCTCGACTCCGTTGACAGCGTGCCAGGATCACATTCGATCCTCTACGACCACGGCCACTGGTTCTCGACTTCCCTCGCCATCGGCAGGGACCCGATACCCCCGGCGATGCAGCAGCTCGTCTCATCAGGCTCCGCCGCGACGCAACGCTACCTGATCAACGGAAGCCCCGAGTTGGCCATCGGGTTGCCGATCCCCTCGGTCGGCGCGTCGTACTTCGAGGTCTTCTCACTCGAGGAGCTCAGCAGGACGCTCCATATCCTGCTGCTCTCGCTGGAGGTAGCTGCGATCGCTACGACCCTCGCAGGAGCGATCATCGGCAGGTGGGCAAGCGGCCGGGTGCTCGGCCCGCTCGCTGAGGTGGCATCAGCCGCGGCGGCGATCAGTGGAGGGCGCCTAGACACAAGGGTGCAGCCGACCGCTCCAGCCGACCTGGCTCTGCTCGCATCCTCCTTCAATCAGATGGCGGATCGCTTACAGGAGCGCATCGAGAGAGAAGCCCGGTTCACCTCCGACGTGAGCCACGAGCTCAGATCACCTCTCACGACGCTGTCCGCGTCGCTCGGGGTCCTCGAGGCCCGCTCGGCTGACCTTCCCGCTCGCTCGCGCCAAGCCCTCGCCCTCCTGTCAGCAGAGGTGCGACGCTTCCAGGACATGGTCAGCGACCTCCTCGAGATATCGCGCTTCGACGCCGGGTCCGCTGAGCTCAACCTGGAAGAGGTTGAGGTCGGAGAGCTGGTTCGTCACGCCGTCGCTACGAGCGCCGCGCCACGGCTCCCGACCGACATCAGAGATAGCGCATCCAGAACACGCGTACGTGTGGACAAGCGAAGGATGGAACGCGTCCTCGCCAACCTCATCGAGAACGCGGAGTCCTATGCCGGCGGCGTGAGTAGAGTCACCGCCTACACCACGCCGACATCCATCACGTTCGCCGTCGAAGATCGTGGTCCGGGCGTCCCACCAGAAGAGCGCTCTCGGATCTTCGAGCGCTTCTACCGTGGGCAGGCGGGACGGGCCCGCGGCGAGGGCCGTGGGGCTGGCCTCGGCCTGTCGCTCGTGGCCGAGCATGTCCGCCTGCACGGCGGCGCCGCCTGGGTCGAAGCCCAGCCGGATGGACCGGGATCCAGGTTCCTCGTCGAGCTTCCACTCCTGATAGGAGCGCCCCCGGATCACGCGTCGGAAGACGGCCCGCCCCCCGAGACCCCAGCCGCGGCGATTGCCCCGGCAGCAGGCTCCTCTGGCGGACGCAGCACGGGCGGCAAAGGCACACGAGCGTCAGAGACGATCGGGACCCTCTGATGCTAACCAGCCTGAACATGAGCCTGCGAGCTTCCAGGCGCGCGCAGCTGTGCCAACGCAACTCTAGACGCTACCCATTCTCCGAGGGGCCTCGCCGGCCACCGGGACCACCGGGACCACCACGACCGCAACGGTTGCCGCTCGTCGCGCTTTGCGCTGTTGCGCTGATCGCCATCGCCGCCACGTCCTGTGGCATCCCAACGGATGCAGCTCCCCGGCCGATCCCGGCCAAGAGCGTGCCGTTCAACCTGCTCTCACCGTCGACGGCAACGACCCTCCCGCCGATCACGACACGTGCCCACGTCCCGATCACCGTCTTCTTGGTCCTCGCCGGCTCTAACCGCCTCACAACGGTTCCGCGTTCGGTGAACTATCCCGGCACTCTCGCCCAGGTCATCGGGGCGCTGGCCCAGGGCCCCACCAACGCCGAGGCAGCCGGCGGCGTGCAGACCGCACTCTCGTCACAGACCGCCGTCACTGGAGCGACGGTCAACCTCGGGATCGCCACCATCAACTTCAACAAGGCTTTCAGCTCCATAGCAGGACCCGAGCTCGTGGTAGCGGTAGCTCAGGTCGTCTTCACGGCGACCGCCCTCCCCGGCGTCGCCGGCGTGAGCATCGAGGTCGACGGCCAACCGGTCGGCGTGCCACTGCCGAACGGAACCCTAGCCCAGGGACCGGTGAACAGGCTCGCATTCGCCTCGCTCGCCCCTCAGTGAGCTACGGGCTCCCAGCGCACTCTTTCGGCGTCGCTCCACAGCCTTTCCAAGTTGTAGTAGCTGCGTGCTTCGTCCAAGAACACGTGAACGATGAAGTCGCCGTAGTCCATGAGGACCCATCGGGCATCACCCAGGCCCTCCACTCGCACCGGGGACCTCCCGCTGGCAATGGAGACATGGCGTTCAACCTCATCTACGACGGTCCTCACCTGGCGCGTGTTGCCGCCGGAGGTGATCACGAACGCATCTGCGACGCCGAAGACCGATCGAACTCCAAGAACCACCGTGTCCCTGGCCATCTTTGCGTCCGCGGCTCGGGCGGCCACGACAGCCAGGGGGTATGCCGCCGGATCCTCAGCAACCTGGCGGGCCATGGGCGCACGGATCTCAGTGATGGCGCCCACCATCCAGCACATGATGCGCTCTCGGGCCTGAGGGCCTCGCTGGGAGCGCACCCCGAGCCGGGTTCGCGTGCCGCGTGTGCCGCGTGTACATGGTCGTGCCATCACGGGCGATGATCAGAACCCAGACCGTCACGGCGAGCATCGCGGCGATAATCAACAGGGCAAGCACCCGGTACCGTCCCCTGGTGGCCCGCAACCGGCGCCGCTCGGCCCGCTTGGCCTCGGCGTGCCCGGCTGGCTCGCATCCCCTGGCCTCGGCGTGCCCTTCTTCTGCTCCCGACACGGCGCTCACAGGCTGCGACACCGACACGTCCAACGTCCTCATCAGCTACAAGCGTACAGCCGTCGAGCCTGGATCTGTTCAATGCCCCCCGGGGGAACCAGGAGATCAAGCACCTGGCCAGCCGCGGCGCGCTGCCGGATCTCGGTGCTCGAGATGTCGAGGTTCGGGATCCCCACCACGACACCGGACCACCCCTCCGGCACGCTGCCCGGCACGCTGCCCCGCACAGTGCCCGGCACACTGTCCCGCACACGGCGCTTCACACTGTCCGGAAGACCACAAGGGGTGCCCTCCGCGCTCGGAGCGCTAACCGGGTCCAAGCCAGGGGCCGCAGTCTGAAGGGATCGGCTCACCACGACCAGGCGGACCATCCGGCGCAGCTCGCTGGCACGCTTCCAAGAGCTCAAGCCGCGGGCTACGTCTTCGCCCACAACGAGATGAAGCTCTGCGGAGGGGTACATCGACCGGAGATCGGTGATCGTGTCTATCGTGTAAGAGATCCCGCCCCGGTCGATCTCGATGCGGCTCGCCTCCAGCCCCTCGATCCCGGCGATGCTGGCGGCAAGGACGGCCAGGCGATCCTCTGCCGGCGTGATCGCCCGTGACGACTTCTGCCACGGCTCATTAGCCACCACGAGCATGACGCGGTCCAGCGCGAGGGCATGCCTCACGTTCACCGCCGCGACCATATGGCCAATATGCACCGGATCGAACGTGCCTCCGAACACGCCCAGCCTCATCGACCTGCAAGCCGGTCGACGACCGGAGCCATCTCCTCGATCTCGGGTGCGTGCACCACCCAGTAGCTGAAGCCGTACTCCTCTCGGCGGGCCTCGAGGATGTCGACGACCTCCTCCACTGACCCGATCAGAGCCAGAGGCGACGTCACAACCAGATCCGGCGACATCGAGACCGCCTTCGCCACGACGTCCCGGTACTCCGCGGCGCCAGGCCCAACTTTCAGCACGAAGGTGAGACACTGGAGCTCGATCTCGCTGAAGCGATCTCCAGCAGCGTCGCGAACCCAGCCGACACGCTCCCGGTAGTGCTCCGGCGACGCCGTCGAGATGACCTCGTCTCCGATGTACCCTGCGCTGAGGTTAGGGTTCACCCCGACGATGTCGGCCTCCCGGGCAGCCAGAGAGAGCACCTTGCGACTGCCGCCTCCGATCACAATGCGTGGATGCGGCTGCGAGCAGGGCTGGGGAAAGCTTCGGGCTTGGCTCAACTTGTAGTACGAGCCATCAAAGCTCACCTCCGAGCCCGTCCAGAGCGCCTTCATGATCTTCACGCCCTCGGCCATCCGTTCGATACGCACACCCGGCGAGTCATATGCCAGGCCAAGCTGGTCGTAGTCGCTGCGCATCCAACCCGCGCCGATCCCCACCTCGACACGGCCCCCACTGACAAGGTCCAGCGTCGCGATCTCCCTGGCCAGCATCGCCGGGTGACGATAGTCGTTGTCGAAGACCAGCGAGCCGACGTTGAGAACGGTCGTCGCCTCCGCGGCGACCGTGAGTGCTGTGATCGGGCCCCACTGCTCATCGAAGTGATCGGGCATGTAGAGGGTCGAGTACCCAAGCTCCTCGGCCCTGCGGGCCAGGGAGCGCCAGGCTCCCGGGCTCTCGGCCGACGACGCCTGCACTGCGAAACGGAACGGGTGAGAGGCTTCCACGACAAGAGACTACGCCCAGAAGGCATAGGCTGGCATGGTGGCTCGCAATTCACTCGAAGACATCGCAGGCGCCGTTGATGATCCTGTCGCCTGCGGGGACGCCCCCGCAGGCGACACAGGCGACACAGGCGCCCCCACAGGCGCCTCTCCTGGCACAGCCCCGCACGCGACCCCAACCGCTGACGCCGTCGCGGTCGCGAGCGGTCCGTGGCGACCATCGAGGTGGCGCACGATGCAAGCTGCCCAGCAACCGCTGTGGCCTGACGGCGACAGCCTGGAGCAAGCGGTCGCGGAGCTGTCGAAGATGCCGCCGCTCGTTTTCGCGGGCGAGGCCCGGGGGTTGCTCTCCGCCCTTGGGCAAGCAGCAGAAGGCAAGGCATTCCTGCTGCAAGCGGGCGACTGCGCCGAGTCCTTCAGCGACTTCTCCGCCGACAGCATTCGAGACCGTCTCAAGGTGATCCTCCAGATGGCGATCGTGCTCACCTACGGCGCCGGCGTGCCTGTGGTCAAGGTAGGGCGGATCGCCGGTCAGTTCGCGAAGCCGAGGTCGTCGGCCACCGAGATGGTCGGCGACGTCGAGCTCGACGCCTTCCGGGGACACATGGTCAATGACGACGCTGCATCCCCGGAGGCGAGGGTTCCCGATCCGTCCAGGCTCATCTCCGCCTATAACCAGTCGGCCAGCACCCTCAATCTCCTCAGAGCCTTCACTAAGGGGGGGTTCGCCGACCTCGCGCAGGTCCACAGCTGGAACCAGCAGTTCGTCGCCGCGAGCAACGAAGGGCAGCGCTACGAGGCGACGGCCTCGGAGATCGACCGGGCGCTAAGGTTCATGGCCGCCTGCGGTATCGACATCGCGGCCGAGGCAAGCCTGCACCAGGTCGACTTCTGGACGAGCCACGAGGCTCTCATCCTCGGCTACGAGGAGGCGCTTACGCGCCGCGACTCCCTGACCGGTGAGCACTACGACTGCTCGGCGCACCTCGTCTGGGTCGGCGAGCGAACCCGGCAGCTCGGCGGCGCGCATGTGGACTTCCTCTCAGGCATCCGCAATCCGATCGGCTGCAAGATCGGACCCACGGTCACACCGCAGGAGGCCGTGGAGATCTGCAAGAAACTCAACCCGGACCGCGTTCCAGGGCGCCTCACGCTCATCACGCGTCTCGGCGCATCAAAGGTCGAGCGCCTCCTGGCGCCGCTGGTGGAGGCGGTCGCCGAGGCCGACCACCCTGTGCTGTGGGCGTGCGACCCCATGCACGCGAACACGATCATGAGCAGCGGGGGGCGCAAGACGAGGCGCTTCGACGACATCCTGGCCGAGGTGTCGGGATACTTCGAGGTGCACCGGCGCCTCGGGACGTGGCCCGGCGGTATCCATATCGAGCTGACCGGCGACGACGTCACCGAGTGCCTGGGCGGCGTGAGCGAGACCGGCGAGGACGAGCTGCACCTCCGCTACACGACGACGTGCGATCCGCGCTTGAACGCCAGGCAGGCCATCGATCTCGCGTTCCGGATCGCCGACCTGCTCAGGTAGCGAGGTATCTTGGCGGACGGCCCTTGCCGCCCGATCCTGGCGAATGGTCTCCTGGCGGGCGACCCTTGCCATCCCCTTGCCTGCCTCTTGCCGGCTAAAGTCCAACTGAGTTATTGTCGATCCGATCGGGTGACGTAGCGACACGGCGCCGATCGGAGGCAAGGCCAGACGTTGATCTCCTTCAGCAACTCACATCGAAGAATCCTACTGGCGACAGCCGTGGTCCTCGCGCAGCTGCCCAGCCTTCTCCTGCTCGAGCCCGCTGGCGCCGCCACCCCCATCACACCTTTTGCGACGACCACCGCAGGATATTGGCTGGCTACGAGCCACGGAGCGATGATGAGCTTTGGAAACGTACCGCTGTACGGATCGACGGGCACGCTCACGCTGTCGGCGCCAGTGGTGGCCATCGCCGCGACGCCCGACTACAGGGGCTACTGGCTCGCTGCATCAGACGGCGGCGTCTTCAGCTTCGGAGATGCTACCTTCTACGGCTCGATGGGCGGCAAGCGCTTGAACAAGCCAATTGTCGGCATCGCGGCCGACAGCGCCACAGGCGGCTACTGGGAGGTGGCCTCCGACGGCGGTATCTTCAGCTTTCACGCTCCCTTCTACGGATCGATGGGCGCCAAGCGCCTCAACAAGCCAATCGTCGGGATCGCCCCGGCTCCGGGCGGCGCCGGCTACTGGGAGGTGGCCTCCGACGGCGGCATCTTTGCATTCGGCAGCGCTCAATTCCACGGATCGATGGGCGCCAAGCGCCTCAACAAGCCAATCGTCGGCATCGCCCCGGCCCCGGGCGGCGCCGGCTACTGGGAGGTGGCCTCCGACGGCGGCATCTTTGCATTCGGCAGCGCTCAATTCTATGGATCGATGGGTGGAAGGCGCTTGAACGCTCCCATCACCGGCATCGCAGCTGCCCCGGATGGGCTCGGCTACTGGATGGTTGGCTCAGACGGCGGCATCTTCACCTTTGGCATGTCGAGCTTCCGTGGATCGGCGGGGAACTTCGAGTTGCGCGCAGAACCGGTTGTCGCGATCGTCACGGCCCCTGGATCTGGCGCCGATCCAAGCTCTGGCAGGAGTGAAGGCTTCCAGGGATACCCGTCAGGCGCAAGCGGCTTCGACATCTCGTTCCCCCAGTGCGGATCGAGCTATCCGGCGCCGTCCACAGTCGGGGTAGTCGGCGTCGAGGATGGCTCGCCTTTCACGACGAACCCCTGCCTTGCCAGCGAGGCCTCGTGGGCTGGCATCGGCCTGAGCGTTTACCTGAACACCAGCTTCTACAGCCCCGACGGCTCCGTACCACCGCAGGCGGAGCAGGGTCCTGCGGGAGCCTGCGCGCCATCCAACCTGCCCTGCGAGGGCTACAACCTCGGATATGCGAACGCAAACTACGCTGTCGACACCCTCGCGTTGGCCGGCGTGCCTCTGCAGTCGCCCATCAACTGGTGGCTTGACGTCGAGACAGGCAACAACTGGTCATCCAACCAAATCGCAAATGCCCGCGTCATCCAGGGATCGATCGACGCCCTCCGTGCGCGAGGCGTTACCGTCGGCATTTACTCCACCGCCTACCAGTGGTCAGCGATCACGGGCGGCTACCTGCCTACACCAGCGGTTCCCGAGTGGTACCCATCAGGCTCAGCGAGCTACGCGCCCTCTGCGTGGTGCTCGTCCACCAACCCGATAAGCGCGACGTCGGACTCGTTCACCGGGGGGCCGATCTGGATGGTGCAGGAAGGCCCCTACGACAACAGTGGGACCTTCCAGACCACCTATGACCAAGACTTCGTCTGCTGACCAGTGTTGCTTGAGAGTCGCGGTCTCCAGGGAATGCCGACGTTTCCGTGTGCCGCCGACTCGGCTCAGTCCCAGATGGCGCGCGAGTGATCGAAGGCCCGGATCCGCCGGTCCCGCGTGGCGATCCGCCAGCCGCTCCCGGCGGCGGTCGCGTAGATCAGGCGATCCGCGGGGTCACCGGGAAATCCGGCGCCGAGGTCCCCCGCGACAGCGGCAATCTCCGCGGTGATCGGCATCGCTGACACTCTCGGTTCGGCCTCGAGCGCTTGCGCGATCCACACTCGCGTCGGCCGGTCCAGGGCGATGCGCCCGAGCCGCGCCAAGGTAGCGACCTCGAAGCAGCTCACGGCAGAGACGGCCAACCCCTCGTAGCTCACGACTACCCGAAGTGCCTCCGGCAGCTTGGATGGCTCGGAGCGCAGCCACAGCCACGCGTGGGTGTCGAGCAGTATCAAGCCTGCTCAGCCTCCCACTGATCGAGAGGTTCGAGCAGGGTCTCGTCGTCCACCAGGAACGTGATGCTTCCCTCGAGTGGGACAGGAGGCTCGACGGGCACGAGACGTGCCACCGGAGCCCCCCTCTTCGTGACGAGCACAGACGTCTTCGTCGTCGCGACCTCCTCGACAACAGCGAGAAGCCGAGCCTTCAGCTCGCTCACAGCGAGTGCCTTCTCCATCACTTGATAATCTTACCATGATCCTCAGACCATGGTAAGGGGCGGTCAACGGCGCCTGCCGGCCGAGCTTGACGAACGGTTGAACGGTTGAACGGTGAAGATGTGGTCTGCCCTGCGCCCAACCTGACGGCGGCGCTTCGGTGTTCACAACTGGCGGTGGCTCTTGCCAACACCTGGAGAGCTATTCGAGGTGCATGACCTATTCGAGGTGCGATGCGTCGTTGTAGGTGACGAGCGTCCAACCCCCGCTGGAACCCCCAGTGGAACCCCCGCTGGAACCCCCAGTGGAACCCCCAGTGGAACCCCCATTGGAACCCCCATTGGGGCCCTCACTGGGGTCCCTGTCCCAGCGGGTGATCGACGTGTTCTCGCACCGCAGGCCGAGGCCGGCGCTCGACCCGCGCATACCAAGGAACCGAGCGACGGATGCAGCCACCACCCCGGCATGGCACACCACCACCACCAGCTGGCCCGGGTGCCTGTCCATGATCGCAGCCAGACGACTGCTCGCCCTCTCGACGAAACCGCTCCAGCTCTCCCCCGATGGCGCTATCGCCTGGTGAGGATGAGAACGAAAGTCGATCGTACCGTAGCGTCGGGCCACCTCCTCCCACGTCAGGCCATCTGCATCGCCGGGATGCAGCTCGCACAGCCCGCAGTCCTCGATCACCTCCAGCCCCCCACCCGCTGCAGGCGCTATGACATCAGCAGTCTGCACCGCGCGCTCCAGCACGCTCGCGTAGAGCACGGTTGCCTCCTCGAGCTCGCCGGTGCGCTCCAAACGCAGCCGTAGCGCCTTCGCCTGCATGAGCCCCGTCTCCGACAGCCCAGTGCACCCGCGACGACCTCCCACGACACCGTGCACATTGCACAGAGAGGCCCCGTGACGCACGAGAACCAGCCTTCCGGACGGGATCTCCCGGGGGGCGGCTGCCGCTGCCTGCGCGCTCACCGCTCCAGCGTCTTCACGAACTGCTCCACCTGGCGAAGATTGCGGCACTCGAACGATCCATCACAGTGGGGGGCGTACTGCTCGAAGATGGAGTCTCCGCTTCCCCAGTAGCCACGCGGCTCGGGGTTCAGCCAGTAAATGCGCCTCACGTGCCGGCGCATCTCCTCCAGGACCCAGGACCCCGAGGCATGATAGTTGTTGCGCGCATCACCGAGGATGATCACGCTGCACCGCTCGTTCACCTCGCGGCCGAACCGTTCCCAGAACGACTCGAAGGCATGCCCGTAGTCGGAGTGGCCGTCCAGCCAGGTGACGTCCGCCTCAGCGTTCACCTTCGCCATCGCCTGGGCCATGTCACGCCCTGCCAGAAACCGCGTGACCTCGTCGATGCCGTCAACGAACACGAAGCTGCGAACCCTCGAGAACTGCGAGCTCATCGCGTACAGCATCTGCAAGGTAAAACGCGAGAACGACGCCACGGAGCCCGACACGTCGGCGAGCACGAAAATCTCCGGCCTCGCGGGGCGCGGGTACTTGAACGCCGGCTCTACAGGCACTCCGCCCGTCGAGAGCGACCGCCGTATCGTGCCTCGGAAGTCGAGCGGCCCCTTGCGGCCATGGCGGCGTTTCCATGACATCCTGGTGGCGAGCTTTCTCGCAAGAGGCTGCAGCGCAAGCCTCATCGCCTGCAGCTCCTCGTGAGTAGCGTGCATGAAGTCGACGTCCTCGGGGAGCGGGCGGCGCGCAGTCCGGGCGACGGCCTGCGCTCCGCGATCGGCTACGAGCAGCCGCCGGATCTCTCCAGCCACCTGCTCTCGCAGCATCTCCATACGCCTCGCCGCCTCGTCGGCGGCCAAGCGCTCACCGAGAGCATCCTCAGGCTCGCTCTGCGCCATGAGCTCTCTAGCCAGGCGAGCGCCGAGGCCATCGAAATCGACGTTGCGGAGGGTGCGAAAGAGGTAATACGTTCCTGCGACGGGCCTCTTCGGAACGATGCCCGCAAACTGTGCCACAGCGCGGCGTGCGAGCATCGCAAGCGATCTGCGGTCCATCCTCAACAGAGCCGCCATGAGCGCGTCGGTCATCGAGCCGGCGATCCCACCATCTCCGGCGGCGCCGAGCGGCGACGGCGGCGCATCGGCAGCCGTGATAACAGAACCTTGGCCGGCGTCAGTGGCATCCGCGCTGTCCTCGTCGCCGGTTCGGGGAGAGAGCTGGTGCGAGAAGTAGATGTCGAACACGGTCTCGAAAGCCTTCCAGTGCGTGCTGGACTTGACGAGCGTCGCCCCCAAGACCTGCTTGAGCACCACGGCATCGTCAAGCGGGACCTGCATCACTGCCTCGGCCGCATCGAGGCTCTCGGCCAGCGAGACGGGCACCCCCACCTCGCGCAGCTCGGATATCAACCCTTCGAGCACGTCCAGCATGCGGCCCTACCGCTCCATCGCGTTGTCTGCGCCAGCTTGCACGTCGGCGCCGACCGTGAAGAGCTCTTTCGCCGCCTTCTCGATGTCGCTGGCATGCTTGCAGAGCACGTGCAGGGTATCACGGGCCTCCTCTGGTCCAACGCTCTCGATCCCGAGCAGCACGAGGGTGCGGGCCCAGTCGAGTGTCTCCGCAACCGACGGCTGCTTCTTCAGCTCTACAGTCCTGACCAGGCGTACAATTCGCGCTACCTGGTCGGCGAGCCGCTCGCTGACGCCAGGGACGCGCGCGCGTATGATGCGCCGCTCGCGCTCAGCGTCTGGATAGTCCATGTGCAGGTAGAGGCATCTGCGAACGAGCGCCTCCGAGAGCTCGCGAGTGCTGTTCGAGGTGAGGAACACGAGCGGTACCTGGGCCGCTCGGACCGTGCCCATCTCCGGGATGGACACCTGGTAGTCCGAGAGCACCTCCAGCAGGAGCGCCTCGGTCTCCATCTCGATCCGATCGACCTCGTCGATGAGCAGCACCACGGGCTCGCTGGAGCGGATCGCAGCAAGGAGCGGCCGCTCGAGAAGAAACTCCTCGCCGAAGATGTCTCTTTCCGGTTCCGCCTCGGAGGTCCCTGCCGACTGGATATGGAGCAGCTGCTTCCTGTAGTTCCATTCGTAAAGCGCCTTCGACTCGTCCAGCCCCTCATAGCATTGGAGCCTTATCAGACGGCTGGCGGTTATCTTCGCCACCGACTTCGCAAGCTCGGTCTTGCCGACGCCCGCAGGGCCCTCCACCAGAACGGGCTTACCCAGGCGGTCTGCGAGGAACACCACGCCAGCGGCGCCGGCGTCGGCCAGGTAGGCCACTTCACCGAGCCGTTCCCTCACAGAGTCGATGGACTCGAACCGACCGGGCAAGCGCCGGTCGGGATCCACGTCCTGGTTCACGTCCGAGCTCACGTCCGGGCGCCCATCGGGGATCACGTCCGAGCTCACGTCCTGGTTCACGTCCTGGTTCACGTCCGGATCTGCCCTTCTCCCTCCAGCACGAACTTCACCGAGGTGAGCTCCCTCAAGCCCATCGGGCCCCGTGCATGGAGCTTCTGCGTGCTGATGCCGATCTCAGCGCCCAACCCGAGCTCGCCGCCGTCAACAAATCGGGTGGACGCGTTCACGACGACGCACGCAGCGTCCACCTCTTGCGTGAAGCGTCGCGCGGCCTCGAGGTCCTCGGTCACAATGGCCTCGGAGTGCCCCGTGCCATACGTCGCGATGTGGTCGATTGCAGCGTCGAGGTCGTCGACGACCGCTACGGCGAGCTTCAGGTCGAGGAACTCCGTGGCGAAGTCCTTCTCTGTCGCACGACCGATGCCATCCAGGATCGCACAAGCCCGGGCATCGCCCACCATCTCCACCCCCGCCATCCGTGCACGCGCCCTCGGAAGCAGGTCGGCCGCCACGTCGGCGTGCACGAGCAGGGACTCGGCCGCGTTGCACACGCTTGGCCGCTGCATCTTCGCGTTCACGATGATCTCGACTGCTCGATCGAGATCAGCCGAAGCGTCAACGTAGACATGGCAGTTCCCGTCCCCGTCGATCACGTACGGCACAGTGGCGTTCTCTATCACCGACGCGACCAGATCATGTCCACCTCGCGGGATCAGGCAGTCGATCACCCCGCGCATCCGCATGAGCTCGACGGCCGACTCCCTGCTGGTCTCGGTCACGAGGAGAACGGAGTCCTCGGGGAGCCCTGCCTGCCTCACCCCCTCACGCAGCGCCGACGCTATCTGCATGTTCGAGTTGATCGTGGACGAAGAGCCGCGCAGCATCACCGCGTTGCCCGACTTCACGCACAGCGCAGCCGCATCGCTTGTCACGTTCGGCCTGTTCTCGTAGATGACCCCAACCACCCCGAGGGGCACGCGAACCCGCCTCACCCGTAGCCCGTTAGGCCGCACCCAACCGTCGAGGATCTCTCCGACGGGGTCGGGAAGCGCCGCCACGCTGCGAAGCCCCGCTGCCATCGATTGAACCCTGGAGGGATCGAGGCGAAGCCGATCGAGCGCCGTCCTCGTTGCGCCTCTCTCCCCCGCGTCGCGGACGTCCTTCTCGTTCGCCAAGAGGATCTCGCCAGCCCGCTCTTCTATGAGGCGAGCGGCCCGTTGAAGCGCCGCGTCCTTCAGCGAGCTCGTGGCCGTCGCAAGCACGCGTGACGCCCTGCGCGCCCGGGCTCCCTGGTCGGCAAGTGTGAGATCGTTTGAGTCCATGCCCCAGCGTACCTGCCACGCCGCCTGGCTGGCGTCCGACCTCGTTGGCGCGTGCCGCCTGGCTGGCGCCACGCCGAGCCAACGCCCGACCGAGTGATCCGTCAGTCCACTATCACAAGGTCGTCCCGGTGAACTGCCTCACGAGGCATGGCTCGCGCAATGTCCATCCTCTGCCGACCAGCCTGCGCCCGAAGCGAGGACGCGTCGAGGCGGGCCAAGCCCTTTGCAAACACCTCGCCGCGGGCGTTCGTGATCTCGACCGCATCGCCGGCATCGAAGCTCCCCTGGGCGCTGAGCACCCCAGCCAACAGCAGAGATCCGCCGCGCAGCACTAGCGCGTCCCGCGCCCCGTCATCCACCGCTATCCTCCCGAGCGAAGGTAGTGCAAACGCTATCCACAGCTTCCGGGCCCCGATGCGCTGCCGCCGGGGCCGGGGGTGGATGATCGTGCCGACGCCAGGCTTCATCGCCACCGCGTCCATGACCACCTGCTCCCTGCCCGCGGCCGCGATGACGACTCGCACGCCAGACCAGCTGGCGATCTTCGCGGCTGCAAGCTTCGAGACCATGCCTCCTGTCCCAGCCTCGCTTGCCGAGCCGTCTGCAAGCATCTCGATCTCGTGGTCTATCTCGACCACCTCTTCGATCAACGTCGCCTCGCCGGCCAGGTGCGGGGACTGCTCCAGCAAGCCGGCGGTATCTGTGAGCAGGACGAGCAGATCAGCCCCCAGCATATTTCCGACCAGCGCCGCCAGCCTGTCGTTATCTCCGAACCGTATCTCCTCGTCCGCCACCGCGTCGTTCTCGTTCACCACCGGCACCACGCCAAGCCTCAAGAGGTGCTCGAAGGTCCGCCGTGCGTTCAGGTACCGAGAGCGCTGAACGAAGTCCCCGTAGGTCAGCAGGACCTGCCCGCAGACCAGCGAGCGCCGGCGGAGAAGGGTCTCGTACACGCCCATCAGGCGGCTCTGGCCCACCGCGGATGCGGCCTGGAGCATCTCAGGGTCGTCCGGGCGGCCAGCGCCCGAAAGACTACCGGCTTCGCTCAGGATCGCCAACCCCGAGGTCACAGCGCCCGAGGTCACCACTATCGCCTCATGTCCCGCCTCGCGCACCGCTGCAACCTGGCCGCACAACATGTCGATGGCCCCCGCGTCCACGTCCCCCCGATCACCCGTGAGCGAGGTGCTGCCTATCTTGACGACGACAAGCACTGCCTCACACAGCCTCTCTGCTTGTGATCGATCACGGCTCAGCGTCCGGTTCGAAGGTCATCTCCACGCTGCCGACGCGAACCAGGTCGCCTGCCCGAGCGCCAGCCCTGGAAAGCGCTGCCTCGACGCCGATGCTGCGCAACCGCTTCTGGACATGCTCCAAGGCATCTTGGTCCGTAAGGTCGTTCAGCGCAACCGCACGCTCCGCAGGTCGTCCGCTTACGACGAAGACACCGCCGAGGGTCTTCGTGACTCGCACTCCTTCTGGCTCAGGTCGCGTCACCACCGTTGATCTCTTCTGCGGTCCTCGGCGTTCGGCCTCCTCCACCACCTGCGCCAGAGCGTACAAAAAGCTCTGCAGCCCAGCGCCGGTGACAGCCGAAACCTGCAGCTCGGGCCACTCCTGCGCATCGGAAGCCATGTCCATCCTGGAGCCCACGACCACCTGGGGAAGGCCAGCCAGTTCGCTGCTGTAGCGAGCCAGCTCTCTTGTAAGGATGCGATGCTGCTCCCGAGGTCCTTCGACGCGTTCGGGCGCCAAGTCCACGAGGACCACGAGCGCTCTCGCCCTCTCGACATGGCGAAGGAAACGCTGGCCGAGACCCCGTCCGTCCGCCGCGCCCTCCACCAAGCCCGGGATGTCCGCCACGATTATCTCGTGCTCATCTTCGCGGCTTCCGATGCGAACGACCCCCAAGTGCGGCTCGAGCGTCGTGAATGGATACCCGGCGATCTTCGGTTTCGCGGCGGATATGCGCGAGATCAGCGTGCTCTTTCCCGCATTAGGTAGGCCAATCAACGCTGCATCCGCCATGAGCTTCAACTCCAGGCGCAACCACCGTTCCTCTCCCGCCTCGCCCTGCTCCGCAAAGCTCGGTGCACGACGACTGTTCGAGAGAAAGCGTGCATTGCCCATACCGCCGTGACCACCCCTCGCCACGAGGAAGCGGTCTCCTTCGACCATGAGATCGGCGAGGGGCTCGCCTTCGAGAGACATCACAACAGTGCCTTCGGGAACCTCTACATCGAGGTCCTGACCTCTTGCCCCATGCCGCTTGCCACCAGCTCCGTGCCTGCCATCCCCGGCGCGCCTGTACGGGTGGTCCTTGAACGCGAGCAGTGAAGCCAGGTTGCGGCTAGCCGTAAGCCAGACAGAGCCACCTCCCCCGCCATCACCACCATCCGGACCGCCACGGCTCACATGGGCCTCCCGGCGAAACGACACGGCGCCTGCTCCGCCATCTCCACCTTTCGCATGAAGCCGCGCCTCGTCCACGAAGCCCTGCATCAGCGAGATCCTACCCGCACCACAGCGCACACCTGCCGGCGAACGAAGCCGTTGTCGCCTGCGATCGCGGGCAAGACGACGGTGATGTCGCTAGCGGCGTCCAGTCGCAGTGAAGTCGCGCGAGGTAGCGGCTGCAGCGATCAACTTGCACCGTGCACTACGTCGACGAACTTTCGCCCACGTCGTGCCGCAAAACGAACCACCCCATTCGCGGTTGCGAACAACGTGTCGTCTCCCCCCCTTCCTACATTGACGCCAGGGTAAAAACGCGTTCCCCGCTGACGCACGATGATCGCGCCAGAAGACACCTGCGTACCGGAGAACACCTTCACGCCAAGGCGCTGCGACCTGGAGTCCCGTCCATTCTTGGTCGAACCGCCGCCCTTAGTCTTTGACATTCCTAGCCCTCCGTCGCTTTGGCTGTCTTTGCTTTGGCTGCCTTCGGCTTGTCAGCCTCTCCAGGAGCAAGCTGTATCGAGAGAACCTCGAGCATGGACTACCCCTGCCGATGCGCCCAT